>JADFPD010000028.1 GCA_022562475.1 Chloroflexota bacterium | reverse complement strand
GTCCACCAGGTGTTCCAGATCGGCCTGGCCCAGATGATGCCCGTCAGCAGCGCCAGGGTGACGAAGACGACGCCCACCTCGGCCGATGCATGGGCGATGGCGTCCCACTTGGATGTCCGTTTAATCAGGTACATCAAGCTGCCGATGAACACGAAGAAGAACGCCAGGAACGACACGATCGCTATCGGCACGTGGAAGTAGAAGACCCGCTGCACGTGGCCCAGCACCGAGTCCGTGGGCGCGACCATGAAGATGAAGTAGAGGTCCACCAGCATCATGACGCCGGTGATCACCGCCAGGGATGTTTTAAGGCTTGGGAGCTGCCCCAGGCTCCCGGAACGCTCCAAGCTTTGGGTATTTGCCAAGCTAGATCACTCTTCCACTACGAATGCGAAAACCCATGGACATATTACCAAAAATAGTGCGTCGAACACGACGATCAAGGGGAGCCAGCGCCCCAGGCCGATGAAGGTCTCCCCGCCCACCGCGCGGGTGGTAGCCTCCACGGACGCGATGATCACCGGCAGCAACACCGGGAAGAACAACACGGGCAGCATGATCTCCCGCGACCGGGTCTGCACGGCTATCGCCGAGAACAGTGTGCCGACCACGGCGAACCCCAGCGTGCCCAAGAAGATGGTCAGCATCAGATTCCAAGACAGGGCCGAGAAATCGAGCATCACCGCATAGATCGGCAGTAGCGCGCCTTCCACCAACAGCATGAATATCAGGCTGGTGAGCGCCTTGCCCAAGAAGATGGCGTCCCGGCTCACCGGCGAGATCAGCAGCCCCTCCAACCCTCCCTGCTCTTGGTCCCTCACGAAAGCCCGGTTCATGGCCAATATGGCGGCAAAGGCGAATGCGGCCCAAAGTATGCCCGGAGCCAATTCCTCCGACCTGCCTGGAGTGTTGTTCAGTGCGAAGTTGAAAACAACAACCACCAGCAAGCCGAAGACGATAACAGAGACCACCAGGTCCTTGGACCGTAATTCCAGGAGCACGTCCTTCCAGACGATGACCATGACCGGACCCAACAGACCCGTCACCTCCCGGCCTCCAAGGCATCGGCCACTGCTTGCCGGATGTCAATGTCTCCGACCCTGCTGCCGTTCCCAATCGGGCCGGAATCCGGGAAGTGCACCTTGCCGCCGCGCAAGACCCCAACCCGGTGCCCCCAAGCCAGTCCCAGGTCCAGGTCGTGGGTGGTCATGATCACAGAGCGGCCCGAGTCTGTCCACTCGGCCAAAAGCGTGCCCAAGATGGTCACGGATTCCCGGTCCAAGCCCGCTTCCGGCTCATCCAAGAGCAGAACATCGGGCTCGTGCAGTATCGCCCTGGCGATGGCGGCCCGTTTCTGCATGCCGTTGGACAACGTTCGCACGCGGTGGTCGGCCCGGCTGCTCAGTTTCACCTTCTCCAAAACTTCATCGACCCTTGGTTTATGGTCCTTTAGGCCGTACAAACGGCCGTAGTAGATCAGGTTTTCGCGACAGGTCAGGTCGTCGTAGAGCAGGCTGCGGTGTCCGACGACGCCGATGCGGCGGCGGACTTCTTCGGGCCGGGTGCGCAGATTGTGGCCCGCCACCGCAACCGAGCCATGGTCGGCTCGGACGTGGGTGGCCAGGATCCGCAGCAGGGTGGTCTTGCCGGCCCCGTTGGCGCCGAACAGGACCAGCGTCTGGCCCCAAGGCACCGAAAGGTCCAGGTCCCAGAGGACCGGCCACTCGCCATAGCTCTTCTCCAGGGAACGAGCCTGCACAGCCTCCGTCGCCGGCGCGGTCATCGCAAAGCCTCGGGACCGGCCGGAGATAACACGCACGGCGCGAAAGTTCGCACAATGATTCGATTGGGGGAGATAATTGGATTCAAATCTAAGCCGGAGGGACCCAGATGGCCCCGATGGACAGAAACTGGACCGGCGCCGGTCACCGCTTGGTTTGGGGTGGTTTCCACTAGGGGTCTCGGGGGGCGTTTTGGAGAGTCTAGGACTACCGGGATTTTACTTAACGGGCCTTTGAATAGCAAGGCAGACCGGCGGTGCGGTGCCTACGATTTCGAGGCTGTTTCGCAGTGGCAGGGAGCCTAGCGCCATGATATGATAGGCCCGTTGATTGGGCCGGTGTCCGTTGGCCACCAACTTTGGAAGCCGCAATTGGGGGAAAGGAAGTCCTGTCTTGATCGACAGAGGATCGGAACCCTTGGATGAATTCGGAGAGGAGGCGCAGCCCCGCTCCAACCGGACCAGATTCTTGGTCCTAAGCGCCGTGATAGTCCTGGCTCTGGGCTACATGATCTACGCGGCATTCCCCGGAAACGCCCTCTACTTTCTGACCGTTAGCGAGTTCAACGACAGATCGGATGCCCAAGACGGACGATTGCTGCGGGTTTCCGGCAGGTTGGTGGAAGGGACGTTTGGCAGGGATGGGAATTCCATCGACTCCATCTTCCAGATCACCGACAATGACGGGGACTCACCCGGCGTTACCCTGAAGGCCAGTTATACCGGCGTGCTTCCGGACCTGTTCTTTAATCCCCACTCCGAGCTCATCTTGGAAGGGAGTTACGGGGCCAACCGGGTTTTTCACGCAGATAACATTCTGGTGAAATGCCCATCCAAGTACCGCGACCTGGAGGATGAGATTAGCTCAGCTAGAAGTTGAGGCGGTGGCAGACCGATGTTAAAAACGAAAATCCCCTGGAAGAATCCAGGGGATTTTCGTTTTATAGGACTGGGCCAAGGAAACGGCGGAACTTCGGCTAATTCTCCCGGTGCATCCGGTCCAATAGCGATTGCTTCAGCGCGGACGGGGCAATGATGCCGGGGAGCTTTCCTAAAGAGCCGATGGTGGAGGACAATGTCCCCACGAATGCCTGGCAGGGCCCGCATTTGCTCAAGTGGGCCTGGAAAGCCGATCGCTTGTCGGCCTTGAGTTCGTTATCGATGTAGTCGGAGGAGTGTTCGGCCACGTCATCGCAGTCGAACTCCCCCTTCCTGAGGAATCTTTTTATGGCTCTAAACAAATCGTTCACCCCCATTCCATTCTAAGTTGGCGGCCCGGTTATGGGCAACACCAACCGCCTGGAGATGTTGTCAAATCGCCGGAGTGGCGCTCTTCTCAAAGGGTTAGATGCACTATCTCCCAAAATAGGTTGCAACGGACCCGGATGCAAAAACGCCCCGCCGGTCAGCGAGACGTTTTGGATAGCTTGATAAAGCGCGGGCTAGAACTCGAAGGCCCCCATCATTTGCTCGATGGTCTTGGGCCGGGCTTTCTCCCAGGTTTTAACCACGTTCTCGTCCAACGAGACCCGCTCCGTGTCGTGGTAGATAACACCCACAGGCACGCCCCCTTGCTGCAGCAGTTCATGGGCGGCCGCCTTGTCTGACGTGTCGTGGTCATCCGGAATATCCCAGAGTGTTGGCTGGATCCCGTTCTTAAGGTCGCCCTTTAATTCCAAGAAAGTGTCGTTATAGGCCGTGCAAGGCGATTGGATGTGAACGATGGAGAATCCCGGGTGGTCCATTCCCTGCTGGATGAGCTGAGAGAGGGGGCGCGGCTGGCCGGAGAACCCGGAAGCAATGAAAGAAACGCCCATTGTCAGGTATAGTTCCAGCGGATGGGTCTTGGATTCCAACTTGCCGAATGGCGTGCTACTGGTGACGGTGCCTTCAAGGGTGGTAGGAGAGCTCTGGCCCTTGGTCAAGCCGTAAACACCGTTGTCCATGATCACGGCGCATATATTCAAGTTTCGGGCTGCCTGCGGTCCGATGTGCTCCGCACCGATGCTGAGGAAATCGCCGTCGCCGGCCACAACCACCACATTCAGAGAGGGCTGTGCCATTTTTACGCCTAGGGCGATGGGGAGTGCGCGGCCGTGGATCCCGTGGATCCCGTAGGGCTGGTTTCCTTCCAATAGGTGGACCATGTTTCCGGAACAACCGATGCCGGCGACGATGACGTTGTTCTCCATGGGCTTGCCGGTCTCTTCCATCCGGTTGATCATAGCAAGCTCAAGAGCCCGCCGGACACCGAAATCGCCACAGCCGGGGCACCATTTGAAATCGTACTCAGGGTTTTTCTTGCTCATACCCTGACCGTCTCCTTCAGATGAGCGTTCGTCATCTCCGTGATCTTTTCGACCAGTGTGCGGCCCTTGAATGGAAGGCCGGTGTATTGGGTGATCGACTCCGCCTTCACACCCATCGAGCGCAGGATGCTGGAAAATTGTCCCTGATAATTCAACTCCGGAACGATCACCAGGTCTTTCTTTTTTAGCTCTTCCAGCATCTTCGGTGGTAGTGGGTTCAGGTAAATCGTATAGTACCAGCCCACCGGTACGCCATTCTCTTTTAGAGTTATATAGGCTTCCTGGGCTGGGCCTTTGCTGCCGCCCCAAGGCATTACCACGACAGAGTGCTCCGTCTGGTCTCTTTCGTACTCGTCTTCTTCCAGCAGCTTGATCTTGCTGAACCGCCGCTCGGTCATCTGCACGTGGCGCTCCCCCAAGTGGGTGGTGTCGCCCATGTCGTCGTGTTCGCTGCCATTGGCCACGTAGGCGCCAGGAGAGCCCGGGATGGGCATCGGTGAAAGCTCGCGGCCGGCGTAGCGGAGGTAGCCGTTGGTACCGGTGTATACCTCCCGCTTGGCCTGTTTTACCTTGGAAAGATCTGGTTTGGGTATGTTCTGTGACCGCTCGGCTAAAGCCATCTCGGTCATCAGGATAACTGGGCCTTGGTATTTCTCCGCCCACTCCAACGCTTTGATCGCGCCATAGAAACACTCTTCGACGGTGCCGACTGCGATGATGGGCAGTCTCACGTCGCCGTGGGCCGGATACATGCAGCTCATAAGGTCGGACTGCTCCGTCTTAGTGGGCAGGCCGGTTGCCGGTCCGCCACGCTGCACGTCCACCACCACCAGTGGAATCTCGGCCATCCATGCCAGGCCCAGGCCCTCGCTCATCAATGAGATACCGGGACCGGCGGTGGCGGTCATTGCCCGTTTACCGGCATACCCCGCGCCCAAGATAGCGGTGATCGATTCAATCTCAGAGCTGACCTGGTAGGCGAACCGGTCTTCGCCGACCAAATTTCTTTCCATATACAGAAGAATCGTGGTGGCGGGCGAGATAGGGTAGCCGACGTAGAAATCGAGACCGGCGGCAATGGCGCCGATGGAAATGGCATCGTTGCCCTTAATCATCAATTGTTCGTAATTTGGCTTCTCCGGTGGAGCCAATTCGCCGAGGGAAAACCCACTTTCCGCTATGTGCTTGCGGCCCAAGCCCAGGGCCTCGATGTTGGACCTGATAATCTCGGCGTCTCCGTCCCGTCCACGGTTGAACCGTTCTTCGACGAAGCTTTCCAGGTGTTTCTGCGGCATGTCGATCAGATGAGCCAATGCCCCCATGATCACCATGTTGGCGGCCCGGTTGTTGCCTGTCGATTTGGCCAGTTCTTCAAAGGGCAGGCCAAAACTACGGCCGTCGTCCTCTAATTGAAACTCAGTGGAATCGAAGATCACCACACCGTCTTCGCGGACATCTTTGTAGTGAGTATCGTAGGCATCCTTGTTGAACGCCACTAAGACGTTCACATCGTCGCCTGGGGCTAGAATGGGGTCTACGGAGATCCGGGCTTGGGTCCAGGTGGGGCCGCCCAGTATCTGGGACGGGAAGGTGGCGAAAGTCAGGGCATGGTAGCCAACCAAAGTCGACGTCTGGGCTAAGCCCTCCGCCGAAGTAACGACTCCTTGGCCCCCTTCGCCCGCGAACCGTACTACGAAGTCGCGCATCTTCATATTAACTAGTCCTCATGGCTCTGCGATCGGGCCAATGCGTGATGTAACCTTGGGCTGAGATGGCGAAATGCCATATGCAAAGAATCGGATATTAATGAGGAATATGGGGACCGGAAGTGCAGCGGACGTGACGATGTAGCCGTAGATGTCATGACGATTGTCGGAGGTGACCTCTGAGGTGGCCCGACATTCTCTTTGTCAAGGTTAAAATCCAGAGAAAGCCGGTTAATGACAACCTATTTTGGTTGTGGTTACACGTGTAAGACAGCTTGTCGAATATATCATCCTCCGGATTCCATTGTCAATCAATTCGGGCTTAATTTCCACCCTGATAAACGTGCCTATCGTCGTATCTATCCGGCTACGCACCCCGTTGCCGGAATCGCTGGACTCTGCGCTAGGGAGCGCGGCCTATTGTTGCCCCTGACAGAGACCCGAAGCCGTTGTTTGCTGATTTTAGCCTGTGCTAGAATCCCGAATATGGAAGAGAACATCGCTGCCGATACTAAGTTCTGGGTCGCTTTGAGCAGGGTCCCGCAATTGGGGACTGTGCGCTTTCGCCGATTGGAATCCCATTTCGGCGAACTCGAAACCGTCTGGAACGCCAGCTACCAAGAGCTTAGGGCGGCCGGATTAGAAGACCGGCCGGCCCAAGAGATCGTAGCTGCTAGGAACAATTCTTCTCCTGACGACGAGATGGCTGCCCTTGAACGTGCGGGGGTCACCGCTGTAACCTGGAATCATCCGGACTACCCGTCGCGGCTCAAAGAGATCGCTGACCCGCCGGCAGTTCTTTTCTATAAAGGAACACTGTTGCCCAGCGATGACCGCTCCGTGGCCATCGTCGGGACCAGAAGCCCGACCGTATATGGGCGGGAAGCCGCTGCCGTTTTAAGCCGCGGGCTGGCCAAAGTTGGAATCACGGTGGTCAGCGGGCTGGCTTTGGGTATCGACGGCGTGGCCCACCGGGCTGCTCTGGAAGGCGGAGGCCGGACCATCGCCGTGTTGGCTGGTGGTCTAGACCGGGTGTACCCGAAAGACCACACCGGTCTGTTCGAGCAAATTCAGGAACAGGGCGCTGTTGTCAGTGAACAGCCACTGGGCGTAAGACCCGACTCACGGAGCTTTCCACGGCGGAACCGCCTCATCAGCGGGATGGCGCTGGGCTCGTTGGTGGTTGAAGCACCAGAGGGAAGCGGGGCCCGTCATACGGTGTACCATGCTCTGGAGCAAGACCGCGAGGTGTTTTGCGTTCCGGGGAGCATCTTCTCTCCGGCCAGCGATTTCACCAACCGGATGATCAAAGAAGGCGCCAAACTGGTGATGGGAATCACCGATATATTGGAGGAGTTAAATATCGCAGACGTTGCCCCAAGATCGCAGACGTCTAAAAAGGCATCAAAAGCATTGGAGGATGTTCCCGAGCAACTGTCTTTCGCGACTGCCGAAGAGGACGGACCGGAAGAGCAGGCGCTGCTTAGCAAGCTAACCGACGCTCCGGTGCATATCGATGACATTCACCGGTCATCCGGACTTCCGATAGCCTCAGTTAGCAGTACACTCACGATGTTAGAGTTAAAGGGAAAAATAAAACAGGTCGGCTGTATGCACTACATCAGAATACGAGAATCCACGGCGGTATATGACAACTAATAACCGCGCAGCGACAAAGACAACGTCTAAAGCGGCGGGCAAATCAACTGCGAGGAAGACCACGGCCAAGCGCAAGTCCACCAAAGCCAAGGGCTCCAAGTCCAGGTCGGCCTCCGTCAAGCTGCCCAGTTCCGCGGGCAAGAGCCTGGTGATCGTCGAATCCCCGGCCAAAGCCAGAACGGTAGGCCAGATTCTTGGCCGGAATTACGTCGTAACCGCATCCCAGGGACATGTTCGTGATCTGCCCAAGAACAAGATCGGCGTCGACGTTGAGCAGGACTTTGAGCCTTCCTACGTCATTATGAAAGAGAAGCAGTCGCTTCTGAATCAGATCAAGAAGGCCGGCAACGAGGCAAAAGAGGTCTTCCTGGCCACCGACCCGGACCGGGAGGGTGAAGCCATATCTTGGCACCTCCAGCTTGCGGCGGACTGGCAAAACTTGGCTACGCCACCCAAACGGGTCGTGTTTCACGAGATCACCAAAGAAGCTGTGGAAGAGGCCTTCCGGAATCCCCGGGAGATCGACATGCAGCTGGTCAACGCCCAGCAGGCGCGAAGGATCCTGGACCGTCTGGTCGGCTATCAGATCAGCCCCCTGCTCTGGCGCCGGGTCCAACGTGGCACCTCAGCGGGCCGGGTGCAGTCTGTGTCCTTGCGCATGGTCGTGGACCGCGAACGGGAGATCGAAGCCTTCATTCCCGTAGAGTCGTGGACGATCGACAACCTGTTGCGCAAAGCCGGCACAGATGCGATCGAGAAGAACCAGTTCTCAGCCTCCCTGCATTCAGTCAAGGGCGATCGTGCCCGGATCAGCATCCCGAGAGGGGATGAAGCCCGGCGTTATGAATCCGAGTTGGCCGACGCCGGCTATAAGGTCGCCGAAGTACGAAAGCGGGACGTCCGGCAACGGCCTTCCGCTCCGTTCACCACCAGCACCATGCAGCAGGAAGCCGGTCGCAAACTGCGTTTCACCGCCCAGCGAACCATGGCCGTGGCACAGCAATTGTATGAGGGCCTCAGCGTGGGCAGCGAAGGTCAGATCGGCCTGATCACCTACATGCGCACGGACTCCACCCAGGTGGCCAGTTCCGCCCTGGCCGAGGTCCGGGAATACATCCAAGCCCGTTACGGCAAAGACCATCTGCCGGCCAAACCCAGGGCCTACACCAGGGCATCGAAAGGCGCTCAGGAAGCCCACGAGGCCGTCCGGCCCACGTCCATCAGAAGGGACCCTGCATCCTTGAAGGACTATCTGTCTGGGGAGCAACTGAATCTCTACACATTGATCTGGTCGAGGATGCTGGCCAGCCAGATGGAGGACGCCAGGTCTGAGGCGACCACGCTGAACATCGACGCCGTCTGCAAGGGCACCGGAATTGTTTATAACTTTCGGGCCACCGGTTCGGTCCTGAAATTCGCCGGTTTCCGCAGCGTATATATGGAGGGCCGGGACGACGGCGAGGAAAGCGACGCCAAGAACTCCCTGCCAGCCTTATCCGAAGGCGACGCTTTGGTTTGCTCCGACCTCGAGGCCAACCAGCACTTCACCGAGCCACCTCCGCGCTTTACCGAGGCCACGCTCATCAAACTCATGGAGGAGAAGGGCATCGGGCGTCCCAGCACCTATGCCCCGACCATCGGCACCCTAGTTGACCGGAACTACGTGGAACGAGAGCGGAACCGGCTTACGCCCACGAAATTGGGAATCACCGTGACCGATCTGCTCACCGAGTATTTCACGGACATCATGGACTTGGATTTCACGGCCAAGATGGAAGAGGAATTGGACGATGTGTCCAGAGGCGAACGGGACTGGGTGCCAATGTTAAGCGAGTTCTATGGGCCGTTCCAGAAGGCTTTGATCAAAGCAGATGAAACGATGCCCACGGTCCGCATGGAAGAGGAGACCGACGAGGTCTGCGACTGCGCAGGGAGCTCAAAGTGCGACCACACGCAGATATGCGGGAAACCCATGGTGATCAAGACCGGCAGGTTTGGACGTTTCTTGGCCTGTACCGGTTTCCCTGACTGCCGGAAAACCAAGCCCATCTTGAAGAAGACCGGCGTCACCTGCCCCAAGCCCAATTGCGGAGGTGACATCGTGGAACGCCGCGCTAAGGGCCGGGGCCGCTCGTTCTTCGGTTGCTCTAATTACCCGGAATGCGACCTGTTGTTGAATCAACGCCCTTTGTCCACCCCCTGCCCCGAGTGCGGAGGCATGATGGTCCAAAAAGGCCGGAACAACGCGGCATGCACCACCTGTACTTGGCAGGAAGCCATACTGGAAAATTCGGAAAGCGAAGACACCTCAGAAGAGCTGGCGCCGGTTGGCGACTAGCCTCGACAAAGCCGGTCATGAGGGCTTGACCCAGTTTGACCAATATCTAGAGGCTTTCCCCCGCTACCTCCGCGGCCAACGTGGACTGTCGGAGAACACGGAACGGGTATATCTGGCCGATCTGCAATCGTTCCGGCAATACCTGGCGGAAGAGAAACTGAGTCTGGCCGACATGGACCGGCAGACTCTGCGTGGCTACCTAGCGTGGTTGGCTACGGAGGGGAGAGGCGGACAACAGGGTTATGCCAGAGTTAGCGTTGCCCGCAAATTGACGGTGGTGAGGGCTTTCTACCGGTTCTTGGTCCAGGAGGGGCTTTTCCGCTCCACCCCGGTGCCGTCCGGCCAAAGTTTTAAGGTCAAAGTTGGCAAATCACTCCCTGATTTCTTGGGCCAGCGTGAGGTCGTCCGGTTGATGGACGCACCAGACGAATCAACGGTCCACGGCATCCGGGACAAAGCCATCTTGGAGACGTTGTACGCCTGTGGGGTCCGGCTGGCGGAGATCCACGGGATGGACCTGGCGGACATAAATTTCTCCCGTAATCAGATATTGGTCCGGGGCAAGGGGTCCAAAGAGCGGCTGGTGTTGTTCGGAAGGCCGACCGAGGCAGCGTTGCGGCGTTACATCAATGATTCTCGGCGCGAATTGGTGTCGAAACCCACCCAAGCGCTATTCTTGAACCGGTACGGCGAAAGGCTGTCCCGGCGCAGCTTCGAAAAGCTGGTGCGCCGGTATTCAGCCGAGGCCGGGACGAGGGCGGACGTTCATCCTCATACCCTGAGGCACACCTTCGCCACCCATATGCTGGAAGGCGGCGCGGACCTCCGGGTGATCCAAGAACTGCTGGGCCATTCCAGCCCCACAACCACCCAGATATACACTCATGTGACCAAGCAGGAAGCCTTGACGGCCTACTTGTCCTTTCATCCCAGGGCTGACGAACCTGCCCGCCGGATGCCCCGGGAGGTTTCCGAAGTCGAGGAACAGGCATCCACTGGGAAGGACGTCTAGAGACATGGCGAGTTTCTTGATATTAAACGGTCCCAATATTAATATGCTGGGACGCCGGGACGCATCTCTATACGGCTCCAAGACCCTGGAGGAAGTGAACCAGGAGATCAAGTGGGTGGCCAATGAACTTGGGGTCGAAGTCCTCTTCTACCAGTCCAACGTGGAAGGTGAACTGGTCAACTGCATCCAGGAACATTGGGGTAAGATTCAAGGCATAATCTTGAATGCCGGCGCGCTGACTCACTACGGTCTCAGTTTGAAAGACGCGTTGATCGACTGCCGTTTGCCGGTGGTCGAGGTCCATCTCAGCAATCCCTCGGCCCGGGAACCTTGGCGCAGAGTTTCGGTGATCTCGGAAGTCTCCCGAGGGCAGATCGCCGGTTTTGGTTGGCGAAGTTACACATCGGCCCTTCGAGTTTTGGCGGCGATCGTCGAAGAAGAATCCAGATGAAAGAGGAGTCCAGATGAAGGAAAGAGTGGAGGGACTCGTTGCCCAGTTCAAAGAGCAAGAACTGGACGGCGTGCTGATCTCAACTCCCGAAAACCGGCGTTACCTTTCGGGGTTCAGCGGCTCCGCTGGGTATCTGCTAATCACCAAGGCCAACGCGATCTTGGTCACGGATTCCCGGTACACCGAGCAGGCCACCAATCAATCGCCCTACTTCGAAGTCAGGCAGGTCCGCGGAGGCTGGGGCTGGCTGATCGATGAGCTGAAGGCGTCCGGAGTCAAGAAAGTGGGCTTCGAAAGCCAAAACATGACGGTCTCCTCGTACAACAGCTTGATCGACGCCATCAAGGGCGATTCCGCGTTGAACGACGTCTCGATGGTTCCGGCGCCCGGACTGGCCGAGAACCAACGTATCATCAAAGACAAAGAAGAACTGGTTTTGCTCCAGTTGGCCATCGATGCCGCCGACAAGGCCATGGACCAGGTCTGCCCCGCCATCACCCCCGGCATGACGGAACGGGAAGTGGCCTGGAAGATGGAAACGGCCATGCGCGATGCCGGCGCCGAAGCTATCAGCTTCGATACCATCGTCGCCGCCGGCCCCAACGGGGCGATGGCCCACCATCAGCCCTCCGACTACGTGATAAAACAAAGCGACCCAATCGTGATCGACATGGGCGCCAAAGTTGGTGGTTACTGCTCCGACCTTTCCAGGTCCATCGCCGTTGGGGAACCCGACGAGACCTTTAATAAGATCTACGACACGGTCCTGGGCGCCCAGTTAACGGCCATCAATACCGTGAAAGTTGGGATGACCGGCGAAGAGACCGACAACTTGTCCCGGGATGTCATCGCCCAAGCCGGCTACGGTGACAACTTTGGCCACAGCTTGGGCCACGGCGTGGGTCTTGAGGTCCACGAGAACCCCAGAGTCGGCCCGCGGTCTTCGGACGTCCTGAAGTTGAATACGGTGTTCACCGTGGAGCCCGGCATCTATCTGAGCGGCTGGGGCGGGGTCCGCATCGAAGACATAGTAATACTTCGTGAAGACGGGGCCGTGGCATTGAGCAAGGCCAGCAAATAAGCAGCGGTCTTGCCTGCCTGATACGGCGTTCGAATTCAGACAAGTGGTACACTCTAGTTGCTTGCCGCCACCCATAAATCGGTTGAAATTCCACCTGAAATCGCGGCGGGCCGTTTTCACCGGAAACCCGGAGGACTCCTAAATGACCATAAATTTCAGCGACCTCAGCCGTGGTCTCTTCATCGAATTGGACGGGCAGCCGTGGGAGGTCATGGGTTACGAGCGCCACAAGATGCAGCAGAGGGCGCCGGTTACCCGCATCAAGATGAAAAACCTGTTGAGCGGGGCTGTGGTGGAGCGCACCTTTCAGCAATACAGCACTGGGTTTACCGTGGCCGACGTGGACGGCCGGCCCACCCAATACCTTTACAACGACGGCAATTTCTATTACTTCATGGACCAAGAAACCTTCGAACAGTATGACCTGACCAAAGAGATATTGGGGGACGCGCTGGAATACCTGAAAGAGTTGGCCATGGTTGAGGTGGTCCTATACAACGGGACCCCCATCAGCATCAAGTTGCCTACGCACGTGGAACTCGAAGTAACCGAAACACCTCCGGCTTTCCGGGGGGATACCGCGCAGGGCGGCAACAAACCCGCCACCCTGGAGACCGGCCTACGGGTCAATGTCCCCATGTTCATCACTCCCGGGACGATAATCCGAGTGGATACCCGCACCGGAGAGTACACCGAGCGCGTGAGCTAGACAGTGGCTGTCTACACCGTCAGCCAAGTTTCCTCCCACATCAAGGAGTCGTTGGAGTCCGATCCGCTGTTGATGGACCTTTGGGTCGTCGGCGAGGTCTCCGGCCTCCGGGCTTCCTCCGCCGGGCACACCTATTTCAGCCTTAAGGACCGGGAGAGTCTGCTGCGCTGTGTCATGTTCAAAGGAATGAAGGGGGCAGAACTTCTATCCGAAGGCGATTCCGTCTCAGCGCACGGGAAGATTACCTTCTATACCAGGGGCGGCACCACCGATTTCATAGTGGACCTGGCCATGCCCGAGGGAGTGGGGGAACTGGCACTCGAATTGGAGCGGCTGAAGCAGAAGCTGGCCGCGGAAGGATTGTTCGAGACCAGCCGTAAACGCCAACTTCCCCGGTTCCCGAAGAAAGTGGGTGTGGTCACATCGCCCACGGGAGCTGTCTTCCAGGATATCCGGAACGTTCTGCAGCGCCGCTATCCCCTGACGGAACTGGTGCTTTCTCCGACCATCGTCCAGGGGCCGGAAGCCGCCTCCAAGATAGCCGCGGCCCTGGAGTTGTTGGACCGGGAGGGCGGTTGCGACGTGATCATCGTTGGGCGCGGTGGAGGTTCCCTCGAAGACCTGTGGCCCTTCAATGAAGAAGTGGTGGCCCGGGCTATCTATGCTTGCAAGACGCCGGTGGTCAGCGCGGTTGGCCACGAGACCGACGAGACCATCTCCGACTATGTGGCCGACGTCAGGGCCCCGACGCCATCGGCAGCGGCCGAGCTTGTTGTCCCCGACGCCTATGCGCTCCGGCGGAATCTGGAGATGACCGCGGCCATGTTATTCCGGTCGGCGATCGACCAGAACTCTCGCCGGCGTTCCGAACTGACAGCGATAACCCGCCGCATGGAGATGGGTTTGCCGGACACGCAAACCATGCGCCGGAGAGTTGATGACGTCGGACGAATGGTGCAATCGGCGTCGTCAAGGCTGCTGCAAAAGAGCAAGATGCAGGTGGAGGGTCTCGGCCTGCGCCTGCGCGCCTTGGACCCGGTGGCCACGTTGGGCCGTGGGTTCTCCATTGTCCGCTTGCCGGATACCGGGCAGGTGGTGTCCAGCGCCAAGCAGGTCTCGGAAGGAGACGTCCTGGAGATCACGGTGGCTGACGGATCGCTTCCGGCAGTGGCCGGCCTCGGCACTCCGGGGCAGAGACCGAAGTCCCCGAGTGCCGGCCCCCAAAGGTCCAAGCCAAAACCTAAAGCCAGACCGAAACAGCCCAGCGGAATGGCCCCTTTATTGTAGCGTCCGACCCTTGCGGAATCCGCTCCCTGCTGGCATGCTTGTGCGGCGGGGAAAGGGTCTCTGACCAACCGCCCCCCAGGAGTCTGGACCATGGCCAAACCCAAGAATTCCTCGCCCGAAGAAAACGCTGAAACCAGCAGCTTCGAAGACTCATTTCGCCGGCTGAATGAGATGGCCGAACAACTGGAGGCCGGAGGGCTCACCCTGGCCGAGGCAACTTCCCGGTTTGAGGAGGGAATGAAGCTGGTGCAGACCTGCAACGAGCTCTTAAATAACGCCGAATTAAAGATTACCCAGTTGAAAGAATCCTACGGTTCCGTGGATGCTCAGGCCGGTCTTAACGGCCTGGATGATGACCCGGATGAAGGATTTGGCGAGTAGAATTTAGGATGATGGACCGGTAATAGTGTTGGGGAGGGTGTCGACCTGAGGATGTTGAATATCGGATGGTTCTCCACCGGACGTGGGGAAGGTTCCCGGGGACTTCTTAAATTCGTGCAAGAGCGCCTGATCGAGACCGGCGCCAACGCCCGCATCAACTTCATTTTCAGCAACCGGGAGCGGGGCGAAGCCGAAGGGTCAGACGAGTTTTTCAACCTGGTGGATGGCTACGGCATTCCACTGATCACCCATTCGTCAGCGAAATTTCGCAAAGAGATGGGAGGCCGCTTCTCCGCACACCGTGAGGAGTTTGATCAGCAGGTGATGGAAAAGCTGGCCGGCAGTGAAGCCGATATCTGCGTGCTGGCCGGATACATGCTGATCGTGGGTGGCGAGATGTGCCGCCTGTACTCCCTGCTGAACCTTCATCCCGCCCTTCCCGACGGACCCACGGGCACATGGCAGGAAGTCGTCTGGGAATTGATTCGGACGAGGGCCGCCATGACCGGCGCCATGGTCCATCTGGCCACCGAAGAGGTGGACCGGGGACCCGTTGTCTCCTACGTCACGGTGCCGATAACCGGGCCCGGGTTCGACCGGCATTGGGAGTCGTTACGGGAGCAAGACCTGGACGTGATAAAGAAAACCGAGGGAGAGGAATACGCCCTCTTTCAAGCCATTCGCAAGGAGCAATACCGAAGGGAGCCGTCCCTGCTGTTCGAAACCCTGCGGGCCGTGAGCCAAGGAGAGATAGGCGTCGTAGGTGGCCAGGTGCTGGACGCATCAGGAGCGCCCTTGTCCGGGTCGATGCCCGGTGGACTCTGCCTCGACCGGCAGATAGCTGCGGCGATGCTGGAAGACCCGGCGAAAACCGAAGGTTAGGCTGACTTTTGGATGGGATGGGGCGGCAGTTCGATCTTCTTGCCTTTGTCACTGAATAGGCCTGGCGAGGCATCGCCTTCTATCGAATCTCGGTCCACGAGGCAGCGTTTTACGCCATCCAGCGAGGGCAGATCGTACATCACGTCCAAGAGCGTATCCTCGATCACGTACCGCAGACAGCGGGCGCCGGTCTGGTGGTCTAATGCCCGCTCCGCGGCTGCATCGAGGGCGTCCGCGGTGAACTCCAGCTCAACCCCGTCCATGCTGAAAAGCTTTTGATACTGCTTTACGATGGCGTTCTTGGGTTCGGTAAGTACGCGGACCAGGGAATCCTTGTCCAGAGGCTCCAGGCCCACGGTCACCGGCAGTCTACCTACCATCTCCGGAATAAAGCCGAACTGTAACAGGTCCTCGGGAATCACCTGAGTCATCGAGCTGCCATCCGGTTCCACGCCGTCGCGGCCGCCGGCTAGGAACCCGATCTGAGTTGATCCGGACCCAAGCCGCCTGGAGACGATCTCTTCCAGTCCGTCGAACGTGCCGCCGCAGATGAACAGGATCTGGTGGGTGTTGATCTGGATGAACTCTTGGTGGGGATGTTTGCGCCCGCCCTGGGGCGGCACGTTGGCGACGCATCCCTCGATTATCTTCAGTAACTCTTGCTGCACGCCCTCGCCGGACACGTCCCGGGTGATGGACCGGTTCACGCCCTCTTTGCGGGCGATCTTGTCCAGTTCGTCGATGTAGATGATGCCATGTTCGGCGCGGTTCACATCCCAATCGGCGGCCTGGATAAGCCTGAGGAGGATATTTTCCACATCCTCGCCTACGTATCCGGACTCGGTGAGAGACGTAGCGTCGCACACCGCGAATGGGACATCGAGGGTGCGGGCCAAAGTCTCGGCCAAGAGGGTCTTGCCGCATCCCGTGGGGCCGACGAGCAAGATGTTGGTCTTTTGGAGTTCGACGTCCGATCCGGTGCGGTGGTGCCCGTTCCAGATGCGTTTAAAGTGATTGTAGACCGCTACGCTGAGGACCTTTTTCGCCTTCTCCTGGCCCACCACATAGGCTTCCAGGTTGGCATAGATCTCCCGCGGAGCCAGCGGTTTGGACGGTTCGAATTTCTTAGGTGGACGAGGAGCTTCCTCTTCCACCATTTGACCCAGCACGCGGATGCAGTCGTAGCAGACTGCTGCCTTGCCCTCCCCGGCGATCACCATATCTGACCGGGGCTGGGATTTCTCACAGAATGAACACCGTGAAAGCCTGGACCCACTTCTACCGTTAGCCACACTCACCCCCATACCCCGCACAATTCCGATAATTCAATCGTTTACGAATCGTTTCCGTTGGATCCTTTCGAGCTTAGAATCTCATCCACCAGGGAATACTCAACCGCCTGCTCGGCGGTGAGGTAGTAGTCCCGGTCCGTGTCTCTGGCGATCTTGTCGTAGGTCTGGCCGGTGTTTTCCGACAGCATGGTGCGGATCTTGTCTTGCAACCGGATGATTTCCCGTGCCGCGATCTCGATGTCCGTGGCCTGTCCTTGGGCGCCGCCCATGGGCTGGTGCATGTGGACGGTGGAATTGGGCAGTACGTATCGTTTGCCTTTTTGCCCGCCCGACAGCAGGATGGTGGCCATGCTGGCCGCCATGCCGATACAGATGGTCGAGACTTCGGATTTGATCAGATTCATGGTGTCGTAGATCGCTAGGCCGGCGCTGATCACGCCGCCCGGGCTGTTGATATAAAGGTTGATGCCCTTGTCCGGGTCTTCTCTTTCAAGGAAAAGCAGTTGGGCGATGATCAGGTTTGCCACCTGATCGTTTATGGGTGTGCCCAGGAATATGATCCGCTCCTTCAATAGAAGAGAATATATGTCAAATGCCCGCTCGCCCCTTGGGGTGGTTTCGATGACCATGGGAATCATGGCTTGCGGTACGAATAATCCATTGGCGTTGGGAAGGTCTTGCATCGGCGTGCGCTCCTTATTCTGTTGCTTCTTCGGCCGGTGAAGACTCTTCTTCCGGACCGGTTTCTTGGTTTGCATCTGAGGAGTCAGAGGAATCCTCGGGCCCTCCGGACTCTGTGGTGTCTGTTGATTCTTCAGGGGCGGGGTTGGCGGGTCCTGATCCTTGGACTATCTCCACCAACCTGGCCATGATCTTCCGGTTCATCAGCGACGACCGGATGGACTCTTTGGCGTTGTCCGTGTTTAGGGCCTGCTTCATGGCCGCTTCCGAATCGCCGCCGGTGGTAGAGATAAGGTTGCTGATCTCGGCTTCCACGTCCTCGTCAGAGATCTCGATATTCTCCACGTCCGCCAATTTTCGCAGGAGCAACATCGTGTTTAGCCGTTCCTCCGCCTGAGGCTTCATCTGTTCTCTGAGCTCCTCCTCGGTCTGGCCGGCGTAACTGAGGTAGAGTTCCATATCCATGCGCTGGTTGCGCAAGGACCTCTCGCGTTCCTCGTACATTAAGTCCAATTCACGCTGATAGACCAGTTCTGAGGCCTCAATTTTGGCCAGCTTTTTGATCTCTTCGAGACTGGACTGCTCCAGGCGGCGGGTCTCAGCGGCCTCACCTTCGTCGTTGAGACGCTGCCGTACGTGGTCGGTGAGGGCCTCCAGGCTTTCGAATCCTTCCCTTACTCCCTTGGCGAATTCGTCGTCCAGTTCCGCCAAGTTCTTTTCTTTGATGGCAAGGACTTCTACGCTGAAATTGCAGTCTTTGCCCGCGTATTTCTCTTGGGGGTAATCGTCGGGAACGGGCAGCGCAAATTCCTTGGATTGTCCTTCGGTCATGCCTTCAAGATAAACCGAAAAGCCCGGAAACGGTAGGTTGTTGTCCATGGCGGGAATGAAGTCTATCCCGTTGTCGTCGATGACCTCGTCGCCTTCGATCGTCCCTTTGACGTTCATGGACACCAGGTCGCCGAAGGCCAACGGGCGTTCCACCGGTTCCCAAGGCGCCGCTTCAAATCGTAGGTCTTCCAATACGTGGTCAACCTGTTCGTCGGTGACTTCCACCGGCTCCCGCTCCAGGCGGATGGACTGGAAATCTCCCAGGTCCACTACGGGCTCAAGAGGCACCACTGCCTTGAAAGACACGGGCGACGTGTCTATCACTTCCAAATGGGGTTCCATGAACGCCTTGATGTCTTCGTCTTTCAAAACCTGGTCCAAAGACTCGGGAATCATGAATTCCAGGGCTTCATGGACCAGCGCTTCCCTGCCAATGTGGCTTTCGACCACCGATCGAGGGGCTTTGCCGGGACGAAATCCAGGGATGCGGACGCGGCTGGCAACCCTTTTGTACGACCGATTGAGATACGGTTCCTCATCATCGGCGTCCATGGAAATGGTTAGAGTCACCTCTGTGGCTGTGACCGAGTCCTTTGTGACGTTCAACGGTTTTCCTCTCCGTAAACATGCCATGGCCGGGCTTAAAACGGCCCAAGAATCATGCGCCCGATCGACAGAGCTACCAACGATCCAAACCGCAGACTAAACGCGGCGCCAAGCGCCGGGCGCAGATGTAGTTTCACAGTGTGTTCGGGTAGCCACAATTATAGCATACCCCCCGTTCGCGACTTTCCATAACAAGTCCAGAAAATGACCAAGGGACCGCCTTTACCGATGGGTCGAGGTATTGGCCGCCGCCCGGTCCCGTATCGGACGGACTTGGGACCGGTTGATGGCGGAAGATCGGGCCAACGGGCGGGTGAGGTTCCTTGTTCTTTTCTTATAAAACGACCAAAATTGACATAAGTTTAAGATTTTATTAAAACTCACGCCAATTTTCATTGACGGTTATGTTTACAAGTTGGTACTGTCAGTTGCAATCGTATCGGCGTAAAGGCAGCCGGGCGGCTGGGTCCATGGGATATTTCCATGGGGTTTCATGGATCTGGGCCGGTTCCCCTGGCGATATAGCTGCCAACGAGAGCAGTTGCCGGCAAGAAGTGATGTGACCGCCTAGGTGAAAAAGGCGGATGGGAGCGGTGGTGGCACAGGCAATCCTGACGAGAACAGCAGAACTATCAGACTCTTGGCTAACGGAGCTTATGGACCGCACCGGTCATGGACCCGATGGCGAATTTGTTGTCTCTCATCAGCCGGTACTTCTGATGGAGACGGTCCATCAGTTGATGCTGCAAGAGGGCGGAGTCTATGTGGACGGCACCTCCGGAGAAGGTGGCCATTCCCAGGCCATCCTCCAGGCTGATCCGCAGGTTAAAGCTGTGCTGGGAATCGATCGGGACTCCCGCTCCCTGGCGACAGCCCAGTCCCGGTTGGCCGGGTTCGGCGGCCGCTTTCTGCCAGCTCCGGGCAACTACGCCGAGATGGCCGGTCTGGCCGCGGAACGTGGGATCACCGAAGTTGATGGAGTGTTGTTGGACCTTGGGTTCTCCTCCCGCCAGGTGGAAATCCCCGGTTACGGACTGAGTTTCCAGATGGATGAGCCTCTGGACATGCGGTATGACCCCGATGGGGACCTGACCGCCGAAGAGATCGTCAACACCTATGACGAACGGGAATTGGGTCAATTGATCCGGCGTTACGGGGAAGAGCCCCGGGGCATGAGCATCGCCAGGGCCCTCATTAAAGCGAGGCCCGTGGCGACCACCGGTCAGTTGGCATCCATAGTCGGCGGGGTTCTGGGACGCCGCCCCGGCCAGCGGATCAATCCTGCAACCAGGACTTTTCAAGCCCTGCGCATCGCCGTCAATGACGAACTTTCCAATCTGGAGCGAGGTCTGGACGCGGCGTTGGGACTGCTCGTCGCGGGAGGCCGCTTGGCGGTGATCAGTTACCACAGTTTGGAAGACCGCACCGTTAAGTCGTTTTTCAACCGCGAGGCGGCCACCTGCGTCTGTCCTCCTGGTTTGCCGGTTTGTGTCTGCGGTCAAACGCCGCGCTTAAAGATCATCAACCGGCGGGTGATAAAGCCATCGAATGAAGAGGTCCAGTCCAATCCGCGGAGCCGCAGCGCCAAGCTGCGGGTCGTCCAGCGGATCTAGGCGGGCCGCCCGCGCCATCGGAGTTAAATAAAATCACGGCGCTTAAACGGCATCAATAAGGAAGGTGACAGGTTGGCAAGAGACACGTTCTATACAGCGGTCGACATCGGCACCGATAAAGTTACCTCCATCATGGCCCGAGTGGGGACCGAGGGAGAACTGAAGGTGCTGGGCACCGGAGTCGTAACCTCCCAAGGGATGCAAAAGGGCCGGATCGAGAATATCGACGAGGTCAAAGAAGCTGTCCGCACGTCGTTGGAGGAAGCCCAGCGTTACATCGGAACAGGGGCGCCCACCGGGGTTTACACCAGCGTTACCGGGACTCATCTGAGTTCGCTGAACACTAAAGAGGTGGTGGACAACCCCGATGATGTGGGTGACATCACCAAAAAATTGCTGGACCGCCTGCTGCGGGGCTCCTTCCCCGATGTCGGCCCGAACCAAGAGGTGCTTCATGTGATTCCCATCGGCTACCACGTCGATGGCATGTCCGGGATCCGCAACCCGGTGGGTCTCCACGGCAACCTGGTGGAAGTGGAAGCCCACGTGGTCATGGGCGACGCCGTCGTTCTGAAGAACACCGTGAAGGTCATCGAGGCCAACAAAGCCTCCGTGAAGAGTATGGTGCTCCATTCCCTGGCCTCCGCTGAAGCGACCTTGAGCGGTGACGAACGGGAGTTGGGAGTTGTCTTGGCCGATATCGGCGGCGGCACCACCGATATCGTTATCTATCGTCAGGGGCAGCCGTGGTACTCGGCGGTTATCCCCGTCGGCGGCAGCCAGTTAACCCGCGACCTTTCTGTTGCGCTTAAGACGCCGCTTTACATGACCGAAGAGATGAAGATTAAATGGGGCAGCGTGATGCCGGATATGGTCGCGGCCGACGAAGAAGTGGTGATCCCAAGTTTCCAAGGACAGCCAAAACATTCCCTGTCCCGCCGAATCCTGTGTGAGCCGCTGCACGAAAGGATGCTTGAACTCATTAAGTTGATCGTTTTAAAGGTGAGACAGTCCGGACTCAGAGAATTCCCCACCGCCGGTATCGTGTTGACCGGAGGAGGAGCGGAGATGACTGGACTGACGGAACTGGTCCAGAAAACCCTGGGAGGACAGGTCCGAATCGCCTATCCGGAGGGAATCGCCGGTCTGCCGGCGCAGCTCAGAAAGCCGGCCTTCTCGGCCGCAGTTGGGCTACTCCTCTGGGGGATAAAACACCAGGGCGAAACGCGGTCTTCCCTGAACGGAGGCCGATCGATAATGGGTAGCAAATCTTGGCGATGGGGGTTGGGCAGGAAAAAAGCGGCCGCAGTGAGATAGCGGCATCTAGCCGTCGACGCCGAATACTTGCGCCGGCGCTCCGGGAATCGCCCGGATAACGGACCCAATAAGATCAGCCGGAACGATTCGAGCCTGGAAATAGCGAACGAAGGGAGTCCGCCAAAGACTCCAATTATTAAATCGATGATGAAGATGGGAGGACCTAGCATGGTACAAGACAACTCAGCAGCCTGGGAGCCCGCCAAAGACGCAGACAATACCTTTGAAATGGTGCAGGAGATCAATGCCGGAGCGCCCAATATCAAGGTGATGGGTATCGGCGGCGGCGGCAGCAACGCCGTCAGCCGCATGTTCAAAGACAAACTCCCCGTGGTCGAGTATTACAGCGTCAATACCGACGCCCAGCACCTGTTTAGGTGCGATGTGTCCCACCGGCTGGCCATCGGCCAGAACCTGACCCGGGGCCTGGGCGCCGGCGCCAATCCCGACCTGGGGCGGCAAGCGGCCGAAGAGAGCCGCCACGATATCGAAAAAGCGCTGGAAGGCGCCGACATGGTCTTCTTGGCCGTGGGCATGGGCGGCGGCACCGGCACGGGAGCCTCTCCGGTTATCGCTCAGATCGCCAAGGAGGCGGGCGCTCTGACCGTGGCCGTAGTCAGCCGGCCCTTCTCCTTTGAAGCCAATCTGCGGAAGAAGAACGCGGAAGAGGGTATCGCCAGGCTCAAGGACCAGGTTGATACCTTGATCGTGATCGATAACGACCGGTTGTTGCAACTTAACGCCCAGGGCGAGCAGACCTACACCTGGGAAGACGCATTGAAGATGGCCGACTCCGTCCTTCAGCAGGGGATCCAGGCGATAGCTGAAGTTGTGACGGTCCCTGGTGAGATCAACGTCGATTTCGCCGATGTTCGCACCATATTGAACAATGCCGGTCAGGCCTGGCTGGCCATCGGCCGAGGCAAGGGCGAGAACCGGGCGGTGGACGCGGCGCGCCAGGCGACGAAGAGCCCCCTCCTGGACATCTCCATGGACGGCGCCCGCCGGATACTGTTCGTCATCTCCGGCGGTCCTACCCTGACCCTTCAAGAAGTCCAGGATGCGGCCCGGGTGATTCAAGACCTCTCCGACCCCGACGCCAACATCATCTTCGGCACCTGCCGGGACTCCAAACTGGACGACGAGGTCAAGATCACCATGGTGGCCGCGTCATTCCCGGTGATGGCGGAGAACCAGCAACTCCGCGAGGACGAATTGGAGCGGTTGCTCCAAGACGTCATTCCCCAGTCGGAAGAAGAACTGGACGTGCCAAGTTTCTTGCGCCGTCAGGCCGGCAACAAAAACCGGGGCTTTTTCCGTTAAAATCCGTCATCAGCGCAGAGGCTCCCGGAATCACCGGATATGCTATGGTAAAAAGGCGGAAACGCTACATCGGTGGCGGCGCCGCACCGGGCCGGGAGCCCATTAAAAACAGAGTAATGTTCTCGGAAGCCTAAGCGCACTAATCCCCCTTAATCACAGCACCCCAATCAGGCGCCGGGAATCATCTGTTGACCGCCCTTCCTAATCGGAGGGCGGTCTTTTTTTGTGTTTTGTACACACGGCCGCCGCCAACTCCACGCTTATTACGAAAAACGATGGGGATTGACAAGTTAATCATCGGTATTTACACTCAAAGCACTATAGATAGTAGGTTTAGTTAACAATAACACTATATATAGTATCTAAAACGAATTTAAGAAAAGTTTAAGAAACCGACCAAGATATGCACTGCCCTTTTTGCGGCCATCCCCATTCCAAGGTCACCGACTCCCGCGTGGTGGAGAGCGGGATCCGGCGACGGCGTGAATGCTTGAGCTGCGAACTCAGGTTCACGACCTATGAAAGGGTCCAGGCCGCTCCTCTGATGGTGTCCAAACAGGACAACCGGAGGGAGGAATTCAACCGGGAAAAACTTATATCAGGAATCAGGAAAGCCTGCACCAAGAGGCCCGTCGCCTCACGGACGTTGGACAAAATGGTAGATGACATAGAGGCCGAATTACAACATTTGGGAAACGCGGAGGTCTCGACCACCGTGATCGGCACGATGGTGATGGACCGGCTCAGGGACCTGGACCGGGTGGCGTATATCCGCTACGCCAGTGTCTACCGGTCTTTCCAAGACATAGAGAGTTTCGAAGAAGCGGTACGGGACCTGCGGAACGATGCCCAGTTGCCCCTTCTTGATATGCCACCGGCCCTTCCTAAGAAAGGGCGCCGGCGGTCGGTGGGAAGGGAAGCGGAGTTCCGCCCAACGCAGAAGAAAACCTCAGAAAAGAAAGGTCCAGGCGGCCCGCAGACCGAAAGCCGTCAACAAGGCCTGATCAGTCAGGAGTAGTCCTAAGTAGATATCCGGAAGCACTATTCAATCTATCGGCCAAGGAGACCCCATCATGAACGGAAGCTTGCAGTATTCAGCCCTGACCAGACTATTAACGCTAAATAACCAGGTCCATGACTTGGAGAACCAGATGTTGGCGGAGTCGGTCCCCATCGGCGCCAGGGGCGCCATGATCTCAGCCCAGATGGCTTCCGGAAGCCGCATCGCCGAGATTCAAGAAGAGATCGACCGGACCGCCCGGGCCAGCTTAGCTACCTGCTGGCTGGGCAATTCGGACGCCGAAGACGAAGAATACGAACTTTAGTCTCCTTGCATCGTCTCCTTTGGCGATCGGCTGGAGTTGGAATTGCCTGGAGATTCCATCAGCGTCTCTAGCGGACCATTGATAAGTGCTTCTGTAAAGACGGTGATTGTGATGGTGAAGTGAGGGTCCTAGACCCGCCCTTCAATGTTGTTCCGGTCCATGTGGTCTTGGCGAAAATCCGTCGTGCTTCCGCTCTTCTCCCCCGATATTTGTAAAAACACGGCCGCGATTTTCCGGCCCCTTTCTCCGCTCATCCTCCTCACGATAACACCCGGTCCAACCCTGTAAAATCGGTGATTTCAGACCGCAATATTCCTCTAAATTCTATTGACTTCGCCCGAAACCCGGAAGTAGAATTCGCCTACCACTTTTTGTAGTTTGGGAAACACCAACCACAACATGATGTGGTATACGACATAAACTAGACCCATATATGTAGTATAATATAGGTAGTGTTTCATACCGGAATTTCTTCACTTGAATGCCTTGTCACTTCCCCGTCGGGGCTGACATTTCGATGGCGATAATCCGGACATCCAATGCTACATAATAAGGGAAAGTTCGGGGTGGGTTCGACCGACTGTCTGCCGCCCTTCGACAATAACAAGGAACATCGAAATGACCGCCACTCACCAAGGAACAGATACACACTCCGGGATGGATTTAGAGATACAAGACCGGCGCCGGCGTATATCATCGGCGCTTGAGGCCGCTGGGATAGCCCAACAGACCAACGAGCGGTCCACGGAGTTGACCGCCAACGCCAATGTGGTGTTGGAAAGGCGTTATCTCTCCAAGGACCGGGAGGGCAACATCCTGGAAGACCCTGTTGGCATGTTCCGCCGGGTGGCCAAGAACCTTTCCCAGGCGGACAAGAACTACGGCGCCAGCGAGAAAGAACGGAAAGCAACCGAGGACAAGTTCTTCATGGCGATGCACCGTTTGGAACTACTGCCCAATTCCCCCACCCTGATGAACGCCGGACGGGAGCTCCAGCAGCTATCGGCGTGTTTCGTGCTGCCCATCGACGATGCCCTGGACTCGATCTTCGATAAAGTTAAGCAGACCGCCATGATTCACAAGAGCGGCGGCGGCACCGGGTTCTCCTTCAGCCGTCTCCGGCCGGAGGGTGACGTGGTCGGGTCCACCGGCGGCATCGCCAGCGGTCCGGTCAGCTTCATACGCGCCTTCGACGCCGCCACCGACGTGGTGAAACAGGGCGGCACCCGCCGCGGCGCCAACATGGGCATCTTAAACGTCGATCATCCGGACGTGGAGAAGTTCATCACGGCCAAGGAAGACGGCCAGAACCTGAGCAACTTCAATATATCGGTCGCCGTGAACAGCGACTTCATGGAACGGGTCAAGGCCGATCAGGAGTATGACCTGATCAACCCACGCACCAAGAAGGTCACCGGCCAGCGCAACGCTAAAGAGATATTCGACCTGCTGACCAACATGGCCTGGAAGACCGGCGATCCGGGGCTGATCTTCCTGGACCTGATCAACCGGGACAACCCGAATCCCCAGTTGGGCGAGATTGAAAGCACCAATCCGTGCGGCGAGCAGCCCCTGCTGCCCCACGAGTCCTGCAACCTGGCATCCATCAATGTCGCCCGGATGGTGACCATCGCCGGAGGCGATACCGTGATGAACTGGGAACGGCTGGACGAGACCATCGATATCGCCGTCCATATGTTGGACAACGTCATCGACATGAACAACTATCCCATACCCGAGATCGCGGAGATGAGCAGGAAGACCCGCCGCATCGGACTCGGCGTCATGGGTTTTTCAGACTTGCTCATACAGATGGGGGTCCGGTACGACTCGGACGAGGCGTTGCAGATGGCGGAAGACCTGATGCAACACATCCAAGAGCGGACCAATCATGCGTCCTCGGAACTGGCCCAACTCCGTGGATCGTTCCCGGCCTGGGATGGCAGCATCTACAACCGGCCCGGAACGAGCGGCGGCGTGCGCCCCATGCGAAATTCGGCCCCAACCACCATCGCGCCCACCGGCACCATCAGCATCATCGCCGGGGCCTCCAGCGGCATCGAGCCCCTGTTCGCCCTGAGCTACGTGCGCAACGTCATGGACAACACCCGGCTGGTGGAGGGCTACCCCTACCTGGAGGCGGTGGCCAAGCATGAGGGTTTCCACTCGGCGGAGCTGATGGAGCACCTGGCCGAGAAGGGCAGCCTTTCCCGGCTGGACGAGAGTCTGAATGTGCCCCAGTGGGTCAAGGACCTTTTCCGCACATCCCACGACATCAGCCCGGAATGGCACGACCTCCTCCACCTGCTTGCCGGATTTCCATGGGTATGGCCCCGCGACGGGATGGTGGATTGTTTGACTCGGAACGCCGATCGCGTTCGTTTTGAGCAAGGGGAAGGGGCCATCCGACACCTCCTCGGGAGCTCGAGTGCCGGCGTGACTGCGTTTCACGAGAGCCTTCTGGCCTTCGTTCGAGCATTGCCCGAGCATCAGGACGCCGCACGCTCGCTTCAGCCTCAGGTCATAGACTGGCTCACTAATCGCGCGCCCGATTACTGGAGGTGGCGGCACGAATGGGTGGAGCGCGCGAAGAACGGAGATACAACGCCGCTCATTTCGTCCGCCACCCTGGACTGGAGTGTCGAATCACTGGCGTCGGGCTGGAACCTGACAGAAGTCGCTGAGGTGATTGCCGCAAGTGGATGGGCCGCGCTCGGGGAAGGCCTCATAGGGGTAGCAACGGAACGCCACTATATTTACGCGAACCTTGGAGAAGCAGGTCAGTCCGAGGGCGTCCTTTCAAGACTAGCGTGGCTAGCACTCCACGATCGCGACCCACGCAGCCGTGAGCTTGAACTCAACCTGTTCCTTTCGCGTAAGTCGCAGGCAACCGACGAGGAGATGGAGGCCGTCGTCGAAGTAGCATTCTCGTCGGGCCGCCATGACGTCTGTGAAGAATTACTCGACGAGTGCCGTGAACGATGGAATATGGCGGTGCAGAGCTACGACGGGATTGGCGACATGTTCTCGTCCCTCAAACAGAGCCTCCCGTCTTTGATCGCAGCGAACCTGACGACCCCATCAGATGGACCGTATCAACGCCACATCTCGGCGAACGACGATGAACCAGGCTGGTGCCCGCACGGACACTATGCAAACGCGCTCGCTCGACATTGCGTCGTCGGCAACGATACGTCGGCCATCCGTGAGGAGCTGCGGTTTCTGGCGAACCACGCAGACCAGACGTCTTTCGAGGCGGTCGACGGGATCGTGCGGCTCGCCTTGCGGGACGGCTTTGACCCGGACAAATGGATCGAGGATCGAGAAGCGCGCCGATCCGGGTTGTTCCGGTGCGATCGGCTTTGGGTTCAACGAGCAGCGGAACTGCCGGCCGAGATACCCCGCGAAGTGTCGTTTGTGGCGGTCCAGCGGGCTCGTCCCGGCCTAGACGCGGACGTATTCGT
>JADFPD010000127.1 GCA_022562475.1 Chloroflexota bacterium | reverse complement strand
GAAGACCCCGAATTCACCGCAAAGTTCCCGACCGAGTACACCGGCCGGATCACCGTCACCGACCAGGCGGGCAAGGTCTACACGGCCCACACCGCGGTCTCCAAGGGCCACAAGAACAACCCCTTGGACGACAAAGAACTGGAAGGAAAGTTCCGCAGTTTCGCCGCCGGAGTGCTCTCGGACATGCAGTGCGACCAGGTCCTGGAAACCATCTGGGCCATCGACGAGGCCACCGACATGGACGATCTCTTCGACGGCCTGGTAGTGTAGATAAACCGGCCGGACCTTCACAGGACAACAAAAATCGCCCGGCGGGAAGCAAGTTCTCCGCCGGGCGATTGGCCGTGCAGACTAGCCGGACAGCTCGACTACGGGGTTAGGTCAAGGGCTTCCACGATTCCGGTGAAGGGTATACCGGCTGTCTCATTCACGTCCTTCACAAGGTCCTGGCTGTCGGCCTCGAACAGGCACATGCACCGGGCATCGCCGGGAACGAAGGTGGACCGGATATAGCGGACCGCCCTACCCTCAGAAGTGAACTTCTGCGACGTCTCGATCGCTGCATTCTGCGCCGCTCCCAATTGGTCCATCGTTATTCCCGTTAATTCTCTCTCCACCATATAAACTGTCATCTCGATTCCTCCTACCCGTTTGATGGTTCCGCTGTTTCAGCGGCGTAGTGGAATGATAATTAGGCAGAGATCCGCGGACATCGGTAAATGTTCCCTACTTTGACCCCGGGGAATATTGGGCGTATGGGAATTTGTTCCCATGCCGGGAGCGGACCGGGCGAGGCCAGGGGAGGCTACGGGACCAAGCCGTGGCGGTTGGCGTAGGCGGCCGCCTCAGTCCGGTTGCCTGATTCGGTCTTGGTCAAGATGCTGGTCATATGGTGAGGAACGGTACGGAGGCTGATGAATAGCTCGTCCGCCACCTCTTGGTTGCTGCGGCCCTGCGCCACCAGGGTCAAGACTTCGATCTCGCGAGGTGTGAGCCCATCCATCTGTCGCGACGTTGCGTCTCGCGAACTTTCTCCGCCGTTCCGCAGCGTCCCAAACCAGTCGGCGGGGGCAAGTTCATGGGCGGTATTAAGGTGATCGTCTGCCTCGGATTCCCGTCCTTGAGCCCGGAGCAAAAGACTGAGGTTATAGTGGGTCTCAGGGTCGCCAGGGCGCAACCGCAGCACCTCAGAGTAGTGCGCCTCGGCCGGACTAAGGTCTCCTCTGTCCTGTAACAAAATGGCCAGATTGTTATGGGCTTCGGGGTATTCTGGCCGGAGACTGATCGCCGTTAGGTAAGAGGCTTCCGCCTCTTCCAGCTGTCCGGCGTTTTCCAAAGCGAGGGCAAAATTATAGTGGGCCTCGGGATAATCGGGCTGGATCCGTACTGCTTCCCGGTAGTGTTGTTGTGCCCGTTCCGGCTGGCCTATGTCATCCAGTAGAATGGCGAGGTTGTTGTGCACCTCGGCATAATCCGGTCTAAGCCGCAGCGCCTCCGTGAAGTGGTATTCCGCCTGACCGGCGTCGCCGGCTGCCCGCTTCAGATTGCCCATCCCGTAGTGAGCATCGACGTAGTCGGGGCGCAAGCGCAGCGCCTCTTGGTACCGGTCTTCGGCCCCATTCAGGTTCCCGCGTGATTGCAGCAGGACCGCATAGTTATAGTTGGCTTCCGGATACCAAGGCCGGATCTTGATCGCCTGCCGGTAATGCTCCGCCGCCACGCCTTCTTCTCCATTGGCTCGCATCACCACGCCCAGATTATTGTGGGCTTCCGCATAATCAGGCCTCATTTCCAAGGCCCGCTGGTAACAGCCGGTCTCCTCTTCCCCATTCTCCTTCTCAGTACCGATGTAACCAACGCCGGCCAGAAAAGATATTTCGGCGGTGTTTCGCTCTCCGGCGCCGGCGGGCGCGCCCTGCGCCGACGATGTGACCTGGTAGAGAGTCCTTTGGGGGAGCTGGTCACCCTCCAGAGAATGAACGCCCGCTTGCTGGAACTCGTACATGGCAACGTCCGAGGCGTCGAGCACGTTCTCAGTGACCAACAACGCCCCTGGTCCCGCGGCTTCAGCGATCCTGCGTGCTAGATCTATGGACCGGCCGATCCAGGCGTCGCCGCCTTCCAGACGTGTTGCGTCCCCGAAATGACAACCAAGACGCAGCGGAAGGTCAGGAGCCTGTTCCCGGCCGGTCGAACGGGACCTTCCATAGTCCCATCGCTCGATCAGCTTCAGGCTGAACTGAAGGGCCGCATCGGCGCTCTCGAAGATGAAAAGATGCCCGTCGCCCTGAAAGTTCCGGTGGAGACTGCCGTGTTGGGATGCCAATGATTCCGCCAGATACCGGTATTCCGCGTGGAGGCCGACTACCTCGTCGCGCGGCATCCGGCCCCAGGGGGACGTCTGGCGTCCCAGGTCCGTAAAAACGGAGGCGAAAAAAGATGCCATAGGTCGTCCCTTAAATGGCTATCTGCTTGAAGGGTACAAGGGAAAATCTAGTATTGGGCTAAGGCGCCGGGGCTTCAGAACCAAAAGCTTAAGTGATCTCTTCCGTGGTGATAGACAAAGCCTCTTTGATGCTTTCGACGGGGAGATTAGCCCTTTCATTGGCCAGGCGCACCACGTCCGCAGTATCTCCCTCAAAGAGGCAATAGCACTTGTCTTCACCGGGGACGAATATAGATCGCATATACCGGACTGGGGTGCCCTCGCGGGTCATGGCCAACGTGGTCTGCTTGGCGCGCTTGGCAGCGGCGGCGACCTGTTCGCCGGTATAGTTAGGCAGATGCCTTTCAACTACGTATTGGGGCATACCTGGCCTCGCTCACTGCATCAATGTAGAAGCTAATGGAGTATAGATGGGCGAATACCTTCAGTCAACGAAGGGGATAGGCCAAGGAATTAGCTTCATCCAGAGCCGCCGGCCACCCGAGTAAACCGCCGGGATATTCAAGTAAACCATGATATAATCCCGGCGGTCTCAAGCACGGGTTTTGGACCGTTCTGACGACTGTGCACCGAAGTAAAAACGATTTCCGTCCGGCCCGGCATACGCCCCTCAACGGCCGGATTTTGGATAAAAATGAGCACCCACGGCAGAACCGATTTCCGCACGCTCTTTTCCCAGGAAGTCCAGAAACCCGAAGAGGACATTCGATTGGATTTGGCGGCCCTCTATCTGGCCGGCGAAGAATACCCGGAGATCGATGTCCCCTCCTATATGGCCCAACTGGACGCCTTCGCCGCCCAGGTCTCCCTCCAAGTGAACTACGAGACTGCTCCCGCGGACCTGGCCGGCGCCATCGCCGGCTACCTGTTCGGCGAAGTGGGCTTCCACGGCAACTCCGGCGAGTATTACAGCCCCGAAAACAGCTTCCTGAACCGCGTGCTGGAGACGCATACCGGGATACCCATAACCCTATCCTTGTTGTTTCTAGAAGTGGGCCGCCGCCTGGGCCTCAGATGCTCCGGGGTAGGACTGCCGGGCCACTTCATCGTCGGCCTGGACGACTCGGGTGAATACCTGGACCCCTTCAACGGCGGAGGATCTCTTTCATCCGAAGACTGCCGTACCCTGGTCCGGAACATGTCCGGTGGACGCCTGATATGGACCGACGAGTTTCTGGCCACTTCCACCAAGCGCGACATCCTCTTCCGGATGCTGAACAATCTCAAGAGCGTCTACATGCAGAGCGAGGAATATACCAAGGCCGTGGGCGTGATCCAGCGGATGGCGATCATCAGTCCCGGCCTGCCGTCGCTGTACCAAGAACAGGCTTGGTGCCACGCCCAACAGTTGGAGTACCGGTTGGCGATCGGGGTACTGGAAGGCTACCTCGAAGAAGCGGGCGACCCGGAAGACGCCAAACAAGTAAAAGAACAGATCAATGGCCTATGGGCTTCGCTCAGCAGGCTGAACTGAGCCCATGGTCGAATCCAACCGGGAAAATCCGCCGTATATAATTATGGGCATGAAACGCATGTCTGACGGCCGGATTCGGAACGGGACATCGGGAGCCGGGAGAAACCAGTGGTCGACTACGAGTCACTAGACGACCACCAGTTGATCCAGCGGGTTTCCCAGGTCGACAAGGACGCCCTTGAGGCCTTGTACATCAGGTACCAAACGCCGGTGTATTCCCTTGCCATGTTCATGCTGAAACAGCCAGCCCTGGCTGAAGAGGTCACCCAGGACATCTTCCTGAACATCTGGCTGAAAGCCGGCAGCTTCAATGCGGAGCGCGGCAAGCCCAAAGGCTGGATCATGAGTGTGGCCCACCACAAGATCGTGGACGTGATCCGGTCGCGGCGGCGGACGATCGTCAACACCGACCCCGCCGACTACGAGACCCTGGACTTGCTGCCCGCCGCCGGGGCTTCCACCGAAGCGCAGGTGGAGCAGACTCTCGAACGGGAACGCATCATGCGGGCCCTGGCGACTATCCCGGAATCTCAGAGCGAGGTAATCATGCTGGCCTACTTCGAGGGGTTCTCCCAATCGGAGATGGCCAAGCGGTTGGACCAGCCCTTGGGCACAATCAAGACCAGAGTGCGCCTAGCGATGCAGAAGCTGCGCACCGTAATGGAAAACGATGGCTACGAATAAACCAAATAATAATCCGCGCGGGAACCACGGCTCCGGTCATCCGGAAGATATGCTGGAGGCGTTCGCCCTGGACGCTTTGGACTTGGAGGAAGAAGAAAGAATCCAGGACCACCTAGATGGATGCGACCAGTGCAGCGACGCGGTGGACCGATTCCAGGCAGCCGCCGCCGAATTGGCCGGGTCGGTCACCCCCCATGACCCACCCGCCGGCCTGCGGGCGCGGCTGATGCAGGCTATCTCCCGAGAAGAACCGCCGGTCCAGGCCACCCCGGAGCCACAATTGGTCCCATCTTTGGGCGACCGGCTGCTCGACAGCAAATTGGTCCGAATGTTGGTGCCCCTGGGCGCTTCCGTGGCCATGGTGTTGGTGATCTTTGCCGTGACCATGAATGTGCGCATCAGCAACGAGGTTGACGACCTAAAGCGGGAAAACGCCTTACTGCAGGCGGACCTCAACTCCAACGCCGCCACCATGACCGCTCAGATAAGCAAAGCCGCCGCAGCCGAGTCCGAGGTAATGGACACAGTCCTGAAGCTCCAACAGACCAGCTACGAGTTGGCCCGGCCCGACAGCGTGCGTCTGGAACTAAGCTCACCCTACGCCGGAAGCACTTCCCAGGGCATCTTGCTGGTGAGCCGCGACGGCAGCCGCGGAGTGATCATGGTCGCGGGCATGAAGCCTCCCAGCCCATCCACCAACTACCACGTTTGGTTGATGCGCGGCCAGGACAAACTTTGGGTCGGACAGATCAGCGTAGATTCTCGGGGCTGGGGCACGGTGTCGCTACAACTGCCGGAGTCCATCATGGCCTTCGAGAAGGTGGAACTGACTACGGGCAGTACCGCTGGACGCCAGACCGACATGGTGCTACAAGGAAACCTGGTGTCCATGACCAACCCACGTTTGGTGACCTACGCAGTCGGCCGGTAATCCCCCACCAAACTCCGGTGCAATCTTTCCTCCACCGTTCTTGGGGGCCTAAATACCTGGCTGCTATAATGCGCGCAACCCCAAGCAGGGTAGTAAATGGTGGATGTGATCCGGGTGGTGCGCGTGTTGTTCCTTGGGACCGCTTCCGATGATTCCTACGATCTGATCTGCGAGATCTGCGGCTGCCTGATGATCGAGCAGAAGTGCAAGATCACATGCCCTAACTGCGGGTTCACCCGCGACTGCTCGGACCCCTGATGGCGGTTTCGACGCCGGTCTCGATACTGGTCCTCTTCGACCGCAAGAACTCGGCCATCGAAGACCTGGCGCGGGCCGCGGCCGAGGGCGTGGAGTCAACCGGGGCCGTTGTCAATCTGAAGCGGGCCACCGAAGCCACTCAATCCGATCTGCTGACCGCCGATGGCCTGCTGCTGGGCTGTCCCAATTGGAGCGGCATCACCGGTTCACTCAAATCGTGGCTGGATGACCAGGGCGACCTCTGGGAAGACGGCTCCCTGGCCGGAAAACCCGCCGCCGCCTTCACCGTCGGTTCAGGTCAACACTCCGGCCTGGAGATGACGCTATTGCAGATGCTCCACTGGATGCTGGCCTGCGGCATGGTGGTGGTTGGACTGCCCTGGGGAGAGCGCATGCGCAGCTCGGGGTCGTACTACGGAGCAACGGCCGTGGGGGAAGTAACCAAAGAAGACCTGGCCCAGGCCCGGGATTTGGGCGCCCGTTTGGCCCAGGTCTCCGCCAAACTGACCGGAGCCTAATCCTCGGTCGGGTGGGGCCACCAGTCCGGGCAGTGTTTCCCCGCTCGTCCTGAGCCTGTCGAAGGGCCCAACCATAGGTCTGAATGATTTTGAAATAGAACCCTAGTCCCCGGTCGGGTGGGGCCACCAGTCCGGGCAGTGTTTCCCCGTTCGTCCTGAGCCTGTCGAAGGGCCCAACCATAGGTCGTCGATGATTTTGGAATAGGCCCTAGTCCCCGGTCGGGTGGGGCCACCAGTCCGGGTAGCTGCGGAGCTTCAAGTGCCGGAAGAGCTGGGGCTGGACCTCCACCGCCAAACGCATGGCTTCCAGCATGGGTTCCCTGATGGAGAAATGGGCTTCTTTCGAGGTCCGCATCTTGAATAGGTGGTAGCACTCTCGCAGGTTGAACTTGCTGACCACCCGCCGGTTGTGGGCGTGGGTCACCAGGTACTGGGCCGCCAGGGGCGAAACTTCCCGCACCCTCCAGTACGCCTCTTCCGCTGGGCCCACCGCCTGTTCAAACTCTGATTCCAGGCCCGCCTCGGCCACCACCGGCGGGATCCGGTAGCCGTGGGCCACGGTCAGCGGTTGGGGCAGATAGGACATCATCCGGTGCCGTTTGAACTCCCTGTACGCGCCGTAGTCCAGCAGGAACTCGAAGCTGTAGTCCACGACTTCGAACTCCCGCAACGGGGCGTCGTGGGGGCCAAGTCCGGCGGCGCTCTCGTCGATTATCGCCTGCCGGGACTCGGGCCCCAGGTCGTTCACCCGCTCCCAGACTTCGTCGTATGGCATGTTGGATTGGCGGTAGAGCAACGCCGCCGCCAGTTTCTCTTCGCCCTTGCGGTCCCAGTGGACCAGGCGCACTTCCGGGGGCCTCGCCCCAGACACCACACCATCTGCCGTTGGCGCCGGCTCTTCGCCAGGGAAGCCCAACCTGCGGGCCCGTTCCAGTTGCAGACCCGGCGCACGCACAAGGTAGTCGACTTTGTCGGCGTATTTGATCAGCGTGGGAGTGATCAACCGGCCCTGATCTCTCACTGCTTCACCCAGTTGCTGCTCCTCGATCAATTCCGAGGACATCAGTTTGGCGATGGCGTGCTCCAGGGTGCGGGCGTTGGCGGTAACGCCGACGTTGGTCAGTGTGGCCGCCGGCAACACCGCCCGGCAATGGTCGGTGGCCACCCGGCGCAGCCGCAGGTTGTAGCCGCCGTCGCGCTCTGAGTCCCTCTGCGGCGTGGTCTTCCTCAGGTAATCCATCGAGCCATCGATCAGCTTCATATACCCCCGGAACAAGCCCTGGCACGCCGCTATGTACACTTTTTTAAGGTCCGGATGCGGGTCCAGCTCCTCGGGGACGTGGTAGTAGTCCTCAGGCATCACCTGGTAGCGGGTGGATTTCTCCGTGTAGGACGCCAACCGGTTGTCCTCAAGCGTGTCGATGGCTAGCCGGGACACGTTCTCCACCGCCAGGTGCACCACGGCGTGTTCCGCCACCGAGGCATGGCCGTAGCCCAGCACCCAACGCTCGTGGAAATCGGCCGCCTTCTCCTTGCTGACCTGCTCCGCGATTTCGTCGAAAGGCTCGGGCCGGCGGGAGGTCATGGCGAAGGCGACGGCGATCTGCTCCTCGCTCAAGTCATGGGCGTCCAGTGGATAAACACGCCGGGAATAAAGCTGTTCGGATGCCTCTGCGTCTTTGGTCTGGTTGCGCGAAACACTGATTCGGCTTGACACGGCCAATGCACTCACTCCCGTTTATGGTCAGTTAATTTTCGCTCAATTCTTTGGCAAAGATCGCCATGTGGCATTTCCGAGAGCGACCATTTCGTCTGTCAGTTCTCGTTCAGGATAGTAGAAAACCATGACCTGCCTAAATTCCCCCCTGCCCCACGCGAGGGCTTCAGCTGGTACATCAGGAGGTGCGGCTGTTTCCTTCAACTTATCTACAATCGGTGCAACCCCGAATTGCACATCCGCAGCTCTCATAGCCCTCGGTATCAGCCACATCCGCCTGCTCAACATGTTCTT
>JADFPD010000126.1 GCA_022562475.1 Chloroflexota bacterium | reverse complement strand
CTCTTGGACCTTGGCCAAGTTCTCGACTCCGCCGATGCCCATGCCGACCCCTAGCACCACCGGGGCTTTGGCCAGGTTGATTCCCATTTGGTCTTCCTGGAACTCCTCTTTCAGCAACCGGACATCCGGGCCGTCAAAAGGGAGTGCGGGTATTTGCTCCACGGCGGCGGTGGCTCCCGGTTCCGGCGCGGCGGGCGTGAGCAGTCCGGGCCGCAGGGTCACAAGGTTGGGCAGGGTCTTGGACAAGATGGGCGCCACCACGTTGCCGCCCAGGGCCGGTTTCAGTTGCACCAACCGCCCTTCGGCGTCTATCTCCAGGTCCATGGCGTCGCCGGTGAGCCCCAGTTTCAGCCTCGCCGCCAGCCGTGACGCCAGGTCGCGGCCATCGGCGGTGGAAGCGAAAAGGACTGCATAAGGACTCTCCTTGACGACAGCTTCAGCCAGCGAGTTGCCAACCGCCATGCCGCAGACCGGCCCGAGCTTCGAGTTGTCCAGCACCAACACTCGGTCAGCCCCCTGAGAGGCCAGTTCCGCGACTGATTCATCGGGATTGGGCGAGATAAGCACCGCCACGATCTCGCTCTTGGTGTACTGCGTCAGTTCCCTTGCCTTGCCCAGCATCTCCAGTGTTACGTGGGCCAGGCCCCGGCTGGTGGTCTCGGCCACCACCCAGATGCTCTTTTCCTTGCTATTTGCGTATCTGGGCAACGCATTAGCGGCGCTCTTTCTAGAACCGACTGAGTCGGCGGCGGCCAGTTCGGCCAGGCGCTGACGTAGCGCGTCTGCCGCCTGCTTGGCGGCGTCCTCGGGCGTGGCGTCTTCCAGCAGGACCCCCAGCCGGTTGGGCTCCACCAGCCGTATCTCATCCACCCAGGTCGGTGAGCCCTCCATCCCGAACTGGCTCAGATCGGCGGACAGGTCGGCGGCGGTCACTTCTTCTGCGGAGATCGCCTCGGCCCGGGCCATCTGTTCCCGGTCGGGGTAAAGCTCCGGCGCCACCCCTTCGGTGACGCAGACCAGGACCGGCAGGTCGCATTCCAGAGTCTGGATCCCCTCGTCGGTGATGCGCTCCGCAACTACGGACTTTCGGTCACCGCTCAGGTCCAGCTTCCGCACGCTGCTGATGTGGGGCAGGCCCATGAGCTCCGCGATCTCCGGACCGACCTGGCCGGTGTCTCCGTCGGCGCTGTTGCGGCCGCAGATGATCAGGTCCGGTTTCTCCCGCTTAAGCGCCAGAGACAGCGCCCTGGAGGTGGCCAGAGTATCGGACCCCGCCAGGGCGCGGTCGGTGATCAGCACCGACCGGTCTGCGCCCAGGGCCACGCAGTTGGTCAACCCCTCACTGGCACCCGGCGGCCCCATGGAGATGACCACCACCTCGTCATCAGGCGAGGTTTTCAATTCGACTGCCCGCACCAGACCCAAGAGGTCAAAGGGGTTGACCTCAGAGGGAACGCCTTCGCGGATGATGGTTTTGGCCTCGTAGTCGAACTGGATACGCGCGATTATGGGCACGTATTTCATGCACACGGCGATCTTCATTGGATAGATGGGCCTCTCGTTTGGATTACCTGATGGATTTGCGGTGATTGGACCAATCAGTCGCTGTCTGAAACGTTGATCCCCAAAACCTCCTCCCGCACCTCCGCGGTCAGGCGTTCCAATTTTCCACTGATGCCGACCGGGAAACGGGGCGGATTATTCAGCACCTTGAACCGCTCGTCCAGGGCCGCAAAATCCTCCTGAAACCTATTCCTGACCTCTTCAAGCTTGGCCGGAGGGCCCGTCCTTTTCCCGTCTTTCATGACCTCTTCCAGCAGCGGTAGTCCGCCGGGCAGGTCCTCGTTATCCAGGGCGATGATGTCTTTGGCAAACATTCCGCCGGAGTCCTTGGTGCGAAATACCTGCTTGGCGCCGGGCAGAGAAACCTTGTCGGGGCTCAGTTTCATCACCGGCCGTCCATCGAAACAGACGAGCTTGTAGGCCATATCCGACCAGGGGGCGTCGGCCGATACACCGGCTTTGGTGCCGACACCGAATAGGTCGATCGGCGCTCCGTTTTTGACCAGGGTCTCCAGTTCGTATTCGTCTAGTCCACCGCTGGCCAATATCTTGACGTAGTCCAGACCGGAATCGTCGAGTATCTTCCGCACCTTCCGGCTCAGTTCGTCGAAGTCCCCCGAGTCCAGACGCACGGCCATGAGCTTTTGGCCGTCGGTTTCCATCTCCTTGGCCACCCGCACAGCGTTCCAGGTCCCGGTGATGGTGTCGTAGGTGTCCACAAGCAGGACAGTCCGGTCCGGGAACGACTCGGCGTAGGCCCGGAAGGCTTCCAATTCGGACGGAAAGCTGGATATGAACGAGTGGGCCATGGTGCCCGCTGGGGGCATGCCGTAGAGACTGGCGGCCAGCACGTTGCTGGTGGAACTGAACCCTGCGATGTAGCTGGCGCGGGCCATCTTCAGCGCGGCATCGGTGCCCTGGGTGCGGCGGGAGGCGAAATCGGCGATACCCCGTCCCTGGGCGGCCCAGACACAGCGGGCGGCTTTGGTGGCCAGCATACTCTGTAGGTTAACCTGATTGATGATGAAGGTCTCGACAAGTTGGGCTTCGATCAGTGGGGCGGTGATCTCAACCGCCGGTTCGTCGGTGAAGTACAACCGTCCCTCGGGAATAGCTCGAACGCTGCCGGTGAACCGGACTCCCCGCAGATACTCCAGGAAGTCATCGGAGAAGATACCCGTGGCCCGCAGGTAGTCGATGGCCCGTCCGCTGAAGTTCAGGTTGGAGAGATAGTCCAACACATCCTCCAACCCGGCGGAAACGAAATAGGCGCGGTTGGGCGGGTAGGTGCGGGTGAACAAGCTAAAAGTGGCAGCAGCCGACATCCCCTGGCGCAAGAACGCCTGAGACATGGTCAACTCATAAAGGTCCGTGAAGAGGCCCAGGTCCCCGCCGGGCAAGGGCAGATTAGGTGCGGTCATCGAATCCGTTATCAGCCTATTGGAATCGCCATGAGTTAGCGGGTATTATGTTGGCGTTCCGAAGCCGATGTCAACCGAGGTTGAGCGTAAATCACGCCTAGACACGGAACGGCTGTTTTGAGCGTCTCTTCTTGACACGATGGCGGCCTCTTAGTAACATTTACCCGACCCCAAAGGCACGATTAAAAATCGAAAGGCGACTCAGAAACCCTTATCCAGAACGGCAGAGGGGACGGCCCGAAGAAGCCTAGCAACCGGTCCTAGTCCGTTACGGCGGACGCGGATACGGTGCTAATTCCGGCGTCTGGCGCTCACAACGTCAGGCGAAAGATGAGGGGGCTCAGTATATCCGTGAGCTTCTCTATCGAGAAGCTTTTTTAATGTTTGAGACTTGCCGTGAAGGCAAGCGGGAACCTGTTCCGATTTTAGGGGCCTGCCTAGATAATCCGGTTTAACACCCTGGGAGCAAATCCGGTGAGCGAGATCCGACCCATCGAGTGGGCCAATGGCACACTCAGGCTGCTTGACCAGACCCGCCTGCCCTCCGAAGAAGTGATGGTGGAGGCGCACGGGTATCTGGACGCCGTGGACGCCATCAAAACGATGCGGGTGCGAGGGGCGCCGGCCATCGGCATCACCGCCGCTTACGCCGTCGCCATGGCGGCCCGGGACCTGGATATCTCAGACAAAGACACCTTCATGAAGCAGCTGGAGGAGGCCGGCCTGGAGATAAAAGCCGCCCGGCCCACCGCCGTAAACTTGATGTGGGCCGTTGACCGCATGATCGCGATCGCCAACTCCGAGACCGACACATCGAGGATCAAACAGCGGCTGGTGGATGAAGCGGTCTCCATCGAAAAAGAAGACGAGGCGATCAACCGCCGCATGGGCAAGCACGGAATGGTTCTGATGCCCGACGGCGGCTCGGTCCTGACCCATTGCAACGCCGGCGCGCTGGCAACGGCCGCCTTCGGCACGGCGGTGGGCGTGATCAGGGCCGGATGGGAAGACGGCAAGCGCTTCAAGGTGTTTAACACCGAGACCAGGCCCTTCCTGCAGGGCTCCCGGCTAACCGCCTGGGAATTCAAGAAGCTTGGGATACCAGCCACCCTGGTGGTGGACTCCGCGGCCGGAATGCTGATGCGCCGGGGCGAGATCGGCTGTGTGATCACCGGCGCCGACCGCATCGCCGCCAACGGCGACACCGCCAATAAGATAGGCACCTATACCCTGGCGGTGCTGGCCAACGAGAACGGCATCCCGTTCTACGTCGCGGCGCCGATCAGCACTATCGACATGAGCTTAAACAACGGAGATGAGATCGAGATCGAGGAGCGCGCCTCAAGCGAAGTGACCGAATTCCGCGGCATTCCCGTTGCTCCGGAAGGCGTCGAGGCCCTGAACCCGGGATTCGACGTTACTCCTGCTAGATACGTGAGCGCAATCATCACCGAGGCCGGAATCGCCCGCCCGCCATACATCGAAAGCTTGGACTTGGCGGTCAGGTCTGCCGGTAGATAGCCGATGAGAAGTACACAGAAAGCAACAGTTGCGGTGATCGGCGGCAGCGGCCTCTATGAGATGGACGGCATGACCGCCATTGAGCCAGTGGATGTGGAAACTCCCTTCGGGAAGCCCAGCGATACGATCATCGTGGGCGACCTAGACGGGGTGAGAGTCGCCTTCCTGCCCCGGCACGGGCGGGGGCACCAGTTCAATCCGTCCCACATACCGGCCAGAGCCAACATCTACGCCCTGAAGTATCTGGGCGTGGAGCGCATAATCTCCGTGAGCGCCGTGGGCAGTCTTAAAGAGGAGTTCGCTCCCCTGGACCTGGTGATTCCCAGCCAGTTGATCGACCGCACCAGACTGCGGGAGAGCACTTTCTTCGACACCGGCGTGGTGGTGCACGTGGCGATGGCGGACCCGTTCTGCGCCCATACCAGCCAGGTGGTCCACCAAGCGGCGCAGGCTTTGGATATCACGGTGCACCCAGGCGGCACCATGGTTGTCATGGAGGGTCCTGCATTCTCCACCAGGGCCGAGTCTTTCATGTACCGTTCCTGGGGAGCTGACATAATCGGCATGACCGCCCTTCCGGAGGCCAAACTGGCCCGGGAAGCAGAGATCTGTTACGCCACCATGGCCTGGATCACCGACTACGATTGTTGGCGTCAAGCATCCGAACCGGTCACGGTTGAGATGGTGATCGCCAATCTGCAGCAGAACGTGGAGACGTCCAAGGCATTATTGCGGCAGGTGATTCCCGCCCTTGGCGGCGAACGCGACTGCCCCTGTGAATCGGCCCTGCGGGACGCGATAATCACTCGGAAAGAGGAGATCCCGGAGGACCTGAAACGAAAACTTGCCCCGGTCACGGGGAGATATTTAAGCTAGGACCAGCGAGGTCCAGGAGGATACGCATGGCTAGACAAGACCCAGGCGAGCCGTATTTCCGCGTAGATTCAACTGAAGGCCAGTCCATGCTGGCAGCGGACCCAAATGGGACCGTGGTGATTGACGTTCGGCGGGACGACGAATGGGTCACCGGACACGTGGCAGGGGCGATCCACATCCCGGTGGACGACCTGACCGACCGTATTGACGAGGTACCCACCGACAGGAAAGTCCTATTCATCTGCGCCGCCGGCGTCAGAAGCGGGTTGGCCTGCGAGATGGCCGCGGCGCTGGGTTATGCCACGGAGAACTTATTTAATATCGAGGACGGAACACCCGCCTGGATCGCGGGAGGCCATCCGACGTCCTACGGTGACGACGCCTAGGATTATCAACCGGAAAATCCGCGTGGCTTAGACACAGCTATCTAGGAAAAGTAATCAAATAATGCAGGTCCGGATATTCGAGACCTGACATAAGGAGAACGACTTGGCATCACAACAGACCAAAGGGGACGTAAAAGACCTGTCCCTGGCGAAAGACGGAGTCAACAAGATCGAATGGGCCGCAAGGGAAATGCCCGTCATGAAAATCATCCGGGACCGCTTCATCAAAGAGAAGCCCCTGGCCGGCGTGCGCCTGTCGGCCTGCCTGCATGTGACCAGTGAAACGGCCAACCTGGCCATCGCCCTGCGGGACGGCGGAGCCGAGGTCGTACTCTGCGCCAGCAACCCTCTCAGCACACAGGACGATGTCGCCGCGGCGTTGCTCCAGGAGTACGGAATCCCGACTTACGCCATCAAGGGCGAAGACGACAAAACCTATTACAAGCACCTAGAAGCCGCCCTGGAAACCAAGCCTCAAATGACCATGGACGACGGCGCCGACCTGCTGACCCTGCTGCACACGAAACATGCAGACCTGCTATCGGACGTTATCGGCGGCACGGAAGAAACCACCACCGGCGTTATCCGCCTGACCGCCATGGCCGCCGACAATCAACTCAAGTACCCCGTCATCGCCGTGAACGACGCCGAGACCAAGCACTTTTTCGACAACCGCTACGGCACCGGGCAGAGCACCCTGGACGGAATCACCAGGGCCACCAACATCCTGTGGGCCGGGCGGCGCGTAGTGATTTCTGGCTACGGTTGGTGCGGCCGGGGGGTCGCCTCCCGGGCCGATGGCATGGGCGCCCATGTGATCGTCTGCGAGACCAACCCGGTCCGCGCTCTGGAAGCGGTGATGGACGGGTTCTCCGTCATGACCGCCATGGAAGCAGCGAAGATCGGCGAGGTGTTCATCACCGTCACCGGCGGGCTCCACGCCATCGGGCGGGAACAGATGGACGTCATGGCCAGCGGCGCCATCCTCGCCAACAGCGGCCACTTCAACAACGAGATCGACATCGAATCCCTGAAGGAGATGTCCACGTCCAACCGCGAGCTACGGCCCTTCGTCGAAGAATACACGATGAAAGACGGACGCCTGATCTATCTGTTGGCCGATGGCCGGTTGGTGAACCTATCCGCCGCTGAAGGGCATCCCTCGGCGGTGATGGACATGAGCTTCGCGAACCAGGCTTTGTCCGCCGAATACCTCTACCAGAACAAGGGCAAGCTGGATATCGGAGTCCACGTCGTGCCACCCGCCATGGACGCGGAGATCGGCCGGCTCAAACTCCAGTCCATGGGCATCAGCATCGACACGCTCACCGCCGCCCAACAGAAATACCAGGAAAGCTGGCAAGAAGGCACCTAACCCAACAAACCAAATATACGGCCAGAGGGCCTTAACCAGCCCCGGCCGACGACAGGAGAATCAGATATGCCGATGCTCTTCCACGAATCCCCAAAATACCTGCTGACCTCGGAATCGGTAACCGAGGGCCATCCCGATAAGCTCTGTGACCAGATCTCCGACGGAGTTCTTGACGCTGTCCTCAGAGATGACCCCATGGGACGTGTGGCCTGCGAGACCGCCGTCACCAACGGCCTGGTCGTCGTCATGGGCGAGATCACAACCACGTCTTACGTGGACGTGCCCAAGATCGTCCGCGACACCCTAACCAGGGCCGGTTATACGAACTCCGACTATGGCATCGACGCCCAGAGTTGCGGAGTGATCGTGTCCATCCAGGAGCAATCGGGAGATATCAGCAAAGGCGTCACCACCGCCCTGGAACAGCGGGGCGGCGCGGTCGAAGAAGCCATGCTCCAGACCGGCGCCGGCGACCAGGGAATGATGGTCGGGTTCGCCTGCAACGAGACCCCCGAGCTGATGCCCCTTACCGTCAGCCTTTCCCATCGCCTGGTCGAACAACTGGCCCTGGTCCGGAAAGAGGGGATCATTCCCTACCTCCGGCCCGATGGCAAATCTCAGGTGACCGTTGAGTACCATCATGGAGTCGCCGCCCGGGTCGACACTGTGGTCATCAGCGCCCAGCACAACCCTGAAGCCACCAACGAGCAGATCGAGAAGGACATCACCAAGCACGTTATCAAAGAGATAATCCCCGCTGACCTGCTTGACTCGGACACCAAGATCTTCGTGAACCCCAGCGGGCGGTTCGTCACCGGCGGTCCCGCCGGCGACAGCGGACTGACCGGCCGAAAGATTCTGGTTGACACCTACGGCGGCATCGCCCGTCACGGCGGCGGCGCCTTCTCAGGCAAGGACCCGACGAAGGTGGACCGGTCGGCTGCCTACGCAGCCCGTTACGTCGCCAAGAACATCGTCGCAGCCGGGTTGGCCGAACGTTGCGAGATCCTGGTGTCCTACGCCATCGGCGTGGCCACCCCCATCTCCGTGGCCGTGGAGACCTTCGACACCAACAAGGTCGATAGCGAGACCATCCACAATCTGGTGGCCAAACACTTCGACCTGCGTCCCTCGGCGATCATCCGGGACCTGGACCTGCGCCGGCCCATCTACCAAGCTACGGCATCCTACGGCCACT
>JADFPD010000125.1 GCA_022562475.1 Chloroflexota bacterium | reverse complement strand
AAACTATGTACCGTTATTCGCCTACAGCATTTGGAAGGCAAACCAAGAGGTTGGTGGCGATCGCTCAACCTGGGCCCTTCGAACCACCTCCCGAAGAAATTTCATGCTTACCCGAGCAGCCCTTCGGCAAGCTCAGGGCAAGCTCAGGATTAGCGGTCTTGGCGGAGCTTTGCATCTAACCGGTCATTCCGGTGAATATCAACCAGATGCTTCCAGATTTATTATCCGGCCGGTGGCGTCTTCGCCGTCTATCTCCAGCATGCCGATGGTGCCCAGGGCACCCCGCTTGTGGCGTTTTCCGGGGTATGTTGGGCTGCCCGGGTTCATGATCAAGACACCATCCCAGTCCATGACCAACTCCTCATGGGTATCGCCGAACAGGACGACGTCCACTGGCTCGTTGAACTTGCGGGCCAAGATCTCCCGCCCGTTGCCATCGGGGAGCACCAACCCGGAGCCGTCTGGGCTGGTGGATATCTTGGGGCCCGGCCACTGGATGTCGTGGACCATGCCGATGGACACGCCTTCAACTATGACCACCCGAGTGGTCATGGCGAGCCGGTCCCCATCTTCCACGGGGTCCTCGTAGCCCCGCACCGCCAGCACTGGGGCCACCTCCTCCAGGAGATCCAGTACTCCAATGCATTCAAGATCGCCGCAGTGGAGGATCATATCCATTCCGCTCAGGGCGTCCAGAATCTTTGCCGGCAGGTCTCTTCCGCTGCCCGCTGAGTGGGTGTCCGAGATCACGCCGATCTTGACCGTCACTGAGCTACGGCCTGGGGGGCAAGGGCCTTGATGGTACGGTGGATCGCGGACAGTTCGGCCCCGTGGGGGAAGGTGAGGATGGGAATGTCGATCCCTGCCTGCCGGAACTTGGCCATCTGGTCTCGGCACTGTTGGGCGTCTCCCAACACCGCCACGCTCTCCAACATCCGGTCCGATACCGCGGCGGCGGCCTGCTCCCGGTCTCTGGAGTTCCACGCGTCCCGGACCGCCTGGGCTTCGGCGGCAAAACCGGCGCGGCTGAAACTTTCGAAATAAAACGTACCCATGCCGCCGATGTAATAAGCCATGTGGGCCTTCAGCAATCGCTCGCCGTGGGCCAGGTCCTCGGTACCGTCGGCGGTGTAAGACATGAGATAAGGCGCCACGGTCACATCGGAGATGCTCCGTCCCGACTTGGCCGCGCCTAGGCTGATCTGTTCCAGCAGGTCGGGCAGCCGTTCCCGGTTCGCCCAGACGGGCAGCCATCCGTCTGCGACCTCGCCGGTCAGAGACAGGTTCTTCGGCCCCAAGCTGGCGATGTAGATGGGCAGACGCTCTTGCACCGGCGGAGCGATCATGCGGAACCGGTCCATCCGGTAGAATTTGCCTTGGTGGTTCACGGGCGCGCCGCTCAGGGCCTGGCGGATTATCTCGATATACTCCCGGGTACGCGCCACAGGAGAATCGAAGGGCACGCCGTGCCAGCCCTCCACCACGGCTTTCCCGCTGCTGCCCAACCCCAAGATGGCGCGGCCCTTGGACAGGATGTCCAAAGAGGCGATGGTCTGGGCGATTATCGCTGGGGTCCGGCTGAAGACGTTTACGATGCCGGTGGCCAGGCGCAGTTGCTGGGTGTGGCAGGCGATCATGGTCAATACGGTGAAAGCGTCCCGGCCCCAAGACTCCGCAGCCCAGAATGAGTGATAACCCTGTTGGTCAGCGAGTTGGGCTATGGAGACCAGTTCTTCGTCGGAGGTTTCCCCCCTGGTGTTGATAGATAGTCCTATCTGGTCCATCGTGGCTCCCATGGCAAAACTTTGGTTCCACCGCTAGTGGCTTGGTATCGGAATTATAGGGGAGAGACGGAGCGGTGCGCCAGAAAAGGACCGACCGGCCTACAAGGCTCCGATGAATGAAATGCCCGGAGGGCTCAGTTGCGGCTTTCCCAGAGAGTGAAATAATCGGGGGAGTCGCTCTTCAGGGCATCCGCCATCTGCTGCTCATTCACCTTTCGCATGATGACCGTTTCCCGTTCGACTAAGTCGGCGATGGTTTCTTCCCACCGGTCTGACTCAGAGCCGTTGAAACTGCTGTGGATCAGCTCCTTAATGCCGTCAAGTATCTTTTGGGCGTGGGCGGTCAAGGCGCCGCCGCTGATCACGTAGACAACGACTGACGGAATCTCATCTTCGTCATCCACCTGCACCCCGAGCCGGTCCAGGATAAAGGTCATTGCGATGTCCCGCACCGATTCTTCGATGCTCATCGGCAGGTTCATGAAGTGGGAAAAGAGGAACTCGCTGGACGAGCGTAGCGTTTCGGAGAACTCGGATTCGACCGTCCGATAGAACTCCTCGTCAAAAACATCGTCGGTATTGAGCAGCAGCACCCTGGGGTCCTCTTCCCGGGAATCGATGACCAGGAATTCGGGCAGGTGTGGGAAGATGCAAATCTGGATGTCCGGACGCCCGCCGCCGGGCAATTGTGGGTTGAACAATTCTTCCATGTGGTCAGTTTTCTCCACGTCAAAATCGTTCCGGAGAAGTGAAGAATCTCTAGGTGAGGCGGACTGCCGCCGTCCTATTACTTTAACCCTCGCTAGACCGTTTTTCCAGCCTAGCGATGGGGCTGACAGCCTTGTCTGGGCACTGGCTACAAGATGGCCGAGATGTCGTATATCTGCTGATAGAGCCAATGGTTGATGTCTTCGCGGCAGACCGACTCATATAGCACGGCTGCCCGGGTTTTGCGGTCTTCGGCGGACATGGTGATCGCCTGGTGCAGCGCCTCCATGGTGCCCTCGATGTCGGTGGGAGACACACTGATGGCGCCGCCGGCAAGCTGTTTGTAGACCCCGCTGCTGTGGGACAAGACTAAGACGCCGTCGCGGTTGTTGACCACCGGGCCTTCCTTGGCCACCAGGTTCATGCCCTCGATTATCGTATTCACCAAGAGCACGTCATATAGCTTCATGCCTGCGATGGCCTGAGTGTAATTGTTTTCTATGAAGGGCACGATGGGCTGCCAGTCATCGGTCCCGTGGTTGTTGTTGATCTGTTGGATCACCTGCTGTATCTCATCCATGTACCTCTGATACTGGCGTATGTGGGTGCGGGATGGCACCAAGAAGGCGAGGAACTTGACCTTTCCTTTCAGTTCGGGATAGCGGGTCAGCATCAGCTCATAGGCCCGGAAGCCCCGGACGATATTCTTGTTGGGTTCGGCGCGGTCGATGCGCACGATGGTGATTTCTCCGGTGTCCCCGGACAGCCTGGTCTCATAATCCAGGGCCCGGGGAGTGTTGGCGATGCGCTGCACTTCCTCCACGTTGATGGAGATTGGGTAGACCTTGACCGAAGTGGTGCGGCCATTCCGGCCAACGGTGTGACTGATTCGGTCCACGGTTACCTCAGGAACGAACTCTTCCACCGTGTCCAGGAAGCAGCGGACATCGCCGATGGTCTGAAATCCCAGCAGATCGGTGGCGCACAGAGACTCGCAGATGCGCCGGATGATGTAGTCCGGAATCATATGCCAATACTGGGGCGCGGGCCACGGTATGTGGATGAAGTGTTGAATCACGGCCTCGGGCACGCCTTGGCGCACAAATTCCGGCATCAGGTAAAGATGGTAATCGTGGCCGATGACTATGGGCGTCTGCTCCAAGGCGCGGGCCTCTTCGATCACGGCGTTGGCGAAGGCCTGGTTCACGGGTATGTAGCCGCCTTCCCAAGCATCGTGCACGGCGGCGTCGACGTTGGGATTGTAAGGGGGGTTCCACATATAGTGCTGCAGGAACCAGAGCAGCGGGTTGCACAAGATGTTGTAATACTTGTGGTAGACGCGCCGGGGAGTTACCACGTAGCGCAGATTGATCTTGTGCCCGGGGAGAGGGGATCTCAGGTGAGGGCCCTGGCCGTTGCCGGAAATTACGCGGTCGCCTTCGCCCATGGCGCTGGCCACCCAGGTGAACTCGAATTTCTGGGCCAGCGAACTGAAGGCGGTGACGACGCTACCGCTGCCTCGGCGGGCTTCGGGACGGCCGTCGCTGGACATCTGGTGTTCGACCGGGCCGCGGTTGCTCACCAGGATCAGGGGCCGCTTTGAAAAAACGGCTTCGCAAAGCTCGTTGAGTTCGGCCTTGTCAGCCATGCTGCGTTCCTGTCAGGATCCTTTTTAGCATCCCGTCACCTATGTCAGAGACAAATCAAGCTGGCGCTGTTTGTTCCGAATAACCTTAATTTGTAAACAATTCCACCGAATTATCGCTTATCTTGAACAATTCGGCTTTAAGACTTCCAGGAAATGCAGGCGAGTCGACACTATCACCGGCAGATTCCCATTGTCAAGATTACTATTCGTCTTCTGTATTCAGCCTAATGCCGCCCGTCCGGCCAATTTGGCGATTGCCGGGACCACTTCTGCCAACCCAGACACGGTGATGTCCGGTTCCGTTTCAGGATCGTCTGGGTCCTCCCTTTCGTAGAACCCGCTGATCCAGACCGTTTTCATCCCGCAACGCTTGGCGCCCACCACGTCGTTCATCACGTGGTCGCCCACATGGATGGTCTGCTCCGGGGTGGCGCCCAATGCCCGCAGGGTCATCATGAATATCTCGCCGGAAGGCTTGGCCACCTTGACCTCATCGGAAAACGTCAGCGTATGGAAGTAGTCCAACATCCCCCGCTCTTCCATATAGGAACGAAAAGTAAACCCCGGCGTCATCCCCGTATTGGAGATCAGCCCAATCTTGAGGCCCATATCCTTGACCCCCTGAAGAACTTGGACCGCGTCGGCATGTGCCGGCGGCGGATGGACCAAGAAAGAGTCCGAATAGTACTCGGCGATCTCATCCATGACGCCGGGGTCCAGGCGGCCGGTCAGTCCGGGTTCGATGTGGTTGACGAAAACGGAGACCTGCTCCCGAAAGCCGACATCCAGACCGCCGTCACGGACCTTTCGGCATTGCTCAAAGCAGGACATGTATGCATCCCGAATGTGCTCAAGGTCAAAGTCAGCACCGAACTTGGCCAGGGCTGATTGGGCGCCTTCAAGACGGACCAGTGCGCGGGCCTCCCCCAGTTCCCGCTCGTCCAGCAAAAGGGTCTGCCAGAGGTCAAAGGTCACGGTGGTGATATCCGCCACTGCCGCCGACTCCCCACATGTGCCGGCCCCGTAAGATCGATGCCCGAAGGTTCTTTGCCGGCATACCGTTTCAGGGCCGCAAAAGGATTCTACACGAAATACGAAGCTGGTTAGCCGTGTGGTTCTACCGGCGAAGAAATTGATCGAACGAAGCCGTCTGGCCCACGGAAGACGCCCTAGATGGGCGGGCGGCGGGTATGCCAATCCGTCGCCTGTTCGTAGGCGTGGGCGGCGCGCAGCACGGTCAACTCGTCGAAGGGCTTTCCGGCCAGCTGCAGGCCGATGGGCAGTCCTGCGTCGGAGAAGCCACAGGGGACCGATATGGCGGGGAAGCCGTTGATGTTATAAGGCCTGGTGTACTGCGTTAAAGCGCCAACAACCCCGATCTCTTGTTCGCCGGCCAGCACCGTGGCGGCCAAAAGCTCTGGGGCGGTTACCGGCTCGGTTGGGCCAGCCAGCAGGTCAACGTCGTCAAGAAGCCGCCGTCCTTCTTGGTCCAGAAGGGCCCGGGCTTGCTGTGCCCGGAGGTAGTCAGCGGCGCTGATGAACAACCCTGCTTCCAGCCGCTGGCGCACTGGCTCATAGAGTTGGTGGCCGTCTTTTTCCAGCAGGTCCCGGTGATAAGCGCTGGCTTCCGCCATCAGCACCGTGCTCGATATGGCTTGAGACTGATTGAACATCGGGAATGAGACTTCTTTTACTTCTGCACCCATGCTTTCCAGCAGGCTGATGGCGTCGAGCACCGCCTTCCTCACCTGAGGGTCCATCGGCGCTTCGAAATATTCCTTGGGCATGCCGATGCGCAGGCCCCGGACGTCGCCCGTCAGCGCCGTGGTGTAATCGGGTATGTCGACCTTGGCCGACGCCACGTCCTTTGGATCGTAGCCGGCAATGACGTTCATGGTGATGGCGGCATCTTCAACGGTGCGCACCATGGGGCCGGGGTGGTCCAGGGACCAGGACAGCGCGGTCAGTCCCCAGCGGCTAACCAGCCCGTAGGTGGGCTTGAGGCCGACGATCCCGCAGAGGGCGGCCGGGATCCGGATGGAACCACCGGTGTCGCTGCCGGTGGTGATGGTGCACTGGCCCGCCGCGGTGGCGGAGCCGGAGCCCCCACTGGAGCCTCCGGTGACCATTTCAGGGTTCCAGGGATTGTGCATGTGGCCGTAGTCGGGATTTTCGCCCGTTGGCCCGTAGGCAAACTGGTGCATGTTCAGCTTGCCCAAGAGGATCGCTCCGGCCTGTTGGAACCTGGCGGCCACGGTGCAGTCCTCCTCGGGAATGAAGGTATCGAATATCTTGGAGCCTGAGGTGGTGCGCACCCCGGCGGTGTTGTAAAGGTCTTTTAATCCCACGGGTATGCCGTGGAGGGGGCCCTTGTACCTGCCGGCCTGGATGTCCTTCTCGGCCTGGTGGGCGGCGGCGCGGGACTCATCCGCCAAGAGGGTGATGAACGAGTTCAGCACTGGCTCGGTGGCCTCGATCCTGGTGAGATGGGCGTCGATTATCTCAACGGGGGAGACCTCTTTATTTTGGACCAACTTCGAGAGGTCCCCGGCGCTCATGTAGCAGATTTCCAGTGTGTCCATTAAGCTATCGCCTCCCGGTGATCTAGGGCTTGCCCAGTGTTGATTGCGCGTCAGTCCGTGGGTGGAATGAAGGCCATGTCGGGCTCGGCGCCGGAGACGTCGATCTCCCGGATGCGCTTGGCGCCGATGAAGACCCCGCGCACCTGGGAGAAGAGTTCATCGAGGTAGGCCGGTTCGCCGTCAACGCCAAGCAGTTTCGCCAGGTGGTCGAACTCTTCCCGGGAAAGTTGTTTCTCTGCAGCCATATCGTCATCTCCGGTGGGCCGGTCTGGGCCGCAGCCATTATGGCCGACGCTGCATTTTCTGGCAATCACGCTCGGTCGAAACGGGGCGTTGGGAACGAGACGCCGTAACCCGGCCGTTGCCGGAGACTTGGAAATAAGGGTCAAGTTGCTATACTTTAGTCCAGTGATTTTTGAGGCGAACATGCAGGCCCAAATTGCAGTCCGATAAGGACCTCCCGTGGCGACCGGGGGAACCCGGTGAAATCCCACCAGAGCTAATTTTCGGTGAATCAACCCGTCCGAGGGAAGATTTGACCTATTGTTCCCGGTGTGGCCGACAATGGGAAACTGGACAGAACTACTGTGCCGAGTGTGGAGATTTCTCCGCCGGCCCGTCGGCAGCGACCGGGACAGGGGCTCCAGAGGCGGTGGTTTCCGCGCACCAAGTGGCCCGCCGAATGGGAAGAGTGAACTGGGGTGGTTGGCAGATCGCCGCCGGGATAGTTCTCGTCATGATCTCCCTATTCTCGGCGGCCGCCGCCGCTTTGTTCATCGCCTCACTATATCCGGAGCAGGAAGACGCGGTGGCCACCTGGATCAGTGTTCACCTGATGGCCCTGGCCATCGTCGGCACGGTCTGGTACCTCGGCCTTCGGCATTCCAGATATCCGCTGGCCGTGCTGCGTCTAAGCAGGGTCCGGTGGCCGCGGAAAGGTACCGTTCTGTTGATGTTTGGGGTGTTGGGCGCCAGTTTGATCGCCACGGCTGGCTACTCCATCATCGTAGAGTGGTTGGGATTCGAACGACTCACCACGCCCGAGGTTGAATCCGACATTTTCTTCGACGGCCCGGCGGTGCTGCTGACCTTCCAAGCCCTGGCGTTCATCACGCCCATGAGCGAAGAGATATTCTTCCGTGGGTTTGTCTTCCGCGGCCTGCTGTCTCGCATGGGTCCATGGGGAGCCATCGTAGGCAGCGCGCTGGTGTTTAGCGGATTCCACCTTTCCATCGGGGTGATGGTCCCCATCTTCATCACCGGGTTCCTGCTGGCCTGGCTTTACTGGCGGACGGGTTCGTTGTGGGCGGCCATCGGGGCCCATGCCGGACAGAACGCACTGGCCTTGGGAGTGCAGGCCCTCAGCGGGTGATTTTAAGAGGGTGGACGGCCGGCAGGGTCCAAGGGGTAGACACCGGTGGCGTTGTACGCTAGATTTGGCTAAATCGTAGGCCCTGTTTCTTGCGGAATGAGGGCCGGGAGGACTCCAGGTCCCAGGTATGGGTGAACCTCGAATCAGGCGCATGTTCGATGCAGTCCGGGAGCAGAAGCGTCCCGGACTGATCGTATTTGTGACCGCCGGTTTCCCCGACATGGAGGCCACGCTGGAGTTGGTCCCAGCCCTGGTTGCCGCCGGAGCCGACGCCGTGGAGTTGGGAGT
>JADFPD010000124.1 GCA_022562475.1 Chloroflexota bacterium | reverse complement strand
CCCGGGCCCGGTAGATGGGGTTGTCCTCACCCCAAGTCTCCCGGCGTTCCTCCACCCACCTGGCAGACGTGAGCCCTGGAATCACCGTCTTTCCTTGTTGCACGTTGGGGCTGTCCAGGGCCGAGATGGTGATGGTGTGGTAGAGATGCCGCTCTTCGTAGAAGGCCCTGCGGAAGGCGCCGGTTACAGTCGTTGGATTGCCAATCAGCAGCAACAACGGATCGGCGGAGGTCATCACCGCCTCGATGGCCTCGTATATGTCGTCGCTGACTCCTTCCGCCTCGTCAACCACTATGAGCATGTTGGGGCTGTGGAAACCCTGGAACTGGTCGGCGCTCTCCGCGGACAAGCCCATGGCGTACCGGTCGTCGGCAATCTCCCAGCGGGTGTCCAGCATCTTGCCGCCCAAGAGTTGGGCGCTGGGACGGTACAAGCGGTGGACCTGTCTCCAGAGAACGTGGCGCACCTGGCGGAAGGTGGGAGCGGTGCTGAGGACGATTGCGGCGTCACGATGGGCGTACAAGAACCAGAGCAGGGCCACGGCCGCGCAGAAACCTTTGCCCAGGCCGTTGCCAGATTTAACTGCGACTCGCCGGTGTTCCACCAAGGAGCCGAGGACCTCCCGTTGTTTTGCCCAGAGTTTCACACCCAGGATGTCGGAGGCGAACTCCAGTGGCGTCAGGACGGCGCCCGATTGTCCCTCCATCCGGATCAGCGCTGTGCCAAGTAACCGGACTCGATGGCCGTGGTCCGCGGTCTTTGCCCTTTATCGAAACCGAGCTGGGTTCTACTCGGCGGGCTGAATAGATAGCCGCATTCCTGGCAACGGAATACGTCATTATCGTCTTGCTGTTTCTTGTCCAATGGGATCAGTCGGAGAGACTGGCAACGTCGGCAGTGCAAAGCGTGTTACCTCCAGCAGATGGGCAGTACATAAAAAAGAACGGACCCTTGATGAAGGGTCCGTCCCTGTTGGTAACACGCTAGAGTTCTGCAATCCAGGGTGTCAACCGCCGGTCCGTCATTTCCGGACCACCGGCTGCCCCCTGGATTGCTACTGACTAGGGGAGTTAGCTGGGATTGTACTTGTTCAGAGCCTCGAGAACGCGGGAGTCGAGGTTGCCCAGGTCCACGCCGCCATCGGCCCTGGCGATGCCCAGGTGGGCCTGCCTCTGGATGTCTTCCCAGTCTGGCTCCAGTTCGTAATTATCTCGGAGCTCGTCAAACATAGCGTCAAGGGATTTTTTGTCGAACATAATCTTACTGTTGTGTCCTCCGTTTACTCTTTAGAACGGACCTAGGCCGAAGCCCTGATCCAGCTCGGCAGGCCGTTACCGGGCCGTTTTCGCCGCAGCTCATTCAAGCTGTGGCGGTGACTAGTTTACGATTTTTCCCTGACCGTGGCAAGTCTAAACCGTGCCCGCGCCAGGTATGGGACAGGAGGTCTCACCGGACCCTGTGGTGGAACTCTTCCATGGAATCTTTTTCGTACTTCTGCGTCCCTTGGTTCGGTTGCGGGGCGGCGGACCGTCGTTTTGCTTGAAGGAGATAGACAATGACTACGAAAGCCGGGATGGAAATAATCACCAGCCCCATCAGCGCGACCACCGCCCATGGTCCCGTACCGAATATCTGGTCCAACCGCTCTTTGATCCAATGAAGCAACTCCGGATCAGCGGCGTCGCCCTGGTGGGCGAGGATGAAGCTGAACAGCCAAGCCATGGTAGCGGGTTAATCCCCGGCTGCGGCGGTGGGAAGCGGCGTCTGGTAACGCGCCGAATACGTTCGCTCCTGGACACTGAAGGCCGATAGAGCGGCTGGAAAAAGGAGGGCTCCTCCGATGGCGAAGGGCAGGGTGTAGGACCCAGTAATGTCGAACAGCAAGCCCGCGGCAAGGATACTCACAAAAGAACCTACCTGATGGCAGAGGAAGGTGATCCCGGAGATCGTCGCCAGCGCCCTGAGGCCGTAAACGTCGGCGGTAAGAGAATTGGTCAGAGGTACGCTGGCGATCCAAGAAAAACCAGCCAAGATCGCGAATATCCAGATACCCGTCGCCCCTGGCAACACTAATAGAAGTATGAATGCCAGTCCGCGCAGAGCGTATACGCCGGCCAGGAGGTTCTTCCGTCCGAGCTTATCACCGAGGAAGCCGGCCCCCAATCCGCCCAAAACGTTCAGCGCCATCATGACACCGAAGACCGTGGCGGCCAGCGTCCCGGATAGGCCTTGGCCGATGGCGTAAGGCACGAAGTGGGCTGAAATCATGCCGGTGGTGATTCCGCAGACGGTGTAGGCGCCGGAGATCTGCCACATCGGCCAGGAGCGGAACGAATGAGCCCATTCCTCGACTTCCAGCGGTCCTCTCTGACGGCTGGACGTGTCCTCGTGGGAACTGTCCGGAGTGTCACCGTCGGGTTGGAGTCCCATATCCGCGGGATCGTTCCGGATGAAGAAGTGCACCATGGGCAGAGCCAGCAACAGAATCATCAGACCAAGGGCGAGCCAGGTCACCCGCCAACTGGTTGCCTGGAGCAAGAACATGCCGAAGGGCACCAGAACGAGGCCGCCCAGAGACGCCCCCGCCACGTTTATCCCCAATACCGTGGACCTCTTTCGGTGGAACCATTTGGACAGGAGCGACATGGTGATGGTGATGTTCGCGCCGCTCATGGCAACGGACAGCAGGATGCCGAACACGAAGAACAGGTACAGGTAGTTGAATGTGAGGCTCAGCGACGCGGTGGCCAGACCGGCGACGACCAATCCGGCCATGATGACGGTCCGGCCACTGAACCGGTCGAACAGACGGCCCACGAAGGGCTGGGTTAAGCCATTCACCAAAAAGCCGGTCCCGACGGCCAATGACAGCATGAAACGAGACCAACCGAACTCTTCTTCCAATGGAATGATGAAGATGCCGAAACTGCTGCGGGCGCCGGTGGTTACGAAGGCAACGAAAACGGTGGCGGCGCAAACGTACCAGCCAAAGTAAATGGGTTTCTTGGTCTTTTGGTCTGCTCGCATGAAAACCTAGATGGGCGGAGAAGCGGCGCTATGAAGATATTCCGGGCGAGAACATGATGCTATCGCAGAATCATACCACCGCTGTGACCGGCGAAGTTACCCAGGTGGGCGAAGAACATACCGGCGAAAGCGGCCTTGACGGCCGGTTAGTCCCCGGCTGCGGCCGTGGTGACCGGTGTCTGATACCGGACCGAGTACTTGCGCTCGTTGATGCTGTAGGCCGATATGGCGGCCGGGAACAAGAGAACAGCGACGATGCTGAAGGGCAATACATAAGAACCGGTGATGTCAAAGAGCAACCCGGCAAGAAGCACGCTTCCGAAGCCGCCAAATTGGTGGAACATGAAAGTGATTCCGGAAATCGTCCCCAGAGCCCTTATGCCGTAAACATCAGCGGTGAGCGACGATGTTAGGGGAAGTGTGGCCACCCAGGAGAAACCGGCAATGGTGGCAAAGATCCATAGCCCAGCAACCGAATCGATCGTGAGGAGACAAACATAGGCAAAACCCCTCATGAGATACACCAGAGCCAGCCAGTTTTTGGTGCCTCGAAGCTTATCCGAAAGTAACCCCGCGCCCAATGCGCCGATGATGTTTAGGCCCATCATGTAACCGAAGATCGTCGCGGCAGTCGCGCCGGAGATTCCCCTGTCCTCGATGGCGAATGGAATGAAATGCACCGACAGCACAAAGGTGGTGGTGCCACAGACGAAGTATGAGCCCGCCATCTGCCAGATGGGAGCAGACTTGAAGGACTCCCGCCAGGTTTCCACCTCCAATGGGCCTTTAAGTTCGCGAGCACGAGGGGCCGGTCCGTTGCTGGGGGGCGTGGGGTCGCCATCGGGATTGAGGCCCATATCCTCCGGCCTTTCCCGAATGAAGAAATAGGCCAACGGCAGCGATGTAAGAACGATGATTCCCAGTCCGACCCAAGCGATGCGCCAACTGGTTGCTTGGAGCAGATACATGGAGAAGGGGACCATGATCAGGCCGCCCAAAGAGAGGGCGGCAGCGTTGATGCTGATGGCCGTTGCACGCTTGCGTTTGAACCACCGGGCCATAAGTGCGGCGGTGTTCGAAAGGGCCGGACCGCCTTGGGCCATCGAAGCGACAAACCCAAACATGAATATCAGAAACAGGATGTGGAAGGTCAATGCAAGCAGGATCGTTGAAACGCCGAGCGCGAATAATCCGGCAAGGATCAACTTACGGCCGCCCGTCCGGTCAAACAATTGACCCATGAACGGTTGGATCAAGCCATTGGTAAAGACACCTAGGGCCGCGGCGATCGAGACAGTGAACCGGCTCCAGCCGAACTCCTCGCTCATCGGAATCACGAACACTCCAAAGCTGTTGCGGGCGCCGATGGAGACGAATCCGATGAATACAGTGGCGGCACAAACGTACCAGCCAAAGTAGATGGGTTTCTTGGTCTTTTCGGTTTTTTGCATCGAGAACGAGAAGATCTACGGCCCGGCGCAGGCATAGCGCAGAGGCAATTTCACTGTGGTGTTACCAATCATAACACCGCAGCTTCACTCAAGAACAATCACCGTATGCGGGATTCGATCCTGGGCAGAGAGAAGGGGTTGCGGCTCAGTGGGACAACCAGGCGGAGAATTCCTCACCCGTGCCGGCGCCGGCGCTCACCGCCAGCCTGCCGTCGGCCAAGACTTGGCCCGGTTTTAGACGGCCCCAGACTAGAAGCGCCAGGATGTCGGCGTCACAGGTGAATGTCGCCGTTGGTTCTCCCTGTGCCGCCTCAACACGGTTTTCCTGGTCCCCGGTTACAACATCCCGCTGGAAATCGGCGGCCCCGGTGGTCTGGAACCGGTAGCGGGCTGGGGACTGCGAGGGCTGGAATTCGGCCAGGCCTAGGCTGTTCAACCAAACGGGCAGCCGCTCCAGCACCACGGCTACGCAGTCGGGCGAAAGGCCGGCGTTGGGGTCGGATGGGAAGCGGATGTCCCAAGAATGAATGACAACTTCGCTGATGCGGGTGGTGACGTACGCCGACGCCGGCTGGAGCATTCTGAGCGCCCAGCACTCCTTGGACCAATCGTCGTCTTCCATGACGGAGAAGATACCGTGCAGGCGGTCCACGCTGGAAGTGAAGGCGTCCGCCAGGTTGACGTCGGCGGACCGGTTATATTCTTTGGCCATCTTCGCGATGAAATCAGGAAGTTCATCGGGCGGAATCGATCCGATCTCAGGCATTCCTTCAGGAGCCGAGGTGATGCCCGACCGCCCTTGGGATATGGCATCGGCAAAGAACTCGGCGGCCCAGCCAAGGTGTCCGATCACATCCCCCACGGTCCAGCCTTCACAGGGACTATCCAGGCCCCATTCATCCGGGCCGGTGCTCTGCAGATACTCTTTGAGCCGGCCGGTTTCGGCCGCGATCAGTTGGACCCCTTCCACAGTCGAGACCATGGTCCTCCTAAATGATTGGTGATTACCCTTTGAGCGCATTGGCGTCTTGTCCGGCGCTGGCGCCCGACAGCCGGCCAAAAACCATGCCCGCCGAAAGCCCGGAGCCGCCGGGGTAGTTGTGGTAGAACAGTCCGCCGACCATCTCGCCGGCGGCATACAGTCCTGGGATAGGCTCTTGGCTGTTGGTCACGACCCGTCCGCGTGTGTCGATCTTGATGCCGCCGAAGGTGAAGCTGATGCCGCAGGTTACGGCGTAGCCGGTGTACGGCGGGGTGTCGATGAGTTCTGCCCAGTTGCTCTTGGGCGGTGTGATGCCCACGGTGTGACGGCCGTCTTTGATGGTCGGGTTGAAGGGGATATCGGTCTGCACGGCCGAGTTATATTCCTCGATGGTCTTGACGAAACCGGCCGGGTCGATGTCCAACCGCTCGGCCAGTTCCTGCAAGGTGTCGGCTTTGGCCATGGTCACCTGTTCGATGTGGTATTCGTCCCGCAACAGGTGCTTTACTTTCTCGTCGAATATGTGGAAGCCCAGGCCCTGGGGCTGGGTCAAGTAGGCCCGCCCATACTTGACGTAGGTGTAATTTCGGAAGTCCTCCCCCTCGTCCAGGAAGCGTTCTCCATTGATGTTCACGATCAACCCGAAGGGGTAGGAATGCTTCTGGTACAACTCGGTGATAGTGCGGTCACCGAAGGCCGGAGCGTTCATGTCCCAGGCCACGGCGTGGCAGCTGCTGTAGTGGCCGTGGGACTGGGCGCCGATGTCCAGGGCCATCCTGATGCCGTCGCCGGTGTTGTAGGGGATGCCCCGTACCTTGACGTTCTCCCAACCGGGACCAAGGTACCGGCAGCGCATCTCGGCGTTGGCCTCGAATCCCCCGGCGGCCAGCACCACCGCGCTGGCGGAGATGTCTTCGAATCCGTCGGGACCCAGGACCGTAAGTCCGCTCACGCGCCCCTTTTGGTTCTGAAGCAGTTTCATAGCTTGGGTGGAGTACCTGACGTCGATCCCCATCTCGGCGCAGACATGGAACTGCTGGTCGGACAGGCCCTTTCCGGCGCCCACGGCCTCCACCAAGAGGCCGCCCCAGAACCGGTATTTGTCACCGTCTTTGAAGGACTGCCGGCCATAGGCCAGCACGAACCGGACACCCTTCGACTGGAGCCACTGCATCGCCGGCAGAGACTGGCTGACCAATATCTGGGCGAGTTCGGGGTCGGTTAGACCCTCGGTGACCCGCATCATATCGTCGTAGAACTCCGCCTCCGTATAGCTGCCAACTTCCACCTGGTTAACTTCGGTTTCCGACATGTCAGGAATGACAGTCCTGATGTCATCAAGACCTTCGAAGGCGAAGCGGATGATTCCGCCGGTGAAATAGGTGTTTCCGCCGCGGAAATACTCCGGAGCTTTCTCCACGACCAGGACCGCATCGGTGATTTCTTTGGCGGCGATGGCTGCGGACAGCGCCGCGTTTCCGGCGCCGACTACAATCACGTCATAATCGCTTGCCACTGAGGGTACCTCCCGGGGAATCGCTGAATTGGTTCAAAGGGCAGGGCTAGGGTGAAATAGTTCAGCCTTTTTGGCGTGACCTATAATAATCCGTCAGACATGATGCCACAAGATATGCAGGGAGATTGGCCATGGACCGGTGCGATTGGGCGGGCAGCGAGTTAATGATTACCTATCATGATGAAGAGTGGGGTGTGCCGCTCCACGACGACCGGCTGTTGTTCGAATTTTTGATCTTGGAGGGCGCCCAGGCCGGCCTTAGTTGGAACACCATCTTGAACAAGCGCCAGAACTATCGTTTGGCCTTCGACAACTTTGATGCGTTGGCCATCTCCCGGTATGGCGACGCGAAGGTGCAAAGTTTGTTGGCGGACGAGGGGATCATCCGGAACCGCCTTAAGATCGCGGCGGCCATCGGTAACGCCCAAGCTTACTTGAAAGTGGTGCAAGAGGCGGGCAGCTTCGACAGCTACATTTGGGGGTTCGTTGGCGGCAGCCCCATGACCAACGCCCGGAGATCCATGTCGGAGGTGCCGTCGACGACCGGCGAATCGGACGCCATGAGCAAAGACCTAAAGAACAGGGGGTTCAAGTTCGTTGGCTCGACCATCTGCTACGCCTACATGCAGGCCACAGGGATGGTCAACGACCACACGGTGGACTGTTTCAGGTACGGGCAGGTCTAACAGCCCGCAGTTGCCGCCGTCCCGTGCCCGGTTTAAGATACACGCGGCCCAAGAGTCGACCGGATTATTGACGGGGCCGCCACCGGTCAAACACCAATATTAAACGAGGGGGAATTCGCCAGCATGAAAGCTGCGAGACTTGCCGGACCAAAACACTTTGAGTTTCTAGAAACCGATGCGCCCGTGGCCAAAGATGGCCAGTGCCTGATCAAACTGGAGCGCGTGTCCGTTTGCGGCAGCGACTGCCGCCACGGGTTCAATATTCACCCTGAAGAAGAATATCCCATGGACATCGGCAGGCCCTGCCACGAGCTAGCCGGGACCATCGTTGAAAGCCGCACCGACGAATACCACGAGGGGCAGCGGGTGATCGCGATCCCGGAGCGGGGCACCGGTGGGCTGGTGGAGTACATGACCTCAGACCCAAGCCGCATGATCTTGCTCCCGGACGAGGGGTCTTTGGATGAGTGGGTTATGTGTCAGCCCTCGGGAACGGTGCTGTATTCCTGCCAGCAGATGCCCAACATCCTGGGCAAGAACGTGGTGATCATGGGCCAGGGAAGCATAGGTCTAAGCTTCGCCATGATCACTTCGCGGATGGGGGCTTCCAGCGTCACGGTGGTGGACCTCTTGGACTATAGGCTCGAGAAGTCCAAGGAGTTCGGCTCCACCCACCGGATCAATCCCGATAAAGAAAAATTGGACGAAGCCGTCGCGGAGATCACCGGCGGAGTGGGCCCCGACGTGATCGTC
>JADFPD010000123.1 GCA_022562475.1 Chloroflexota bacterium | reverse complement strand
GGTGACCAACCAGAGGTTTACTGGGCTCGTGCGGGCGTATAATAATACCCCTCGTAAGTGCCTCGGCTTTCGTACTCCAGCCGAGGTATTCTGGAATGAAGTGTTGCACTTCAAATGTGAATCCACCCTCCGGCTTTCCCCGGAATGACGGGAGGGGCAATCGCGCTGTCACGATACCGTTCGTCCTGAGCCAGTCGAAGGACCCCGCGCGTAAGCATGACTGATTTCCAGCAGGTGGTTCGACGGCCTCGCCACGAACGGTCGGCTAACCGCACGGATTTCAGATTTTGCGGCGGGTGTTGCCTACCTGCCGGCCAGACCCGCCAGGTGCCGGGCGAATTCGAACCGGTTCTCCAGAAGGCCGATGTCCATTGCGAAGGACGACGGCCCCACCGCCTCGACCTTGGAGACGATCACCGACAGGCCATCTCGCTCCGAGGCCTCGGCGAAGGCCTCCTCGGCGGCCTCGATCGTATCGGCCACGGCCACGTGCTCCGCACCGGCCTTCTCGGCGATGCCAGCCAGGTCGGTGCCCGCGCCGGTGGCCGTGGGGAACCCGCCAACCGACAGCAGGCTCTCGTTGTCGAAGATCCAATGGATAAGGTTGGGCGGCCGGTAACGGGCCAGGGTGCTGAGCGAGCCAAGGTTCATCAACACCGAGCCGTCGCCGTCCAACACCGTGACCTGCTCTTTGGGCAGGGACACAGCCAGCCCCAGTCCCATGGACGACGCCAGGCCCATGCCCATCTCCAGATAGAAGAAGTTGGGCTGGTGGCCCAGGTTATACAGTTCCACCGCCGCCGCGCCCATGATGGTCACCACCACCTGGTCTTTCAGCAGTGGATAGACCGCCTTTAATACCTCTTGCCGCAGCATCACTCCTCCCACATCAGGTCCCGGGTCAGCAACAACGCCACGGGACGCAGCGAGCTCTCGGCCAGCGTCTGGGCCTGCTGTACTTCGTGGGCCACGGTGGCCGGGTCGGACAGCTTCCGGTAAATGATTCCCAGCGATTGCAGCAACGGCTCAGTAACGAGGCCGCCCTCGGTCTGCCAGGTGTCCTTTTCGCCCATCTCGCCGCGGTAGCTGATGATCATCAGCAAGGGGATGCGGTAGAGCTGGGCCACGGAGACGATGCCGTTCACCGAGGTGAGCAGTCCGTGGTTCTGCATCAGCATGGCCGACTTCCGCCCGGCTAAGTGGGCGCCGGCGGAGATTCCCACCCCTTCCTCTTCTTTGTTCAGCCGGATCAGGGTCATGTCCGGGTCGTCATCGGCCATCCGAATCAGGTGGACCAGCCAGGTCTCGGGCAATGCGGATATCAGGCTGATTCCCACCGATTTCAGGGCCGCGAATAGGACTTCGGAATTTTTGACGGAAACGGGCAACCGGGCGCCACCTCCAAACGAGTGGGGCAATTGTATGCGCCCGTGCCTGGCTGGTCAAACGGGGATTACCGCCTACCCAGAGCTACACCCCGGATCGGGCCGAAGAATTCTTTAGTCGGTGCCACTAAAGATTCCTAGAGGGACCTTTCGATTAGTCCCGAGGTTTCGAACGGTTCTTCAACTTAACCTAACTGGCTTAATTGTTCGTGGATTTTGACCAAGGCTAACGTATCTTGCTTGCAATAATCCAGCAAATTCTGCTTTTCAGCGTCAGCTTCTTCACCTTGGTATCTACCTGTAGCCAGGTAGACAAATGTAGCTAAAGCAGTACCTCCGTCTGGAATTGTTAAATTCTCATACGACAATTCGGGCACGAGAACTGGCAAGATATCTTTTAGTGACATGCTGCCTTTGAAGGCCGGATGGTAGTAGTTTTTCGACATTATTGTTTGCATATCCACGAGCCGCTCTATCAGATCGCTAAGTTGCTCACCCAGTTGAGGGTAGAGTTTGGCAAGGTCAATAATGATGGTCTTTTCGAAGTGCGAATAAACAATAATGCTTCCATCTCCGCTCAGATCATTGATTAAATTAACGGCGAGCTCAAATCGCGAATCTTTTGTAGGGTCGGCCAAGTACTCTGTGTGGTTGGAAATGTTGCCCACTCTATCACTCTGATGAACCGAATATTGGGTTGGTACCTGAGTGTATGGAGCAATTTCTTCGTACAGGGGAATCGCGGTCACCGCTGTTTCGAAATCGAGATAATGAACTGGCCAAGAAAGATCGTGTAATTCAGATGATAGATTGTCATTAATCACTGGATTTCCTGTTTGTACAGCTGCTCTAACGATATCTTGATTTTCGGTTAAAGCGAACGAGAGAGGTATAGCCTCAATGCTAAGGATATCGGAATCAACGAGATCATTAAATTTTTTTTCGCTTAATCTTGGTATATCGAAAATAGGGTTCTCGATGCCGTTGCCGACACATTCTTTAAGAAAGGAGCAATTCCGACATGCCCATACAGGATGTGGTTCAGGCATAATTGGATTTTTTGTCGCTTCGTCTACTGTTTCCCATTTCGCGTCAAATTCACTTAATCGGGCCAGAATATCGTCACTGTGATCTATTTCGTTAAATAGCCTTGGATTGTCCATCCCAAGTCTAAATTCCCTCGAAATCAACAGGAGCTTAGCCGATGCAATCTTTATGCCGCACTTGGAAAGTACCATCGCCGTGTATGCCAGATCATCAACGTAATCCTTGTGATCGTTAACCCCTGATTTAACTTCGAACAAATCCCATTGATCTGCCCGCCGCCTCAAGACGTCGGAACGAGTCGCGTAGCCGTTTAGGAGGAATGCCGCCTCGAAGATTGCCGGCACATTCCGATCATTTAGCACGGATTCAGTCTTCGTGGCAGCAAGTTCCGTTGTGGGTTCGTCTATTAGAACCCCGTCTTGAAACAACTCCCTTGCCCTAATCCCGATATCGATGCCTTGCTCTCTACGGAACCTTTGACCACGAGTTAATTCTGACAACGGTGTTGGACCCGAGAATTCCTCGTTCCGTAACCTCCATCCCATTGTTTCGCATAAAAGCGTACTCAAAAATATTTCTTTTGAGATATTCCGCATAGTAATACACCGTTAGATTGAGGTATTTGTTGATGTTGCGTTGATCCCAGCCGCTTAAGAATAGCACCCTCTGAGAGCACGCTCCATTGCCCGGTCTGCGTTCCCGCCGATATACTGCACTCACGAAACTCCTATCCTGCCTCCGGAGGCGCGGTGCAGTCACTTATCTGGGACGCGGTCGAGACCATCTCACGCGAGGAGATGGAGCGGCTCCAAGTGGAGCGGCTCCGGGACTGCGTCGCCGGGATAAAAGAGCGGGTGCCCTTTTACCGCGAGCGTCTTTCCGGTATCGAGCCCGGGAGCATCCAGTCGGTGTCTGACCTGACGCGGCTGCCGTTCACCGTCAAGCAGGACCTGCGCGATAACTACCCTTTCGGTCTATTCGCGGCGCCCATGTCCGACGTGGTGCGCATGCACGCCTCCAGCGGCACCACGGGCAAGCCCACGGTGGTCGGCTATACGGCCAACGACATCGAGACGTGGGCCGGCCTGGCGGCGCGGGCCCTCACCATGGCCGGCGTCACCAAGGAGGACATCGTCCAGAACGCCTACGGCTACGGTCTGTTCACCGGCGGGCTGGGGCTGCACTATGGGGTTGAGAAACTGGGCGCGGCAGTGGTGCCGGTCTCCTCCGGAAACACCGCCCGGCAGGTCATGCTGCTTGAGGACTTCGGCACGACTGTGCTCTGCGCCACTCCCTCCTACGCCCTGGTGCTGGCGGAGGGCGCGGCCGAGGCCGGCTTTGATCTGCGTAGCGGACCGCTGCGGGTGGGCGTCTTCGGGGCCGAGCCCTGGTCGGAGCAGATGCGCGCCGAGATCGAGTCACGCCTGGGAATCTCCGCCATGGATATCTATGGCCTCTCAGAGGTCATGGGGCCAGCGGTGTCCATGGAATGCACTCACAAGACGGGGATGCACATCGCCGAGGACCACTTCATCCCCGAGATCATCGACCCAGAAACTTTGGAGCCGCTGCCCTTGGGCCGGCCGGGAGAGTTGGTCTTCACTTGCATCACCAAGGAGGCCCTGCCCCTGGTCCGCTACCGCACCCACGACCTGGCCCGGCTCCTACCCGGCGACTGCTCCTGCGGACGCACCACGGTCCGGATGGAGAAGGTCCTCGGCCGCAACGACGACATGCTGATCATCCGGGGCGTAAATGTGTTCCCTTCTCAGATCGAGGCGGTGTTATTGGCCATGGGCCAGGTGGAGCCACACTACCAATTGGTGGTGGGGAGGGGCGCCGGCCACATGGACGATCTGGAGGTCAGGGTCGAGTCGTCGGGCGACTCCGGTCAGCGCCGTATTTTGGAAGGCAGCCTGAAGGCCGATCTGCGCAGCGCCCTCGGCATCGGCTGCGCGGTGACGATCTTGGTCCCCGGCGAGATTGCCCGCAGCGACGGCAAGGCGGTCCGGGTCATTGACAACCGGCACATCTAGCGGGAATCCGCAGATCGGAGGCAAGCCAATGGACCTTCAAACGATGAATTATGAGACCGACGGCGACCTGATCCGTCTGACCCTGGACCGTCCTGAGGTACTGAACGCCATCAACTACCAGGCCACGCTAGAACTGCACCAAGCGGCGCAGGCCATCCATGACGACCCCCACGCCAGGGCCGTGCTCATCCGTGGCGCCGGGCGGGCTTTCTGCACGGGCATCGACCTGAAGGAACTGTCGTCCGATGAGACGCCACACGACTACTTCGTCCAGTGGGACCAAGCCCTGCGTCTGCTGGAACAGGCCGACAAGCTAATCATCTGCGCCATCCAGGGGTTCGCCTTGGGCGGCGGCCTGCAGCTCCCTCTGGCCTGCGACATACGGATCGCCACCGAGGACGCGGTCCTGGGCTTGCCGGCGGCCAAGGAGGGGTTCATCCCGGGGTTGGGCACCTACCGTCTGCCCCGGTACATCGGCCTGGGCCGGGCCAAGCGCATGGCCCTGTCCGGAGAGAACGTCGATGGCATCGAGGCGTTGCGCATCGGGTTGGTGGACTACGTCATCAAGCCCCAGGACTTCGACCGGGAAGTAGAGGCCCTAACCCGGCAGTACCTGGCCCTCAGTTCCGAGGGCGCCCGGCAGACCAAGCTCATGCTGTCGGCCTATCAGGACCTGCCCCACGGCCAGTTCTTCGAGGAATACCTGCAACGCCAGTCCATCGCCATCGCTTCCCCCGACCGCGACGAAGCGATGGCCGCCTACCGGGAGAAACGGGACCCGGTCTACAAGTCGCGCTGAGGCTGTTTGGCCGCCTCGGGCCGGTTGGCTAGACCTTGGGCCAGACCTGCAGGGCCAGGGCCTCTTGCATGGCGATGATGTCGCTGGGGTCGCCAACCCTGGAACTGGCCACCCCGCCAAAGTCGAAGATTAAGTTGGTCACGCCCATGGCCTCGTAGGTGCGGATGTCCTCGGCCACCTTTTCCGGCGGGCCGGCAAAGGGGATTCCCTCAGCGCCGTCCGAGTTCGGATTAAAGGTCGACACTCGGAACGCGACCTCCACATCCTTGGGGTCTCGACCTTCGCGCTCGGTGCGGGCCGCCAGCCGGTCCATGGACGCCTTGAGCAACTCTGGGGTTCCCAGTGGGAAAGCGGGGTTGGTCCCCAGGGGGTGCCAGGCGTTGCCCATGCGGGCGGCCCGCCTGATGGCCCGGTTGCTCTCGCCACCCACCCAGATGGGGATGTGGGGCTTCTGCACCGGCTTGGGCAGAAAATGGATGTTGGAGAAGTTAACGTACTTGCCTTCAAATGTTGGGTCGTCCGAGGTCCAAAGCTCTATGAAGGCCCGGATGTACTCGTCGGTGACTGCCCCTCGATCGTCGAAGGGCGGCGCGTCTAGGACCTCGAACTCCTCTCTGAGCCAGCCTGCGCCGACTCCCAGGGTCACCCGCCCATCGGACAGCACGTCCAGGGTGGCCAGGGCCTTGGCGGCGACGATGGGGTTGCGGTGGGGAACGATCATGACACTGGTGCCCAGGCGCAGAGTTGTGGTCTGTCCGGCGATGAACGCCAGCACCGTAAGCTGGTCGAGGCAGGCGCCACCGGCGGTGCCTGGGTGGACGGCCTGCTCGTTATAGGGATAGGGCGAGGAGATGTCTTTCGGAAAGACGATATGGTCGGGACAGACCACCGTGTCGAACCCCAGTTCTTCGCCCCGGCGGACCAGGGCCCGCATGGACTCCGGGGCCGAAAGCGGCCCGCTGCCAGGTATGGTGAACCCGTATTTCATGCTTGTGCTCCCGTTATCCGGATCCCCACCGCTCGCACTGATAGACCGGGCGGTCCAGGTATCCGGGAAGTGTATTAACGGCCCCAGCGTGTGTCAAACCGGTCCGTGCCGCGCCGGTTCTGATAAGATTGACCAAATCGATTCAAGACGGGACCATCGAATGGCTGACACAGGCACGGCATCCGGTCGCCAGACCGGCATATTTGTTGACTTTGCCACCTGCCCCGCCAAGTACAAACACTGGCGGATGGACATCGACGGGCGGGTTGCGCGGCTGAGCCTGGACGTCCAAGAAGACCAGCCCCTGACCCCCGGCTATGAACTGAAGCTCAATTCCTATGACCTGGGCGTGGACATCGAACTGTATGACGCCGTGCAGCGGCTGCGGTTCGAGCACCCTGAGGTGGGCGCGGTGGTCATCACCTCGGCCAAGGAGAGGGTGTTCTGCGCCGGGGCCAACATAAAGATGCTGGGCCAGTCGGGCCACGGGTTCAAGGTGAATTTCTGTAAGTTCACCAACGAGACCAGGAACGCCATGGAGGACGCCTCGGCGAACTCCGGCCAGACCTACATCTGCGCCATCAACGGCCCCGCCGCGGGCGGCGGGTATGAGTTGGCCCTGGCCTGTGACCACATCCTGCTGATAGACGACGGTTCCAGCACGGTTTCTCTCCCCGAACTGCCGATGCTGGCGGTGCTGCCCGGCACCGGCGGCCTGACTCGCCTGGTGGACAAACGGAAAGTCCGCCACGACCACGCTGACTTTCTCTGCACCACCTCGGAAGGCATTCGGGGCAGCCGGGCCCTGGAATGGCGGCTGGTCGACCAACTATCGCCCCGCTCCACCTTCGACCAGGCAGTCGCCGAGAAGGCTTCGGAGGCCGCCCTGAAGTCCGACCGGCCCGCCTCCGCCCAGGGCATCGAGTTAACGCCTCTGGAGCGCCATATCGGCGCTGACCAGGTGCATTACGAAAACGTCAAGATAGACATCGACCGGGACCTGAGAGTGGCTAACATCCTGATCGCAGGCCCGACCGATGCTCCGCCATCCAGCCTTGAGGGCATCCACTCCGCCGGCGATAAGTTCTGGCCGTTGGCCGTCGCCCGTCAGTTAGACGACGCCATCCTGCATCTTAGGCTCAACGAGAGCGAGGCCGGGACCTGGGTGTTTCGCACCCAGGGCGACGGCGGTCAGGTGGCTGCCTACGATGATCTACTGGTGGAATACGCATCCGATTGGCTGGTCCGGGAGATAACCCTTTATTTGAAGCGCACGTTGAAGCGCCTGGATGTTAGCTCCCGGTCGCTGGTTACGCTGATCGAGCCGGGGAGTTGTTTCACCGGGACGCTGCTGGAGCTGGCCCTGGCCGCCGACCGGTGCTACATGCTGGACGGCGAATTTGAAGACGATGCGGACTCGCCCAAGGCCCCGGCGACGGTCCTGCTTACGGGGATGAACTTCGGCCCCCTGCCGATGGTCAACGGCCTCACCCGGCTGGAGGGCCGGTTCTTGGGCCGGCCCGAGGCCATCGAGGCCATCCGGGATAAAGCTGGGAGCGAACTTGACGCGCAGGCCGCCCTGAACCTGGGGTTGGTGACTTTCATCCCCGACGACTTAGACTGGGAAGACGAGGTGCGCTTGGCCTTGGAAGAACGGGCCAGCTTCTCGCCCGACGCCCTGACCGGCATGGAAGCCAGCCTGCGTTTCGGCGGGCCGGAAACCATGGAGAGCAAGATATTCGGACGCCTCAGCGCCTGGCAGAACTGGATATTCCAGCGCCCCAACGCCTCCGGCGAACACGGTGCGCTCCAGCTATACGGCACCGGCGCGAAAACCCGATTCGACAAAAACCGGGTGTGATACTGACACCCGGCAAGGCGCGTGTGTAATGTCTATAGAACATTCCAACATCGACTACTCAGAGCGCATCCCCAACAACGTGGGCCTGGCCGGCAACCGGCGCCTGCAACGGGCGTTGGAGTCCTGGCAACCCAACTACATCAAGTGGTGGCAAGACCTTGGGCCCGACCGCAGCACCGGGTTCGATGTCTACCTGCGCACAGCCATCAGCGTTGAGCGCGACGGCTGGGCTAACTTTGGCTTCGTCAAGATGCCGGATTACCGCTGGGGCATCTTCCTGGCCAAGCCCGACCTGGACCGGAAGATTTCTTTCGGAGACCACAAAGGCGAGCCGGTCTGGCAAGACGTGCCGGGCGAGTACCGGGCCCCGCTTCGCCGGCTGATCGTCACCCAGGGAGACACCGAGCCGGCCTCGGTGGAGCAGCAACGCCACCTGGGCGTGACCTGCCCGTCCCTCTATGACCTGCGCAACCTGTTCCAGATCAACGTGGAAGAGGGCCGGCATCTGTGGGCCATGGTCTACCTGCTCCATGCCTACTTCGGCCGCGACGGACGGGAAGAGGCCGAGATGTTGTTGGAACGCCACTCGGGGGACGCCGACAAGCCACGGATACTGGGCGCATTCA
>JADFPD010000122.1 GCA_022562475.1 Chloroflexota bacterium | reverse complement strand
GCCGGGGTCTTTGCCGAGGCCGTAAGAGACGGGGAGATGGACCTGGCTTGGTCCATGCTGTCCAAGGAGACCCGCGGCATGCGGATGGGCGTGTGGGCCACCAAGAACCGGGTCAACATGCAAGACGCCTACCGCGCCGGATACGACTTGGACCATCCCCTGCGGCCCGCCATGCTGGACGACTTCCGGAAGACTGTCCTCAGCCTGTGGCCGCTGGAGGACCTGACCGACCTGGGCATCTCTCCGACCAGCTATCTGGACGACATACACGCCTTCGCATTTCTTCCCTTCGGCATGGAGGATGACACCACCGAGGTGGAACACGGCCGGGCCATGAACGGGTTGATCCTGCCCATGCTATGGGAGGACGACGATTGGCAGGTGGACCTCCCAGGATGGCGTTTTCTGGAAGTGCCGGAGAAGGGTTAACATCTTGGCGCGGCGCGCTACACCGGAGATCATGCAGCCTCGTTCCGTCGAAGGACCGCCGGTCTGCGTACTGTGTAAGAGAGAGTCCCTCCGGACCACATCACACCACCTTATCCCCCGTTCCCGGGGCGGAAGGTTCGGCCCGCAGGTCAAGCTTTGCCCCACCTGCCACCGGCAACTCCATGCCATGTTTTCTGAATCGACCCTGGCCAAAGAATTGAATTCCATCGATGCCCTACGGGCCAACGCCGAGTTCTCGGATTACTTGAGATGGGTCCGGCATCAAAAAGGCCCAACCAGCTTCCGCGTCCGCCGGGCAAAGAACCGCCGATAGATTAATCCCTTTCCTTGTGCTGCCGCTGGGCCGGGGAATATACTCCGGGTATTATGGCTCAGCCGCACGAAGAGTCCTCGGACGGACTCACGGTACTGCCACTCTTTCCGTTGAACCTGGTCCTCTTTCCCGGCATGGACCTGCCTCTTCACATATTTGAAGAGCGTTACAAGGACATGATCGGGCAATGTTTGGAGCAGGACGCTCCCTTTGGCGTGGTGCTGATAAAAAAAGGACTTGAAGTCGGCGACCCGGCCGACCCAGAACGCATCGGCACTTCCACCCGTATCCTCCGCTCCGAGCTCTTGGACCAAGGCCGGATGAACATCGTGACCAAGGGCGAGCGGCGGTTCGAGATCGAAGAAATCATCCAGCGGGCGCCCCATCTCGTGGGCCGTGTTCGCTTCTTGGTGGAGCTGGAAGGCGAGGGCTGCTCCGAATTGGTAACCCAGATCAACGAGGATTACGTGGCCTTGGTAAAAAACCTGACGGCCCTCACCGGAGGCTACACGTCCCGGGTCGACATTCCGGAAGACCCCATCAAGCTTTCCTATGCCATCGCCGCCAACTTGGAATTGGAGCCTCACCTGCGTCAGAGCATGCTGGTCACGGAGACTGCGGCAACCCGTCTTTCCGACCTGATTCCCCTGCTCAAGCAGGGGAACGAAGAACTGAGAGAGCGGATCGTCAAACAGAACCCGTTCCAGGGGCCGCGGCTGAACTAGAGCGCCTAGGCAGTCTTGGTCAGGTCGCCGAACAGACGAAGCGCCGCTGATTCGGGTATCAGGCCCGTGAACAGCTCCGGATGAATCATCTCCGCCATGATCTCCAGGCCAGTGACCAATCGGGGCCCAGAGCGGCTGGTGTAAGCGCCGGCATCCACGATGTAGACCCGGTTGTTCTTCACCGCGGGCAGCGTTTCCCACCCCTTCTTGGCGGTCATCGTGGGCATGTCTTCTAGAATCCGTTTCACGTCGAAGCCACAGGGCATCATGATGATAACCTCCGGCTGACTGGCCACCACTTCATCCCAGTCCAACTTCAAGGTCCCGGTGTCCTTGTCCCCGAAACTGTTTGTTCCGCCGGCCAGTTCCACCATCTCCGGCACCCAATGGCCGCCGCACATCACTGGGTCCGCCCACTCGACATGGAGCACGCTGGGGTGTTGGTCGGCTTCCTTGGCGCGCTCGGCAACCGCCTCGATGCGGGCAGTAAGCCTGGCGGTTATCCCCGCGGCCTTGGTTTCCGTCCCGGTCGCCCGGCCAACGCGGTTAAGGTCTTCAACCACGTCACCGATATGGATCGGGTCCAACGATAGTATCTCAGGCTCTTTAGCCAGCCCCACGCTTACCTCGGCAACCTGCCGAGAGGAGATGGCTCAAACCTCGCAGATGGCTTGAGTTATCAGCAGGTCCGGTTCAGCCTCGTGCAGCAATTTGGCATCGATCTCGTAGATGCCTAGACCCTGGGCCAAGCGCTCGGCAATCACCTTGCTGATCTCACCGCTGGTGGGCTCCTGTCCTTCAAAGACGCTATGGACCACATGAGGTTTGTCCCGCGCCTCTGGCGGGTAATCGCATTCGTGGGTCACGCCGTAGAGTTGGTCCTTGAGGCCCAGGTCGTAGACCATCTCGGTGGCGCTGGGCAGGAAAGAGCAGATACGCATTTATCGTCCCCGGCTAAGAATCGTCAGCCGTTAGTTCCGTAATTAGGCTTGGCCCGGCGTTTCTCTACCGGTGTTTCTCCGTATGGGAGACCAACTCCACGGTGGTATCGGCGGTCGCCACGGCGACCGAACCATAAAGGGGTCAACGCTTCTTCCACATTTCGACCAGGTTGTGGGCGTCCTCGTCATCAACGCCCCACATCTCGAACTTGATCCGTATGGCATCGTAAAGCGACAGGTCGCCGTGGTCGGCGTCCGCGTCCCGGTAGGACTCCACGCCAACGTCCATCCATTCCAATGCGATGTTGTCGTTGTTGGCCAGACGCTCAACCATGTTCACAGCGCAGGCGGTGATACCGGAGAAAAAGAACTCACCGGCGCCCAATTCCTCTCCGCCGGCGTCGTCGGCCACGAAGTGATGGGTCCGGGCGTTGCAGATGGCCCTTCCCAGGGTCCCCGTGCTGTAAGCCCTCACTTTGTACGCCAGTGTCAAATTCGCCATGTCTTCCTCCATGGGGACGGTGAAATCGAGTTGATGGTACTTTTAATCCGAAACGCGGTAGGCGAAGCAGTCGACGATCTCGATGGCCAACGGCTTTTGGGCCAGGCCGGTGGTGCCGATCACCGCCCGGCAGGGCGGGTTTGGCACAAACTCCCGGAACACTTCGTTGAACTTTTCCCAGTTGTCCATGTTGGTCAAGAACACCACCATGTTGACCACCCGGCTGAAGCTGGTGCGGCCGGCGGTCAGCGTAGTTTCAACGTGACGGAAACAGGCGCGGTATTGTTCCATGAAATTGTCGCCCACCACCTCTCCGTCGAAATTGGAAGATGTGGTGCCCCGGACGTAGACCTTAACCGCCTTCACCTTGAGCATCCTGGTCAGGTCTTCATCGAAGTAATCGGTGTACATCCCAGTGCGGTAGGAGACGGACCCGGTGGCTTCGTGGCGACCCTCGGCGATGATCAGGTCCAGCAGCGCGTCCCGTTCCTCGAAAGAAAGGGCCTGGGCCTCATCGATGGACAAGGCATCAAGGTGTTCCAGCGTGTGAGCCGGTTTGCTTACCCGAGTCATGGCAGAACTTCCTATGTCGATGGGCGATACCGGGATGGGTGCCCGTATCTTAGCGTTAGCCATCAGGCCGTGCAAGACGCTTTGACACCCTCCAACCCGCCCACCTATCATTATGGTCAGATCAGCATTGAATCCCGGCTTAGACCGGCACGGAGGCGCCCATGGCGACCATCCAAGAACTTAAGGAACAATACGAGGGCCTGGACCAGGAGCTCCCCTCCAAGGGCGAGGAGGCCATCGACCCGTCCTGCCTGCTCACCTTCCAATACGAATACCCCGATCAGCAGGCTAAAGTTGAGATTGACACCGATGAGTTCACCGCGGTCTGTCCGTGGACCGGCCTCCCGGATTACGGCGTCCTGACTATCTCCTATGTGCCCGGCGATTCGGTTATCGAGTTGAAGTCCCTGAAGTACTACCTACTTTCCTACCGGGATGTTGGCATCGTACAAGAGCACGCCGCCAATAGGGTCCTCAAAGACCTGGTGGCCGTCTGCCAGCCCCGGTCCATGAAAGTCACCTTGGATTACAAGGTCCGGGGCGGGCTACACACCACGGTAACCGTCGAATACACTCGGGACGAAGGCGGCAAGTAGTAGAGGAGCGCGGGACGCCGGTCCCCCTATGTACCAGATAAGAATCGAATTCACTTTTGACAGCGGGCACCGTCTCCTGGACTACAACGGCAAATGCGCCTATCCCCACGGCCACACCTACCGGGCGGAGGTCTTCCTTGAGTCCCAGTCGCTGGACGGTCTGGGCTTGGTCTACGACTTCACCGACCTGAAAGACCGGATCAAGACCTGGGTTGACGAGAACTGGGACCACGCATTCCTGGTGAACAGCCGGGACACCGAACTCATTGACGGTCTGGGCGGCGCTGAATTGGTCCGGCTCTACAAGTTCCAAGATGAGAACCCCTCATGCGAGGTTATGAGCCGGGCTCTGTACGAGAAGACGGCAGAGCTCTGCGGCGTTGCGCCCGCCAAGGTCCGGCTATGGGAATCGGTGAACCAATTCGCCGAATACGACGGCGAGGGTTAACGGCATGCCCAGCTATGGGGTAAGCCTGCTCTCCGGCGGACTGGACTCGACCACGGTAACCGTCCTCGCCAAGGGCAAGACCGACCACCTGACGGCCCTGACATTTCACTACGGCCAGAGCCACTCCAAAGAAGTCGACTGCGCCGCTGAAGTCGCCCGGTCCATCGGCGTGTCTCAGGAACTGGTGGACATATCCTTCCTCGGCAAGGTGGCTTGGTACTCGGCGTTAACCAACCCAGAGCGGTTCCCAGTTCCCGAGGACCGGGACGCCGCGCAGATGGGGAACAGCATCCCCATCACCTACGTTCCCCTGCGCAACACAATCTTCCTGTCTCTGGCCGCCGCCTACCTGGAGAGCCAGGTCCTTTACGCCATCGAGACGGAAAGCGTGTCTCCGGCAGACGTCAAAGCCCTCATTTACATGGCCCCCAACGCCATCGACTACAGCGGCTATCCCGACTGCCGGCCCGAGTTCTTCGACAAGATGGCCGAGTCCCTGGAATACGGGAGCAAACTCTGGACCGAATATCACGTGCGATTGCAGATCGAGACACCCATCATCGAGATGTCCAAGGCCGATATCGTTAAGCTGGGCATGAAAATCCAAGCCCCGCTGGAACTTACCTGGAGTTGCTACCTAGGTGGCGAGACGCCTTGCGGGCGCTGCGATAGCTGCATCCTGAGGGTCAACGGCTTCAAGGACGCTGGTTATCCCGACCCGGCCTTGAACCAGGCGGCGCCCGCTTAGATGCTTAAGGTCAGCCGGAGACCAGGGGGCGAACCGGAGATATTCCACTCCATCCAAGGCGAGGGGGTCTCCATGGGCGTGCCATCGGTGTTCCTACGGCTGGCCACCTGCAACCTAAGCTGCCGCTGGTGCGACACCAAATACACCTGGGACTGGCAGAACTTCGATTATCAGACCGAGGTGGTGGAGCTGGATGCGGCTGAAATAAAACGGCGTATACAGGCCTTCAACTGCTCCCATGTGGTGATCACCGGCGGCGAACCCATGTTGCAACAGGCGGAACTGACGCCTCTGGTGGAGTCTTTGGCGGCCGAAGGATTCACCTTCGAGGTCGAGACCAACGGGACCATCGTTCCCCTGCCTGGGATGCTCCAGCACATCGGCCAATGGAACGTATCACCCAAGTTGCGCACATCGGGCAACCCATCGGAACAAAGCCAGATACCCCCGGCCTTGGAAACCTTTGCCAAACTGCCCGAAGCATATTTTAAGTTTGTGATGACCGGGGAGTCTGATGTGGACGAGGTCTGCGCTCTGCGGGACCGATACGAGTTGCCAGCGGACCGGGTGCTGCTCATGCCCGAAGGCCGGACGCCCGACGCGCTGGAAAAGAAAAGCCCATGGCTGTCCGAGGCGTGCTTGAAAAACGGGTTCCGGTTCACCACCCGCCTCCACATCATCCTCTGGGGCGACGAACGGGGGCGGTAAAGGGCGACGCCGCCTAGGTTGGCTTGAGCAAGCGGGTCAGTTCCCTGACATTCCCCAGAGCGTCCAGGTAGCCCACGGTCTCCACAACTCGGGCCGCGCCCCCATCCCCCAAGACATCCCTGGCCAAGAAGTTGAACTTTCCCTCCAATTCCTCGCGGGAAGCCGGGTTCTGGGCATCGCCGTGGTGTGCGGTGACATCCTCTGTGAGGGTGCGCCCGTCCTTCAATGATATGGCCACCCTAGCCGCCGGATAATCGTAACGGCGCAGGTCCATCTCAGGGTCAGCCACGATATCGACGCGGCGCGCCAAAGCCAGAGTCGTTGGGTCATGCAACCGGTCCTCATAAAAGGCGGTGATGCCGGTGTCGTTATGCACCACCGCCGTCGCCACCGCGTATGGCAACGAGAACTTGGCGGCCAGCATGTTCTCCGGCTCGGGGTCGGTCATGATAGTCGCCAGCGCCGGCGCTTCCACTTTGATTCGGTCAACGTCGTCCGCTACGAATTTCTCCCGGACCAGCAGCGCCTGAACGCCGTTCAACACCGGATGGTTGTACAGACAGCAAGCGTGGAGCTTGAAGTAGTTGTTCTGGATCCGGTAAGCCCCCGGCACGCCCAGTTCCTGCACGACCGCTTCGGCATCAAAGGACTCTCCCAGGATATTGTTGTAGATGTCTGAGGGGCCGTCCTCCAAGCCGGTGAACCCGCAGAGGGTCAATTGGGCTGCCATGATGCCCTGGAATCCGGAGCGGCCGGGGTACAAGTTGCGGACGGTCGCCCCTTCGATACACGGGGCCCAGGTATTCGCCGGGCTCATCGAGGCGGCAATATTGATGGCTTCCGTGGTCTGGGCCTGGTCGAATCCCATCAGTTTGGCCGTCGCCACCGCCGAGCCGATGGTCCCCCAGGTGCCGTGGGAATGGACAGCTTTCTTGACCTTGGTGCCGGTGCCGATGCGAGAGGTCACCTCATAGCCGGCGATGACACTCTCCAGGAATTCCTTGCCGCTGGCGCCCCGTTCCTCGGCCACGGCCAACGCCGCGGGGATCACGTGGATGGCGGCATGCCCGCCCCCCAGTCGGTTGCCCTCGTCCATCTCCAGGGCCACCCCGGCGGTGGCGTTGGACAGTGCTGCAAACACCGCGGAGGCTGATCCGGTCTGACCCAGTAGAGTTGCCGGGCCCTGGCCTCCGGTCTTGGCCGCCAACTGCGCCAATTTTACGTTCTCGGGAAGGCGGCTGCCAGCCAGCATCGCGCCGATGGTGTCCAGCACCACGGCTTTGGCGGCGTTAACGGTGGACGGTTCCAGGTCATCCAGGCGGGTATCGCAGACGAATCGAGAGAGGCGGTCAAGGTAGTCTGGCATCAGGGATCTCCTGGGTCAGGTTGCCTGTATTCTACCCGACTGGCATAATCCGGCAACCATGTGCGCCCCGAATAACCAGAACGCCGAACAAGACTTTCAACCCTGGACCAATCTGAAGCAGCCGATGCCGGTCTGGCGCAAGCTTCGGCTTATTGCCGGCAACACCTTCATCAAGCTGCGCACACGGAGGGGATGTTGCGGCAACTTCAACCAGCCCGGCTGTTGACTGGGCGATAGCCAGCCGCCGAGTTCCGGCGGCCAAAAGGGTTAAAAGGGATCAGGTGGGCAGTTCCGGCTGATAACCCTCATAGTGGCCGTTAGCCAATACCGAGCTTCGCTCAAGCAACGCCGCTTCGGCCACCGGCTCCGAGACAGCCAAGAGCCGGATACCATCCCACCAGTGTTTTCCCCGGCCCCGGCGGCGGCGCTGAAATCCCATGGCGGTGAGCTGCATGCCAAAGCTGCGCTGCGAAACGTCGTCTTGGCCGGTATCCTGGCACCACGCCTGGAACCCGGCGTAGAGGTCCTTGGCCAGGACCAGGTTTTTCCCACCCACGTCGCACTGAACGTCGACGAACCTCGCAACCGAGCCGTCGATCATCCGCGCCGGCGCCGGGCTGGCGATGATTATCTCCTGCTCCACATCTTCGCCGGAGACCGGCTCCCATCCGACCTCTGGTTTGTCGATACCCGCGGAGGCCGGTTGCTTGATCTCAGTAAGGTCTTCGGCCCAGTTGGCGAAATAGACGAGCAGGTCCAGGAACTGGGGCAGTCCGCCCACGTGGTCCCAACTGAGCGCCTTGCCGTGCAGTTCGCCGGCGTCCATCAGTAGGTTTATTGGCCGCACTTCGAACCGTCGGCGGTATTCGGGGGGACAGTCCCACACCGGAGCGAACAAGCTGGGCAAGACGGTGTTATTCAGCAGGAACATCACGCACCGCGCCGCCTGTAGATCGGGGTTCTCTTCTTCCAAGGGCGGGTTGGTGAAAACCCGGTCCAGGCTCCGTTGAGTTTGGATCACCGCCAATGCAAACGCGGCGCGGGCCTGATTGGCTGCGCGCCGCGTTAATTCCAACTGGTCAGGTCCGTCATTGTCCACCGCGAAGGCGACGAACATATCTTCGGGACCGTCCCGGAAAAGCTGTTTTGCCGTTACCTTTTCTTCCTGGACCGCCTGCAACAACGCCATGGCCAGGTCCAGGTTCTCTTTGACCATCCTGATCTCGAATGCCGGCTTCATCATCACAACACCCCTTCATCACACTACCTGGGCACACTTCCCAGGGTTTTCCCCCGCTGCGTGTTACTCGTTTATGTTCATCACAACTTTGATAACTTCTTCCTGCTGTTTATCATACATGTCATAGGCTCTTTGTCTAT
>JADFPD010000121.1 GCA_022562475.1 Chloroflexota bacterium | reverse complement strand
TCTACCCGTCCGGTCGCCCTTCGTGGCCTTTCCCGACACCACCATCGAACAGTGGCGGGAATACCCGGAGTTGCTGGCCGATGACGAGAACGGGTACCACCGCTGGGGCTCTTTGGCCATCCGCTCCTCCGGCAAGCTGATCATCGTGGACACGGGGATGCAGGGCGAGGGCTGCTACCTGCTGGACGACATGAAGGAGAAGGGCATCGACCGGGAGGCGGTGGACATCGTGGTCTTCACCCACGTGCACCCGGACCACGTTGGCTGGAACTACACCGACGGCAAGCCCAACTTCCCCAACGCCCGGTTCCTGGTGCCCCAGAAAGATTGGGACTACTGGACCCACCCCGACAACATCGACACGGTGGAATACGTGGTCCCCCAGGTCCTGCCGCTAAAAGAGCACGGAGTGATGGACCTGATCGACGGTGAATACGAAATCACGCCGGAACTGACCACCTATCCAACTCCAGGCCACACCCCCGGCCATAATTCCATCCGGGTGACCTCCAACGGCGAGCACGCGTTCATCCTGGGAGACGTGGCCCACAGCCCGATTCAGGCCCACTACACCGATTGGTGCCCTGTGTTCGACATCGCCCCGGACACGGCCCGGAGCACCAGACACGCCGTCATCGACATGCTGGAGGCCGAAGGGACTCTGGTCTCGGCCGGCCATTTCCCCGACCCCGGGTTCGGCCGCTTCGTCCGGGGCGAAGACCGCCGCTACTGGCAGGGCATCTAGCCCCTACGAATCGGATAACCGGAGTCAGAAATGCCCAAAGCCAGATTCGTCCCATTCGACAGCGTAGAACACCAAGAAAGGCGGCCCGGGGTGATCCTATCCAGCCTGGTTGACGGCAGCACGGGCGCAACCCGGATATCCAGCGGCGTCGCCGAGTTCGCCGTTGGAGCCTCGGCGCCGATGCACTACCACGACGCCGAGGAGTCGGTGATCGTCATCGAGGGTGAGGGCCTGATCGTCATCGACGGCCAGGAACACGTCGTCCGGCCCAATGACGCCGCTTTCATCTCCCCCGGCGCCCACCACAGCATCGCCAACCACGGCAACCAGCCCTTCAAGATAAGCTGGACCTACGCCAGTATCAACTGGACGACAACGCCGGTGGACTGATCCGACCGTTTATTATTGCCGAACTCTGGGCGCAATCTTGGCGGATGTGGAACGGGTATCAGAGAATCGTCGGCGGACGCCCAATGTCGTACTGGCCCGAGACAACACCGAGTCCAACAAGAGCTACGTTGAGATCAGCATGAGGCTCACGGTGGAAAACGATTTTACCGTACACACCAGAGACCACCGCCGGTCCAGAGTGATTCCCCCAGACCGCCTATTCCCTAGTCCGGCTATCGGCCGCCTTTATTCTGAAAGGGCAGGCCCGCTGCACCGGCAGTCCGGGATTTCGTCGAGATGATGTCAGTACAGTCCCTGGGCTTTCCTGGACTCTGGCCATTGGACGGAGAAAACGGGTGAGAAATAGGCTGGCTGAAGTAGGCGCTTTCGGTTGGATTCGCCAGTTTGGCGGCCCGCAGGCTCAACACCTCCGAAGTCCTGCGGAGTGGGGCCTGATGACGGCCGGCGAAATGGCGTTCGCGACCTCGATCAGTGGCTGGAACGGTTCCTCCGCCTGATATGCTATGCCACGATGTTGCCAAATTTAGATATAGCCCAAAAACCCTTTAAACCGATGCTGCGCCATGTAGGAAGTCAGCCCTGCCGGTCTCATCTAACCCCCTTCTTGGCCGGACCGGATACAGCGCGCAACCGTGCGGAGGCGATACTACATCTGAATCTAGGATCCGGCTGACATTTAGTGGTGCAGTTACCGACCTCACGGCGCAGTCAGCGGTCCCAGACCTTCGGTGCCCTTCGTCAAAGCAACTTCCGCTGGTTCTGGATAAACGGCGCCACTCAGGCGATGGCCCAGGGCATGCAGTTTCTTGTCTTGGGCTGGATGGTGTTGGAGATGACCGGTTCTTCCTTCCAACTGGGACTGGTGATCTTCGCCTTCGGTCTTCCCAACGTGTTTTTCGCTTTGTTGGGCGGAGTCATCGCCGACCGCGCCGACCGGCTCAAGCTGTTGATATCCACGCGTCTTGGCGTGTCAGCCCTGATATTCGCCCTTGCCATCCTAAGAATCACTGATCTGTTGGAGATTTGGCACGTTTACGCCGCCGTGGCGCTCCTGGGCGCTATCCAAGGGCTGAACATGCCGGCCCGCCAGGCCATCGTAGCGGACCTGGTTGACCGGAGTGACATGATGAACGCTGTCGCGTTACATTCCATGGTCAATCAGGCGGGCCAGATCATAGGCCCGGCGGCCGCCGGCGGAATCATCGAACTGGTGGGGATAGGCCCAACTCTGTTGGTTAACGGGGGGCTTTATCTGTCGGGAATCGTATTCCTGCTATTGATCAGGGGCTTGCCCCATCAAGCCGCTGCCAAGGGGGCTACGATGCTGGCAGACCTGCGGGCAGGACTGCGATGCGTCCGGTCAACTCCAATCCTTTATACCGTCATTGGCATGACTCTGGCCTTCGCCTTCTTCGCTTTGTCATTCCGTCAGGTCATGCCCGCGTTCACCAAAGAAGTGCTGGAGATCGGAGCGGGTGGGACCGGCCTGTTGTTGTTGGCGGTGGGACTGGGATCATTGATCGGAAGTCTGACATTAGCCTCGCTGGGGATATTTAAATTCAAGGCGAAACTGCTGATAGCGTCGGTGCTGCTTCAATCCGTGGTCTTGACCTTATTCGCTTGGTCGACCTCGACTTGGGTTTCTTGGATAATCCTATTGTTCGTGGGAGCGACGAGCTTCGGGTTTTTCGTCCCATTGGTAATTACCCTGATACAGTTGAACGTGCCCCCAGAGTTAAGGGGCCGGGTGTTGAGCATATTGGGAGTCGCCCCGGCGATCCATTATCTCGGCGCACTGCCCCTCGCCTTGGCGGCCGATGCTATATCCTGGCCCGTTGCCATCACCGGCGGTGCAATGTTGAGTTTACTGGTTGCCGTGTGGCTTGGGGTATGGCGTCCGGTCTTACGTCGATTAGAGGAATAGCGCCGCCGTTCCGGCCTTCGAATGGCCCGGAGCCGCCGAATGCCCTGCCCTCACGCAGACTACTTGGACGACCTGATGCCGCCAACACGTGTTTCATGCCGAGTTCAAAGCTACTCGGTATCAACGGCCGGCCGATCGGAAGACGTTTGTAGGTGGCGGTTGCTCAAACCAGCATGAACGGACAGCCCTAGCGATCATCGCCGGTCCAAGGCGCTAGTCCCGGTAGTTCACGAACTGGAGGGGCTGGCTATTCTTCATGTCCTTGATGAAGGCGATGACCTCTTGCAGGTCGTCCCGCTTCTTGGCCGATACCCTGAGTTCGTTGCCCTGGATGGCCAATTGGACCTTCATCTTGGCGGACTTTACTTCCTTGCTGATCTTGCGCCCCAGGTCGCTGTCGATCCCCTGCTTGATGGAAACCGTCTCCCGCAAGCTGCCGCCCGCCGCGTTCTGCGGCTCGCCCCAGTCCAGCGCCCCAAGTTCCACCTTGCGCAGGGCCAAATATTTCTTAAGCAGTTCCTCGACCTGCGTCATCTTCATGGTGTCGTCGGCGGTCAGAGTCAGCGCATCGTCCGAACGGACGACGGCGCATTTGGTGTTGGCCAGGTCGAACCGCTGCTTGATCTCTCGCGCCACCCCATTCAGGGCGTTATCGACCTCCGCCAGATCGGTCCTGGACACCACATCAAAAGACGGCATGGGGGATGCTCCTTGGGGATTTTTGGGCCGGCAGGCTATCGTAACTATGATACATCAGGGCGTGCCCGGTTCGTGTTGAGCACCGAACTGCCAGGTGCTACAATCGATTACGCTGACTACCACGGCTACACCCACTTCTTCAACGTTCCCCGATAGCTCAGCGGTAGAGCGGGCGGCTGTTAACCGCTAGGTCGTAGGTTCGAATCCTACTCGGGGAGCCAAACAATGTTTCAGGCACGAAACGGCACTCAAATCTTTGGCCTGCCCGGCAATAATGGCTTGAGTGTACCAGCGGTTGCACCGGAAAACCCGGATTCTGGGCGTGAAGTGACCGAGCGGTTGCCCCAACTGCTCGAACTCTACGCACGAAATCACTTCGTTGAGGGCTCGACCGAGGCGACGATAAAGTTCTACCGAAAAGAGGTGGGACTGTTCCTGAAATTCCTTGAATCGCTAGGCCATTCCATGGTGCCGGGAGAGGTCTCCCGGGACGACGTCTTAAACCACCTGGCCGATTTGAAAGAACGCGGCCGGCGGCCGAGGACGATCCGCACCAGACGGCAGGCGGTCCTCTCTTTCTTCGATTGGGCAAAAGAATGGGGGAAGGTCGAGAAGAACCCGGTCGACGGCATCAAGGCGCCAAAGGTCCCCAAGCGGCCTAAACCGTTCCTGAAACGAGAGTCCTTCCTAAAGTTGCTTGACCTCTGCCCAATCAACACGTTTCTTGGGGCCCGGCGCCAAACCATGCTTTTCGTCTTGTTGGGGTCCGGGATGCGGCTGAATGAACTCCGGCATCTGACCCTGGATGATCTGGACTGGGATGGTAGCCGGGTCCGCGTGGTCTACGGTAAGGGTCAGAAACAGCGGTGGGCCCCTTTCCCCAAACAGGCCCAGGTGCCGATGCTCAGGTATCTTGATCTGCGCACCGACGACCTACCGTCCCTCTGGGTGACCGAAGAGCGTAAACGCATGGGCTATGACGGGTTTGGCCAGGACATACGCCGCCTGATGGAAAGGGCCGGAATAATCGGCGAGATCGAGGATGCGGTCCATATCTTCCGGAGGACCTTTGCAGTAACGGCGGTTGATGCTGGCGTGCCCCGGGAACTAACGGAGTCGATGGCCGGCTGGTCGGACACCAGGATGTTGAAACACTACATAGCTGATTACGAGGACGACCAAGGCAAGGCGATCGAATCATTCCAAGAGAACGATCCGCTCGGACGTTGGTTGGATTTGTAACCGCCGTGAAGGCCAATTTGCCCCGGGTCGACGGGATCCCCGCCGGCCGATAAGTTGGGGCAACAGGGTTGGAGTCGGAAGAAGAAAGTGAATGCTAGGGGGAGGTTGTAGGTGGTAAGACGGCGATGTGGGCACGATGGACGTCTTCGCCATCTAGAGACCAGATTACGAGATAGTCACCGTTTTTAGGAAACTTAAGATTGACAATCTGGATCTGCTCACGGTGGTTGCGGTAAAAATGCGTGGGCAGAGGCGCCTCAGGCGTAAACGACTGGGTATATGCGGCTCCGATTGAGTTGCCGTCTATATCCTCCACTCTAACCCCCACTGAATGTTCCCCCATCTCATGTGGGCTAAACCGCAGACCAATGACCGCATAGAAAGGTGGAAAATCTAATGGGAGGTGGGGAGGAATAACAGTGTCCCAGCCAATTCCAGAGGCGTTGAAACTTGTGCCCACGACCTCTAACTCATTGCATAGAAACCCGAAATTAACATCTACCATGACTATTCTCCCCACGCCTACCCAGGATCGAATCCGCTTATTTCAGGCTGACCACATCAACTACGGTGACTTTTCCGTGTGTGATGACCTCCCATATACCCTGATCTTGTCGACCCCGCCAATAATCTACGGCTAGTGAAATCTGACTGCTAATTTGATTAGATATGGGCGCTCTTAGAATCGTTCGCCTTATCAACGACAAATCCAACGGCGGGCTGGTGGCACCTTCCGCATCACATGAATAAACATTTGACCGATGTGGCGGCTGTCCTTTTGGGACTAGGCTGTTGTATCGGTCGAGATCCTCTAGAGTTGGCCATAAGAAGATACCGCCCAACCTCTCAGGCCTATCAGGGAATTGATCTGCCCTTACAGCTTCGAATATCGTTTCTCGAATGTAAGTTGGTAACCAATCGTCGTAATCCGGGTGGGCTTGCCGTATGTTCGATTCCAGGAGTCTTAGAGCGTCGGGGCCACTAGAATAAGCAAACTTGAGCATTGCATAAATCTCTGGTTGTCGATCGACCACACCAAATCGACCCTCTAAAACAGTTCCAATCGGCAATTCGTCATCAGACGAGTGGAAGAATCGGGCCATAGGTTTATCTATTCGGTGGTCTCAGACTCAACGATTAAGACGTTGGCCCGGAACCGGCTGCCTTCACGTATCAGCTCTTCAACTATGAACTCTTCCTTGGCCCCAAGGTGCGGGTAGCGAAACCTGTGCCCTACAACCCAGGCCTGTTCAGCTAGGCCGATGGCGCTGATCCCGCCTACGTGTGTGTCGTTTAGGTAGAGGTCGTATTGCATTGGATATTCCGCGAACGAATCAGGGGGCTTCGGCGCTATTGCCGCCGCCTTCGGTTTCGTCGCTAGTCTCGTCGTAGGTTATATTCAACGCGATTCCGAAACGCTCTACGGCGACTTTGCCAAGTTCATATTGTAAACCTCTACTTAATCGGCTAGTGACACTAGCCTTGAGAATCCCAAACTCAACGGCCGACGTATCAAATCCTCCCACCCGAGAGCCTAGGACTAGAGTCAAATATTCGATTAACTCTTCGATCTTATGGACTGGGGTCGGAACCCGTTGACGGGCGCTTGGCGACGGTGAATCGAACCTTTCACTTAACTGGTCCAGTCTGTCCATAATGAAACCCAGTTGTCCGCTAACTCCCTCTTCTCCAGTTGGAGCTCCGGCTTGTAGACGCATTCCGAAGTATTTCCACAGCGCGTTCTGATCACCGGAGTTTGCGACCTGCTTGATATGCTCCGTCAAGCCCGTAATTTGATCCTCGAGCGTCCACGGTGTGAGTGATTCGTCGTAGGTGTAATGACCAACGGCGGCGGTGTCAAAAGGAATCCTGTCAGTGTGCCGGTCTTTGACCATGGCGACAGGTTTATTCAACGCTATCCGAATCCCCAGCTCTAAAAACACATTAGGGTTCAAGGAAGAGATATCACACAAAACGAGGCTGCTTTTTTCAAGTTGGGCCACGATCTCAGCGGGTATTAATTCTGAGCCGGCGAAACTCGGCGGAATCATGTTAAAGCCCGCTTGTTCAATGGCCGGCAGGAATAAGTGGTCGAGTACATGGCGAAAATGATCTTCATCATCGCCGTGTTGGGCGCTGGTTCCAACGGGCGTCGAAATTGGCATTATCACGAAGCAATCTTTGGTTGGGTCGCTGCTCATACCCGTATCCCCTCCCCAATCACTCGGCGCCGGTCGACGGTGAGAGCGTTGTAATGGCGCTGGGTTGTCCGTGGGTCATCGTGGCCCACCATCTTGGCGGCGATGGCAAGCGGGATCCCACCGTCGACCATCGTCTGGACAAAGAAGGTCCGGAACTCTTTGGGCTGGACCGGCCGGCCGATCGACGCCATGCCGGCCTTCTCAAAGACAAAGCGGAGGCCCCGAGCGGTTATCTTATGTGAACCACGGGAAGTGCCCGAATTGCCGAACACCTGGTCTGTCAGCGCCATCTGCTGGCCCTTGATGTAATCGCGGAGCTGGACGCCGAGGCCGGGGTTGATGTAGATCGGGTCGTACTGCGTCTCCCGCCGTTTCTTGAGCCGCATGACGTAGATGATGGAGGTCGGGCCCTCCAGGGCGCATTCCTTGACCAGCAGCCCCAGGACCTCGTTGACCCGCAGGCCGGTGTTTCGCAGCACCATGGCGATCAGCCGGTCCCGCCAGTTGGGCAGGGCGTCACGGAAGACCTCGTACTCGGCCTGGGTTAGGACGTCCTGGGCTACCGAGGCGTCCAGGGCGGGGATTTGGGCGATGGCAGTGTTGGTTGTCGCGAGGATCATAACGATATATCCCACAAGTTTATGATTATCGATCCAATGGCTAAGAAAGCGGAGATAGCCATTGCGGCTAACGCCGCGCGCATAGCGTTTGACGATGACCTACGCGCCTCGATAAGTTCTGTATGTTCCAACAGTTGAAAGTAGGAATCGAGCGTTAGGGTGTGCGAGGTTTTCGCCACGATTCGACCAATGAGGGAAGCTGGATAGCCTCCACCCTCAATCGAGATTACCTCGAAAGCACCAAGACAAGTCATTTGTATCGTTTCTATATTGACCTCTGTGTGTTTATCTTTGACATGCTCGGTGACTTCGGCAATGTGAAAGTTTTTCCCTTCACGAATCCGCTCCATACTGTAATTTAGGAGGGTTATAAAAAAATCATCCTTCGGCTTTGCCATTACCGCTCCTCTCCATTGAAGGTAGCAATTACCGTTAATCTGCCATCAAGTGTTCTTACCGTCAACGAGGAAGTGTCGCAATCTGGGCCGGATATTACCGAGAATGGTGAGAAGGGGTAATGGCGTAGTTGGCCAATCACTTGGTCACAACGCATCGTCACCAATTCCCTATGCCCAAGTCCTAGAGAAAAAGGCCGGGAGAATCATCCCCCGGCATTCCAACTTTTGCCGACTTGGCTTGGGCAAAATCCGTCGCCCGGATGGTTGCCGAACTGCTATAGAGCACCGCCCTGGAAAGTCCCCACATCCATCCTGCCCCTGCTTGCGTATTAGTAAGTGAGGAGCGGGGAAGTTCAGCTCATCCTCCTAAGACATTCCCTGTTCCTCATCTGAGGGCGCCTTACCCCCAAGGGTGCCCACGCCAGGGCCTCGATGGGTTCTCCCCGTCGGGGTCCTGAATTTTTTAGCAAAGAAAAAGAGGGACCCCGACATCGGTCGGGGTCCCTCTTTCTGTA
>JADFPD010000120.1 GCA_022562475.1 Chloroflexota bacterium | reverse complement strand
CCTGTGCCGCGGGTAAAGACCTGATGGTCATCAGCATCGGCGCCCTGCTGGACAACCCGGAAATCATTGAGGAATCGCGGAGAACAGGCTGCCGCCTGTTGGCCCCTTCCGGCGCGATCGCGGGCCTGGACGGGATAAAATCGGCCTGCGCCGGCTGGGTGGACCACGTGACCATGGTGTCCCGGAAACCGCCGATCGGTCTGGAAGGCGCGCCGTATCTGGTCGAGAACGGCATCAGTTTGGAAGGATTGGAAGAGGAGCTGGAGGTCTTCTCGGGGACCGCCCGGGAGGCGGTCAAGGGGTTCCCGGCCAACCTGAACGTGTCGGCCGCCGTCAGCCTGGCCGGCCTGGGCCCCGACAAGACTCAGGTCAAGATGGTGGCCGTGCCCGGACTGGAACGCAACTGCCACGACATCGAGGTTGAGGGCGAATTTGGTGTCCTGAGGGTGCATATCGAAAACATCCCCTCCGAGAACCCGCGCACCGGCAAACTCACCGCTCTCTCCATCATCCGTTCCGTGGAAGACGCCGTCGATCCCTTCCGCATCGGCACCTAGCTGGTCATTCTGGTGAAAGCCGTAATGACGAAGGGGGCTCGGCCGTTAAGCCGGCAGAGCCCCCAATCTTGCGCTCTCAGTTCCTGCCGAGCGTGTACTGCCTGGCTGCTACTTGCCGGTGGCTGCTTCGCAGACGGTGTCCAGGATGAGCCGCGTCACGACGTACGGGTCGCAGTTGGCATTGGGCCGGCGGTCTTCGATGTAGCCCTTCCGGTCCCGGGCCACCTGCCAGGGAATCCTGATGGACGCCCCCCGGTCGGAGACACCCCACCGGAACTCTTTGTAGGACAAGGTCTCGTGTTCGCCGGTCAACCGCTCTTCGATCCGGTCGCCGTAGTTGGCGATGTGGAGGTCGGCCTTGGCTCCCAGAGCCTCGGCGGCGGCGACGCAGGCGTCGTAATCGTTCCTCATCTGGACGGTGGAGAAATTTGTGTGGGCGCCGGCCCCGTTCCAATCGCCCCGGACCGGCTTGGGGTCGAGGGTGGCGCTGACGTTGAACTGCTCACCGATCCGGTAGAGGAGCCACCGGGCCACCCAGAGGTGGTCGGCTACTAAGGGAGCTGTTATGGCGCCGATCTGGAATTCCCATTGACCGGGCATCACCTCGCCGTTGATCCCGACGATGGCCAGCCCAGCATGCATGCAGGCATCGAGGTGGGCCTCGACGATGGGGCGTCCGAATACCTCATCTGAGCCCACGCCGCAGTAATAACCGCCCTGGGGAGCGGGGAACCCATTGTCCGGCCAGCCCAATGGTTTGATGCCGTCGAAATAGGTGTATTCCTGCTCGATACCGAACCACATGTCCATTTCGGCGTACTTCTCGGCAGAGGCTGCGCAAGGGGCCCTGGTGTTGGAAGGATGAGGAGTCATGTCGGTGAGCAAGACCTCACACATGACCAGTTTGTGGTCTGCCCCACGTATCGGGTCGGGGCAAACGAATATCGGATTCAGGACGCAATCAGAATTTGCGCCGGTGGCCTGGTTGGTGCTTGAACCGTCGAAGGCCCAGAGGGGTGGTTCTTCACCGTCGGCGATCACTTTCCCCTTGGACCGCAGCTTGGCGGTGGGTTTTTGTCCATCAACCCAGATGTACTCAGCCTTGTAACTCATAACACTCCGTCCTAATCGGGTTGGCCCTGCCGGGATCGGTTCTCGAGGGTCCGCAGCCGCTTCGTGGGCAAACTATAGCGAGAATCCGCAGCCTTGGTCAAATCTGTGGAAACCGCCGTTCCACCCTGGACCGCAACGCGCCGGTTAGACGGTTTCCGGTTGTAATCCAGGCACCACTGAACTAGAGTAGCACCTGTTTGTTTCAACAATGTAAACTCGGCGGCTGGATCTGATGGGGCCGTCATATCCCTGTCATGCCGCACGCTTAGATATACCGGAGGAACCGAAAGATGACTATCGATGTTGGCACCGGAATAGCCCGCATACTCAAGCAGGAAGGGGTGGAATGGGTCTCCACCTTCCCGGTCTGTAGGGTGAACAACGCCCTGGGCCGAGAGGGCATGCCCATGGTGATGATGCGGGACGACCGTTATGCCGTGGCCTTGGCCGATGCCTTTTCCAGGATATCCTCCGGCGCCAAGATTGGTGTATGCACCTTTCAAGGGGGAGTGAACGCCGCCGGAATCCAGGTGGCCTTTGCCGGCATGGCCCAGGCCTTTGAAGATGGCTCGCCGGTCCTTTGCATCACCGACGGCATCTCCGCCGGCGACACAGAGAACAGCCAGTTTGACGTTACTTCCGTCCTGAAGTCGGTGTCCAAGTGGTATGGGTACCTGGACAAGCCGGAACGGCTGCCCGAGTTCATGCGGCGCGCCTTCACCATGCTGCGCACCGGACCGCCCGGACCGGTGATCATCGCCATCCCCGATGCCGACGCCCAATACGACGAGACGGCGGACCCTTACATACCGGTGAAGGGCTGGAAATACGCGCCAGACCCAGCCGACGTCGCCGGCGCCGTGGAGCTCCTTCTGAAAGCCGAGAACCCCTTGATCTACGCCGGCGAAGGCGTCATCTATGCCGGCGCTTCAGCCGAGTTGAAGGCCTTCGCCGAACTGGTGAACGCTCCGGTGATCACCACCCTGAAAGCCAAGGGGGCTTTCCCGGAGGACCATCCTTTGTTCGTCGGCATCCGCGGCGATCAGGTGAACCATTACCTGGACAAATGCGACCTGCTGTTCGCTGTGGGCTCAAGCCTGTCCCCAGGCCGTTTCACTCACGGCATACCCAATGCGGTGAACAAGACCATCGTCCACTGCGCCATCGACGAGTTGCATGTGAACAAGACATACCCGACGGCCCAGGCGGTGATCGGCGACGCCAAATTCACGCTTCAGGCGCTGACGGCCGAGGTGTCCGCCAAGACCTCCGGAAATGGCCGGCCCGCCGGAAACGTGACGGCTGAGATAAAGTCGGTCCGCGATTCAGCAATGGTCAAGTACCGGGAGGCCATGGCCTCAACGGACAAGCCCATCAACCCCTACAAGGTTTATGCCGGGCTGATGGAGGCGCTGGACCCCCATAGATCATTCCTCACCCATGATTCCGGGAACACCCGCGACCAACTGAGCACGGTGTACGACACATTGGTGCCGCGGGGTTTCTTGGGCTGGGGCAACGTCTCCTCCCTGGGATTCAGCTTCGCGGCGACCATCGCGGCCAAGCTGGCCTTCCCTGAGAAGCAGTGTGTCGCGGTCACCGGCGAAGCCGGCCTCGGCTACATGATGGGCAACTTGGAGGTCGCGCTCAGGCAAAATATCGGAATCACCATCGTCCACGTGAGCAACGGCGGGTTCGCCGGTTACGGCCCCGGTTTCTGGGGCGACGGCCACGACCCCTTCACCCACAAGGTGCTGGGCTACGACGAAGTCGACATGTCCAAGGTCATCGGCGAGATGGGCTATCACACCGAGCGAGTGAGCGAGCCTTCGGACGTGGTCATGGCGCTGAAGCGGGCCTTCGCCGCCAACGAGTCCGGCCAGCCGGCCTACATCGAGTTCATCTGCAGCCAATTCCCGGTCTACGGCGGGTGGGTCAGCAGATAACTGGGCCGGCATTCCTTGCGATAAATCAGGCTAAGCGAAATTGGACCTTCGGGCCTCCAGGTTGGTGTGGATATCCAACAGCACGGTCTTGCCCTCGGCATTCAGTTTCTGTGCCTGCTTCAGGGCGTTGGCGATCTCGCCGGGCTGGGTCACGGTGATCCCGACGGCGCCCATGCCCTCCGCTATCTTGGCGTAGTCGCCGGTCATCCGGGTCGTGCCGAACAGTTCGTTGGCGACGGGATAGCCGCCCGGATAGGTGGCCATGCCGCCGTTGTTCAGGACAATTGTAGTGATCGGCGCGTTCTCCCGGACCGAGGTCTCGATGTCCAGGCCGGACATGCCAAAAGCGCCGTCGCCCATGAAGTTAAGGCAGAACTTGTCGGGGTTGGCCAGCTTGGCGCCGATCATCAACGGGATGCCGTAGCCCAGGTGAGTGGTCTTGCCCCAACCGATGTAGCTGTGGGGGACCGTTGACGTGTAGAAGGGCATGATCGTGTCGCGGGGAGCGCCTGCGTCGTGGGTGACGATGCTGTTCACCTTGTCCAGGTTGCGCTCCAGTTCGCCGATGACCCGGTAGGTATTGATCGGCGTCTCGTCTGAGTTCAAGATCTGCGTCCAATCGGCCATCCAGGATTTCTTGAGCTTGGCGACCTCTCCGGCCACCTTGGTCCGGTCTTTGCGGCCGGACTCCCCGATCTGCGCCTTGACCTCCTCAATCATCGCCTGCAGCGTGAGCTTGGCGTCTCCGGGGATGCCGACGTCAACCGAAAAGTCCTTGTTCAGGTCTTCGATGCTCTCCGTGTTGTGAATGATGACCTTGCCGCTGGGGATGGGTTGGCCGTAACTGGTCCGGGTCATGCTGGAGCCCACCGCGAAAAGCACGTCTGACTCCTGAAGCCAGGTCCGCGCCGGCAGGGAGGTGGCGCTGCTTCCAGCCCCCAAGGCCAACGGGTGCCGGTCGTCGAAGGACGACTTGCCGGGCATGGTGGAGTAGACCGGTATCTCGGTTAGCTCGGCCAGTTCTTGGAGCTCTTGGGTGGCCTGGGACATCAGCACGCCCATGCCCGACCAGATCACGGGCCTGTTGGCGTTGAGCAGCAGGTTGACGGCGTCCTTGATGTCGCCGGCGGCCGGCGATTGCGGCGCCCGCTTCGGAGGATGATAATTCAACGCCTCTTCGGGGACTTCGTGGTTGCCCACGTCCGCGGGTATCTCAACTATCACCGGGCCGGGTCGTCCATTGCGCAGGTTATGGAACGCCCGCCGCATGACGTCGGCGACCTGGTCCGCTTGGACGATGACCTCGCCGTGTTTAGAGACGGTCTGAAAGGTCCGCACGGGAGAGAAATTCGGACGTACGGCGTATTGGTCCAGCGCCGGTCCGCCGGGCAGGTACAGGATGGGGATGTTGTCGCCGAACGCCTGAGCGATGCCGCCCATGGAGTTCTCCGAGCCGGGGCCGCCCTGGGTTATGACCACGCCGAACTTCTCCCGGTCGTTCAGGCGGCTGAACCCGTCGGCGGCCATGATCGCGCCCCGCTCGTGCCGGAACATGATGGTCCGTATGCCTTCCTTGGCGGCCGCCTCAATCAGAAGATTGGAAGGAAAACACGAGATCCACTCGACACCCTCCAGCTTCAAGATCCGCGCAACAGCTTCAGTTACATTCATATTAAAAATCCTTAGCCAGTCTCAGTGCAGGCTATTCTAGCCCACGGAGGGAAGGGTGTCGAAGGTTTTGTTGGTGGTGGGGTGGTGGCTTTGATTAAAGGCTCTGGAGGGATTTAATTATGCGTAATGGGCCAATAGATTGACGAAACCCTTTAATGAATCATTAGGCCATCAACCATTCTTCCCATGCTCGGTAATATTCGACCGGTTCACCGATAGATTCCCGCTGACTTCCTCCATAACGCGTGCAATACTCCGGCAACGATTTTCCGATGTTGTCCGAAATGGTAATAGTAGAGGAGAGGCTAAATGGAATTTGAGATTTCATGCCGGTACCATGGAAAATTGGAGAAGTTGATAGTGCCTGAATCCTACGGCCAGCATGGATTTGTAGGCGAAGTAAGGTGCGGAGACTCGGATGATAACCGAATATCGATAATCAAAATACCCGCACATGGTGCGACCACGGATCCTGGCGGCGCTGTGACTGCTCGGTTGGATAGCGTGGAGCGAACATAGTGGGATTGTGCTAGCCCATACCAACCCTGCAACGGCCCAGAACGATCCCACAGGAACTGGACGCCCTGGTTGCTTGAGACAATTCCATTTCTTGTTCCAGCCGGTTCCGCGTCCCACCTGCCGCCCTAGCCGACGAAAACTCCCGGTGCGCCGCGGCAAGGTCCATCCACTAGCATTTTAGAATATTGCTCCGGAATATCCTTCCAGCAACCCGTGGCCGCATGCCAACGGGCCTCTCCTCTGTTAGAGTGTGTGGTGAAATCTACCTGAGGAGGGCTGATGTATGCCAGCCACCACTTTTGCTGCTCCGATACTTCCCGGAAAGACCGAAGCTTGGAAGAGCGCAGTCGCCGAGATCAATGGCGCTCGTAAAGACGCTTATATCCAAGGCCGAAACGCCCTGGGCATAACCAAGGAGGTCGCCTGTCTCCAAGAAACCCCCCATGGAGATTATGTAGTGGTTTACATCGAGGCCAACGATGTGTCCGGGGTCCTTCAAAAGATGATTGACTCTACCGACCCATTTCATTTGTGGTTCAAGGAAGCCGTCCTCAACGAATGCCACGGGATAAACGCCTCATCGCCAGTGCCGCCCACCAACGAGGTGTCCATCGACATCCTCTAGGAATGAAAGGCTGAGCGTATTGCGGCATTGATGTGTGGACGGAACGAGAGCCACACATCTGTGTGTTAGAGGAGGCCGCTATGTCCACCGGTCTTGATAGGGAAATCTGGATCGAAGTGTGCCCCTTAGCGGAACTCGAAAGGGACGGAGTGAAAGTCGTCTCCGGCGAAGGACGCCCGGTGGCCATCTTCTTCGACCAGGGACGGGTGTTTGCGCTGGATAACCGCTGCCCGCACATGGGGTTTCCCCTGCACCGGGGCACGGTTACCGACGGTATCCTCACCTGCCATTGGCACCATGCCAAGTTCGACCTGGCCGGCGGATGCACCTTCGATCCCTTCGCCGACGACGTGGCCCCGTATCGCGTTGAGATTCGGGAAGGGACCGTGTGGTTGGACCCTCGCCCCCAGCATCAGGTCAGCCAAGAACACTGGCTCAACAAACTTAGCGAAGGGCTGGAGCAGAACATCGGCCTCGTGTTGGCCAAAAGCGTCGTCGCGTTGGATGAACTAGGCGTGACCGCCGGCCTACTTCGGAAGGCGGCGCTGTTCGGAGTCCGCAACCGGGCCGGCGGCTGGAGTTCGGGCCTTTCCATCCTTACTTCCCTTGCCAACGTGCTGCAGTCCATCGACCGGGAAGACCGGCCACTGGCCCTTTACCACGGCATGGTCCACGTGGCCCGCTCAACGGCCGGCCAGCCACCCGCCTTCGACTTGGAGCCCTTGGAGACCAGCGAGGCACGCCCAGAGCGGTACACAGAATGGTTCCGCCGTTTCATAGAAGTAAGGGCCTCCGATGCGGCAGAGCGGACTCTGCGGACCGCGGTCCGCGCCGGACTGCCCCAAGAGACCATCGCGGGCATGATCTTCGCCGCCTCCACGGACCATCTGTTCATGGACGTGGGACATACTTTGGACTTCGCCAACAAGGCCTTCGAGCTCTTGGACCACATCGGCTGGGAACATGCCGAGGAAGTGCTGCCTTCCTTGGTCCCGGGTATGGTGGAAGCTCAGCGGATGGAAGAGACATCGAGTTGGCGGCATCCGGTGGACCTGCCGGGCCTGTTGGGAGAAGTGTATGAAGAATTGGACTCCCTGATCGACGAGGGCGGACAGGGACTGACAACGTGGACCGGGCACGAAGAGCTGGCGGAGTTGGTCCTGGACGGCGAACCGCCTCAGGTGCTCGGTGAAATAAAAGACTTAGTCCGGCGCGGGGTTCCGTTGATCGAACTTTCTGCTTCCGTCGCCTATGCGGCGGCGCGCCGGGCGGTCCATTTCCACGTGGCCAACAGTTTCAGCGACTGGAATACGGTCCACCACACCTTCACCTATGCCAACGCCGTTGACCAGGCCCTCCGGCGGGCGCCGTCCAAGCTGCTGGCCCGAGGCATCTTCGACGGGGCGATGTCGGTCTATCTGGAGCGGTTCCTCAACGTGCCCAAGCAACCAATCCCAACGCCTTCCGGCGCCGCGCCCAGCCGCGAGGAGCTGCTGGCCGCGTTCGATGTTCAAAGTCACGTGGACGAGACGGCCCAGCTTGTCGCCGATGCGCTCGCCCAGGGCCGCCACGACGAGGTTGATGTCGCTAAAGCTCACAGCCCCGTCATCATCGACATCCGGATCGCGCAGCGCCAGGGTGGGGGGCTCATTGCCCATGCCCGTCGAGGCAGCCCTGCTCCGGTAGCGGTCATGGTGAAAGGATGTCCAAGACAGCGCGCCAGGCATGACGGTTCCCTCCGGATACTCGTAGAGCACTATCGCGGCTCGATTGTCAATCGGCTCGAAGCTCAGACCGGCACTGAAGATTTCAGGTCGTCCGTCCTTGTCGAGATCAACGAGCAACCGTGGGCCGGTGAAGCCGTACGCCCCGATCTCCAGCACCCCGAAGTTCGTCTTCTCCAGAAGCGTGTCTCCCGTCGGACTCAGCACGATCAACCCCGGAAACCTCGTCCCGTAGGTGAGCAGCTGCTCTGCACGGGCATCCTGATTGAGATCGCCAAATACCGGTACCGAAAACCCGGGCAGCGTCTCTTCCGACCAATCCGCAATCAGCTGCCCATCGAGCGCATAGACGAGCACCCGATCGGGATCGCCGGTCGCGAACCAGATGTGGAGCACCATCTCATCGTGCCCGTCCCCCGTCATGTCGGCGAACGACAGGATGCTCCCCGTGTATCCGCGCAGGTTCGGGATACCCGTCGGCCAATCCTCTATCGCTTGAGGCCAGCCGGGGAGTTCTGCTCCGGTCGCCAAATCCCACACGTGCAGGCGTCCCTCCATCCCGCCTGCAAACCCTGCGAGGATCGGCTGCTTGTCGGCGTTGGCCGAGGAGACTGCGAGGGTCGTATAATTGGGGACGCCCGGAAACTCCCGGATCACTCCCATGCCAAACTTCATAAGGAACAGGCTTGGGGGGTCAGAGGAGTCACCGCGGTAGGACAGCACCTCC
>JADFPD010000027.1 GCA_022562475.1 Chloroflexota bacterium | reverse complement strand
CGGTTACGTCGTAAATGATGCCGGAGAATACGGCGCCGATGGCCTGGCCCAGGGATACGAAGGGCTCGGTCACGCCCCGGATGGCGCTCAGCGAACGGCGGCCGAAGTAGTTGGCGTAGGCCACCACCGGCACCACCAGGATACCGCCCACGGCGGCCCCGAATATGGAAGCCACGATCAGTGCCTCGACGGCTGTGTCGGCGATGGGGAATAGGACCAGCGCCACCGCCATCATCAACGCCACGCCGGCATAGGTGTAGCGGACTGGGACCCGGTCCACCAGCCAACCCCAGAAGATGCTGCCGGCCCCCGTGAAAACGGCGTTCAGGCTTAAAGACGCCGCTGAAACGCCCAACCCCAGTCCCTGGTCCAAGAAATAGGCCCCTTGGTGGATATTTGTGCCGGACTGAAGCAGAAACAGAGAGCCGGTGGCCAACGCCAAAAGCCAAAGGGTGGGAGTGCGGACAGCCTCCCTTAGCGTCCAGTTCGGCTCTTCGGATTCGGCTTCCCTTCGGGCGCCGCCAGCCGGTTGTTCCGGCGGGTCTCCGTCGGGCAGTAGACCGACTGATTCGGGGCTTTGGCGCACCAGCAAGGAGACCGGCCCCAGGGCCAACACCCAAACCAGCACTCCCAACACGATCCAGGCGTCTTCCCAGCCCCGGTATTTGATCACCAAGCCGGCGATAAGGGGGAAAGTAATCATGCCCAGGGAATGGGAAAGGAACAAGATTCCAGTGGCCCGGCCCCGCCTTCTGACGAACCACCGAGACACAACCACCGAAGGACCGAGGTTCAATGGGCTGGAAAATAGCACGCGCCCAGTGCCATAAGCCAGATAGAATGCAATCGGCACCGTGGCCCAGGCCAAGGAAACCGTTGAAAGCCCTAAGATAAGTACGCTAACGGTCAATATCAACCTGGCGCCGTACCGGTCCAGGGCCCAGCCCACGACCGGCGAGGCCACCGTGGCCACCAGTCCGCCCAGACTGGCCGCTCCGGCGATGAGGGTTCGGCTCCACCCAAGATCCTCGGACATGGGGAAGATGAATACAGCAAGCGTTAGACTGGCGGCGGAGTTCCTGACGACCATGGAACTGCCGGCCGCGAATAGAACGGTCCAGCCGTAGAAAAAAGGCTGCCTATTTATAATTCGATACATCGGATAATAATTACGTCAACGTATATCAGAGAGCCAAACAAAAACGCCGCGGCACGCCACGGCGGTCAACCATCGGCGACCAGTGTATAGCTTGAAAACACATAGCGGCAATCTTCCCTTCAAGATCGATCTTCGCATCGGCCTCCGCCCGGCCCTAACGGCGCTGGCCGTGTTCGCCATGATCGCCTTGCTGGCCTGCCGGGGCGGCGCCGGTGAACCCGGCCTGCCGGGGGAACCGGGACCGCAGGGCGTTCAAGGGGAACAAGGGCTCGAAGGAACCGCCGGGGCTGCCGGAGCCGCTGGCTCTCGCGGATTCCCCGGCTTCGTGGGTCCCAGGGGCCCAGGGGGGTTGCCCGGGGAGCCGCCGCCCGATTTTAGCGAATTTATCGGCGACATGCGGAACGCCGTTACGTTTGTCGATATCATCTACTCCCAGGGGTCGGGCGTGCGCATCTCGCCCACTGAGATACTCACTGCGGAGCATGTGATAACCGGGGCCAGCCGGGTGAATGTCTCCGTGGAAGGCGGGGTATTTCAGCGGGCCACTGTAACGGGGTACGACACTGACCGTGATCTGGCGTTGCTTACCTTGGACAATGCCGCTCCGGGATTAAACGTCGAACTGCCCTTCGCGAACCAGGTATTCGCCAACCTATCGCAAAGGTCCGTCGCGGATATCGGTTACGAGGTCGCTTTGATCGGTTTCGTTCCTAGTATCTCAACCAACACTCCGCTGGTCACATTTGGCCGAATCGGGGCCTTGTGGGAGATCCGCCCCGGCGATTTCGCCATCGGCCAGGTGGACGCCGCCGCGACAAACGGCATGAGCGGAGGCGGAGTGTTCAACAAATTCGGCGAGTTCCTCGGGGTACTGATAACCTCGTCCAGTTTCGACGGCAACGTCCGGTACGTGAGGTTTGAGGAGATCAAAGAGGTGCTAGACGATCTGCGGGCCGGAAGCAAGAAATAGCCTGACTATAGATCTTCACGGTCCATGAACTCGTTTATCTCCTTCCAGTCCTTTCGCAGGTCGTCGATGCCCGTGCTGTCCGCTTCGCTCCGCCCGTAATGCGAGCGTTGGAACCGCTGCACTATCCGGTAGACCGGGTCGGTTGGCAGGAGACCCCAGATGCCCCGTTGATGCTCGTTGGGCGTCTCCCAGTCGCGCCGAGGACGGCCCAGGCGGGAGGCCAGCCCCAAGAAACCGTGGTAAACCTCCCTGGGTGTGGAGGGTTCCTTGCCCCCGTCCATCCTCTTCTCCTGCACCGGAAACATCCTGCTCCACCATCCGGCCAGCATCCCCGCCAGGTCGTCGTTGGCCCGCCTCCAAGTGAAAAGAGATTCCCTGGTCTCTTCAACATCCTCTTCCCGGCCCGTGAACCGCCGGGACCGGAACAACCGGTAGACCAGATAGCCTGCAAGCACCGACGCCACGGCCAATGCCATCCATTTGAGTATCGTAACCAGGGCGGTTGAAGATTCCTTCTCTTCGGCCTGCAGTCTGAGGCCTTCGTGGAAGTCGTTCAACCGTTCCTGAGCGTCTATCAACGCCGTAAAGTCTCCCTGTCCGAACATCCCCGATAACCAGTTGGCGAACCCCACGATTAAACCAGCGAACAAACCCATCAGCAGCAAGACCGGCTTCAGGATCCAGAAACCGGCATTGCCGCCGAATTTCACGGTTTCCCTGGTCACGTCGTCCAGGCCACCCAGACCGATGGCGCTGATGACCAGCCCCAATACAACCACGGCGCCAACGCTGACCACGATGGGCATCAGCCATTCCCGGGACATGGTGTGAGTCTCCCCGCTCTCGGAGGAGAACCGGGCCAGGGAAAGCCCCAGCAGCCCGACAGCGAAGAATCCCACCACCAGGAAGCCGTTGACCACCCGCTCATCCACCAGGCTGTCTACCAACGCGGTGACGAATAAAACGCCCAGGCCCCACAGGAAAGCGGCCCGCACCGCGTCCAGCGAAATTTCCTCCTGGGCCACGCTGGATCCCCGCCACCATACGACGATCAAGAACACCACGGTCCCGACGATCGCTACCGTGGAAGTTATATCTCCGGAGATCACCGTGTCCACGGGAATCAAGCCAAACCCGGTATTGATGTTGGTGAAGACCAACAATGCCGGGACTCCGGAGGCAAGGCCGATCAGCCCTCTGATACGGGGAGTAACGTTAACAGTGAGGATGTAGGACATGAGAAAGTATGAAGAAACCAGCGCCAGCAACACCAGCCAGAACGGAAGGGCTATTCCCGGTTGGTTGAGAACGGCCCCAAACGCCACAAAGACCAGGTAGAGCGCACAGCTCTCCAGGAACAACGCGACCGCGGTTACCGAGTTATTCCGCCATGACCGGCTCATGCACCTCCAGAGGGTCCAATATGCTGGACATGGGGATAATCTCTATATCACCCAACTCCCGGTCCGGAAGACCGTCCCCGGCGTAGAGCACCAGCACCGGGCAGCCGTGGTCCCGGATGCCGGCTATATCATCGAGCAGTGAGTCGCTCAAGGATGGCGTGACCAAGAGGACTGTTGTGCCCGGCGGCAGGGAGTCCCTTTCCGAGTTAACCACCGCCGCCAGTGAGGCGACCACATAGGGCGCCGCCATGGCCAAGGCTTCTAGGACCATGGCGAGTTGGCTGGACGAAGCTCCCATGGGAACGTTGATCCACTTTCCGGTGTAGCTGGCCACCGCATTGCTGACCACGCCGTAGGTGTAACCCCGCTGGTCCGCCAGGCCGGCCGCCGATGCCGCCACGGTCACGGTCCGCTCAAACAGACGCCGGTTGCTGCCCTGCCATGAATGTTCCCGGGTTGAGCCGTTCATCACGATCAACATGTTCAGCGACACCACCGGCTCAAAGACCTTGGTCTGCAGTCTTCGCGCACGGGCCGTGGCCTTCCAGTCGATGTGCTTCATGGGGTCTCTGGCCTGGTAGTCACGCTTGCCGACGACCCGGTTCGTGTCGAAGTAGATGGGTCTTGAACCACGTATCTCGCCCAAGGGATGTTCCGGTGGGAACAACACCCCTTCCATGTTCACGACCCTTGGAAAAACCAACAGATGGTCGAATTGATCGTAGCGTGTCTCCGCGGAGGTAAAACCGAAGATGTCGCCGGTCCGCAGACGCACGGGCCCGATCCGGTGGTAGCCGCGCTCCAAGCATTTGAGGGAATATTTCCAAGTGGCCTTCTGGTAGGGGAGCAAGGATGTGGTGATTGTATGTTGCCGGTTCGCTTCCAACCCGGTGCCACGCATGGTCGCCCCGGTCAGGTCCAATCCGTCAGGAAAGGAATCTTGGATGTCGACCCAGATCAGGGGCAGCACTTTGTCATTGTCCAGCGAGACCGAGTAATCCACGGTATCGCCGATAAACGCCCGGTTCCGGCTGATGGAACGTGAATGGCTCACGGACCGGAATGCGTAACGTTCCCAGATGCGGGCTGCGATCGCCAGCACCAGCACCAGTGAGCCCACCACCAGCAGCAACCCTTCACTGGCCACCAGGCCAATGAATATCATGACGCTGCTAAAGAAGACCCAGAAATCGTTAAGCATTACGGTCGGCCGGCCGGCGAGCTAGAATTTTCCGCCCTTTAGGCCGGCGTTAGACCGGGACCTCCACCAGGGACAGAACGTCGGATACCACGTCTTCGGCGGTCCGCTCACGCAGACGGGCCTGAGACTTCACGATGATTCGGTGGGGCAGCGTGTAGGGCGCCAATAACTTAACGTCGTCAGGACCCACAAAGTCCCGGCCTTGGATGGCGGCCACGGCCTGGGAGCAGCGGTAGAGTCCCATGGTCGCCCGGGGGCTGGCCCCCAGTTCCACATCGGCGTGTTGCCGGGTCGCCTGCACCAACCGGACCATGTAGTTATTCAACAGCGGGTCCACGTACACCTGCTGCACCAGGCGTTGCAGTTCCAAGATCTCCGGGCCATCGGCCACCGGCCGAAGGTCGGCCAGGGGATTCGCGCCGTTGAACCTTTCCAGCATCTCTCCTTCCTGGGCCTCGTCGGGGTAGCCCATGCGGATACGGATCAAGAACCGGTCCAGTTGGGCTTCAGGCAAGGGGAATGTGCCCTCCAGCTCTATGGGGTTCTGGGTGGCGATGAGCAGGAACGGCGCGGGCAGCGGAATGGTCAGATCGTCAACGGTCAATTGCCCTTCGGCCATGGCTTCCAGCATGGCAGATTGGGTCCGGGGAGTCGCCCGGTTTATCTCGTCGGCCAACACCACCTGGGCCAGGATGGGCCCCGGCCGGAACTCGAACTCGCCGGATTTCTGGTTGTAGAAATGGACCCCGGTGATGTCGGAGGGCATCAGGTCCGGGGTGCACTGGATGCGCTTGAAAGAGCATTGAAGAGAGTCGGCTAAGCAACGGGCCAATGTGGTCTTGCCGATGCCAGGCACGTCTTCCACCAGAATATGCCCGCCGCTCAGCACCGCGGCCAGGGTCAGGTCGATAACGTCGCCCTTGCCCACCAACACCTTTTCAATGTTGGCCTTGATCTTGGCCGCCGCCAAGGCAACGGTATGGGAGATATTTTCCGGCGTTTCTGCCTTGGGCGCTTCGCTCTGGGTCATTATGCTCACAACGCCTGTACGGTTATTGGCCGCCGCCGGTTCAACCGGCGTTTAGGCGATTAGATAGTATAACCCCTGGTTCACCTACCCCCAACATGTGCTTCAGCTTCATCGAGGTCTTTGAACGAGTCGATACTGCGCCAGAACCTGCGCGACCTTAGGGCTGCCAGTTGTCCTGCTTGGGCCAGCCTGGGGAAGGTCCCGGTCTCATGGTCGCCCTGGTCGGGCAGCTCGTCAACGATGGCGCGGTCAAAGAGATAGATGCCGGCATTGATCCAGTGCTCCATCTCCACCTTCTCACGGAAGCCGGTCACCGCGCCCGACGGGTCCATGTCGACCAGTCCGTAGGGGCTGACCATGGGCACGACCATAATGGTGGCCAGGTGTGAATCATTCGCCGACTTTCGTTCCTGATGATACGCCGACAGGTTATCCAATGTCTCATCGGTGATGACGTCCCCGTTCAGCACGACCACTGTTTCTTCGCTTCTTGGGACCTTGGGGAACCCGGCTTTGATGGCCCCGCCCCGGCCCAGGGGAGAATCTTCCACGCTGTAGTGGGCGTTGATGCCGAAGCCCTTGCCGTCGCCGAAGTGGTCTTTGATGGCCTCCCAGCGGTAACCGGCCAGAAACACCACGTCGGTCACGCCGCCGGCCTTCAGCCACTCCACCTGGTGTTCCAGGATGGGCTTGCCGCAGACCGGGACCATGGGCTTGGGCAGGGTGTCGGTCAGCGGACGGAGTCTTTCCCCTTTCCCGCCGGCCAGGATCAACGCATACACGCTGTGGTAGACCTCGCAAGCGGCGGACCGGGCATTCCCGGACCGCCTTAATGCCGGTAATATACCCGCGCTGCCGATATGGGGTCAATGTGGGGCGTGGCTGGGTTGTGCGGGGGAATGGGCTTAGGGGTTGGATGTGTCTGGAGAGCAACCAACAAAAGATGGCAACCCCGCCTGGGTTCGAACCAGGGATTCCAGCTCCAAAGGCTGGCGTGTTACCGCTACACTACGGGGCTTCAAAAAGAGGAACAGGCGTCAAATATCCTGATGGCGCCACCATTTATTCTGATGTCACGACGCCTGGCCGTCAAGGCCAAAGGGCGCTGCCCGCGCTGAATGCTATAATCCCCCGAAGATGAGAAAGCTTCGGATTTCGTTCCTGCATCTGGCGCCGGTCACCAGCGACATCGACCACAATCGCAAGCTGGTGGAGCAAGGCGTAAAGGTCGCCGCCCAGCAGGGCGCTCAGTGGGTGGTTACCCCCGAACTGTGCATCCCCGGTTACCTGTTCATGGAAACAATCGGCACCGACTGGATCCTCCCCCAGCCCGACCCCTGGATGAACGCGTTTCTCGGCCTGGTCAAAGCGCATGGCCTGACGGTTTTTCTGTCTCATCCAGAGCGTGACCCGGCCACCAACAAGATGTACAACACCGTTTTCGTGATCAACGCCAGCGGCGAAATCATCGGCAAGCACCGCAAGGTCAAAGCCCTGGGCGGGGCGGAATCCTGGTCCACCAGCGGGTGGAAGATCGAACCCATCGATTGCGACGGTATCAAGACGGGCATCCTGATCTGCGCCGATGCCTACCAGAACGAGATCGCGCAAGTGTTCAAGGACAAGGGCGCCCAGCTGCTGGTCTCGCCCGTCTCATGGGGCCCCGGCCGCTGCGGACCCGACGGAGAGTGGGAAGCCCGGTCGGCCGACACCGGACTGCCCATGATGGTCTGTAACCGTTCGGGCAAAGAGGCCGGAGAACTTGACTACAGCCTGGCCGAAAGCGTGGTCACGCAGAACGGAAAGCGGCTTCTGGTGGCGACATCCGACCGTTCAGTGGTGTTGTCCTTCGATTGGGACGTGGACAACATGTCTATGATCTCAGACGACTTTGAACGTGTGTATCTTTAGTGCCCGTAGCACTATCCCCCGTAGACCGTTTCGCCGCCGACGATCGTCTGTTCCACCTGGATGTCCTTGATCGCCAGTGGGTCGATCTGGGTGGGGTCGCTGGCCAACACCACCAGGTCCGCCAGCTTTCCGGTCTCGATGGAACCCTTGGTGTCTTCTTCAAAAGACGCATAGGCCCCGTTCAGGGTGTACAGCCGCAGCGCCTCTTCGACGGACACCTTCTGATTGACGCCCCATTCCTTGCCCGTGCTGTCGGTGCGGGTCACGCAACTTTGTATGCCCAGCAGGGGCTCGAAGGGACCGGGCGGGTAGTCGGTGGCCCCAGTGGACACCACGCCGGAATCGATGAAAGAACGCTGGGCGAACATCCACTCCAATCTCTGCTCGCCGTAGTAGCGCATCTTCTCGCCGTGGTGATAGACGTAGGTGCAGAAAGGTGTCGCGATGCATCCCAGAGCTTTCATCCTGGCAAGTAGGTCCGGATTCACCAACGTGCAGTGTTCGATGCGGTGCCGGGCGTTGTCCCTGGGGTGGGCCTTCTGCGCCTTCTCGTAGGCGGACAGGACCATGTCGATGGTCACGTCTCCGTTGGCGTGGATGCAAACCTGGAAGCCGGCCCGGTGCATATCCATAACCTGCTGATCGATCTCATCTTGTTCCATGGCCAGTATCCCGTGGTCGCATTGGGAGCCCTCGTAGGGTTGGGACAGGTAGGCGGTCCGGGTGGCGATGGCGCCGTCGGCCACCATCTTGATGCCGCCGATGCGGAGCCGGTCGTCGCCCAGGCCTGACCTGATGCCGGCGTCCCGGAGGGCTGGAAACTGGGGGTACCACATCAGGGCGTAGACACGGAGGCTCAACTCTCCAGCGGCTTTTCCGTCCTGATAGGTCTGGAACTCCTCGGCTGTAACCCTGGCGTCGTGGACACTGGTCAGGCCGACACGGTTCAGCATGCTGCAGATCGTTCTGAGCCCTTCGCGGCGCACCTCCTCGCTGTCCACCGGGATGAGGCCGAAGCGCACATGGTCGATGGCTCGCTCGTAGACCATGCCGTTCAACCGGCCGGTGTCCGGGTCCCGGCCCAGCCTGCCTCCCGGAGGGTCGGGGGTCTCGTCGTTGAACCCGGCCGCCTCCAGGCCTAGCGTGTTCATGTAGAAGACGTGCCCCGCCCGGTGGGCCACCATGACAGGGTGGTCGGTGGTCACTGCGTCCAGGTCGTCGCGGTACAGGTGGCGGCCCTCGTTCGAGGCGGTGCGGTCGGTCTTGGTGTCGTCGAATTTGAATCCCTGGACCCATTCTCCGCCCGGCGTTTTATCGGACCTTTCTTTCAGTCCAGCCTGGACCTGCTTGAGGGTCGGCACATCGCAGTCCGCGGACATCACGTGGCGCACGCCGCTGCTCAACACGTGGATGTGGGCGTCTATGAACCCTGGCAGCACCGTCTTGCCGCCCAGGTCAAGCACCTTGGTCCCCGGCCCGATCAGGCCTTCGATGTCTTCGTTGCTGCCAACCCCGGCGAACCTGCCGTGGGTCATGGCTAGCGCCTGGGCGCTGGGGCGGCCGGTGTCCATGGTCATGATGTTGGCGTTCTTGATAACGGTTTCGGCCTTGCCGATGGATGTGGTCATATCCGGTTCCCTCAATTTTCTGATCGATATTTAAACAAATTAAAGCGGCACCGCCCATTGTAGGCTCTTGCCCACCCCGGCGCACGGCGGGGGCCAGATATAGGCCGCTGCTGTATGATGTTTAAAATCCGGTCAAGAAGGGCGGTCAAAAAGGAATGGCGTGAATTCGTCTTCAAGTCTCACCCCTAACCTAAAATCAGACACGGAAGTGGACTTCATCGCCGTCGGCTCGGGTATGGGGGCAAGCTGCGCGGCCCTGGCGGCCCATTCGCAAGGCCTTGAGACCGTCATCCTGGAAAAGTCCGACAAATTCGGCGGCGGGACAACATATTCATATGGGATAGTTTGGGTTGGGGACAACCACCTGGAGCGGGCTTTGGGGATCAAGGATTCCCGGGAAGACGCCTACAACTACCTGCATCACCTGGCTGCGGGCCATGAGCTAGAAAACAACCTCCGGGCCTACATCGACACCGCTCCCGAAGCGCTCAAATTTTTCTGTGACGATCAGGGGATCCCCTTCTACGTGGTCCCAGGCCTTCCCGATTACTTCCAGGGCATGGCGCCCGGTTCCTTGGGCGAGGGCCGTAACCTGCAAGTAAGGCCCTTTGAGTCCAAATCTTTGGGCGATTGGCATGAACACCTACGAGCCGCGCCGGCGGTCACACACCGTGCGACATTCGAAGAGGTGGCCAGTTGGGGTGGCCGGCCGCAACCGCAGAATTGGGACCGGCAGCTTATCCGGAAGCGCATGGACCAGGATATACGCACCTTTGGCGCCGGTCTCGTCGGACACTTGATGAGCGCGGTGCTGCGCCGGAATATACCATTCCACCTTGAGACTCAGGTCCTATCCCTGATCATGGAGGACGGCCGGGTGCGAGGTGTCGTCGCCGGGCAAGGCCGCAACGAGTTTCGGATCATGGCCCGAAGAGGCGTTGTGCTAGCCACCGGCAGCAATGTCAGAAACGAATCTTTGACCTGGAGGTCCAGCGAGTTTCACGCCACTGAATCGCTCCTGCCACCCAGCGTCGATGGCGACGCAGTGGTCTTGGCCGGCGAGATCGGCGCCGCCATCAGCATAAAACCTCAGTTCCAACAGGACCTGCTGTACCTCATCCCGGGGGAGGAGCACTACGGAGTGCCGCTCTACCGGGGGGTCACGAACAACGAGTCCGGCTTTCCACACAGCATCCTCGTGAACCTGGACGGCAACCGGTTCTCTGACGAGTCCATCGGCCAACAGGTCGGCGCCACATTGCGCAATTTCGACGTCCGCCGACACCGGTACGTCAATGTGCCCTGCTTTTTGGTCTTCGATCAGACCTACCTGGACAAGTACGGCTTGGGCAGCATCGAACCCGGCCAGGATGTTCCCGATTGGCTCATCGGAAACAGAACGATCAAGGGTTTGGCCCAGGAGTTGGGCATCGACGGCGAGGGATTAACCAAGACCATCCGGCGCTTCAACCGGTTCGCCGTTGCGGGGAAAGACCAAGACTTTGGCCGAGGCGAGTTCCCGTTCGCCAACTCCGTCAGCGGAGACCTTACCCACAAGCCCAACCCCAACCTGGGGCCTCTGAACAAGCCGCCATATTATGGCCTTCCCCTGGAGCCGGCGGCCACCGGCTCGACCCGCCTTATGACCAATGAATTTGCCCAGGTGGTGCACCTGCGCGGCCGGCCGATCCCGGGACTCTACGCCTGCGGCAGCAACAGCGCCCATTCATACGGCATCGGCTACCAAGCCGGCTGCGAGCTCGGCGGCGCCATGACCTTCGGCTACCTTGCAGCTAGGCACGCGGCAGCGGAATAAAAAAATTCCTTCCCCGGACGCGGGGGAAGGTTGGACTTGCCTCAAACGTGATTGCCCGTGGATTGCGCCATAGAGGCTTTTCCCGCTGTCACCCTGAGAGAAGCAAAGGGTCTCTTTGTTCTTGGTAAGTGTTTGTGCATCAGCAGCGAGATTCTACGGCCAACGCCTCAGAATGACAGTTTCGAGGCAAAGCCGGGGAAGGTTAGGATGGGGGCATCCCCCACAAGATCGGTCAATTCTCTTGTGAAACCAAGAACCGCTGCAGGATCAGCACCGCCGCCGTCTCGTCCACCGACGCCCGGTCCCGTGAGGGCTGGACCCCCGACTCCCGTAGCAGGCCCTCTGCCTCGACGCTGGTGTAACGCTCGTCCATCTCATGGATGGCCAGAGATTCGTCTTCACTGACCGCCCGGCGGAGGGCACGGATGAACCCGAGTGCCAGTTTGGCGGATGGACCGGTCCCGCCATCGAGTGTGTAGGGAATGCCGACGACGATGCCCTGGGCCTGATGCTCCCGGGCGGATTCGATGACTTGTTGGACGTCCTGGGCCAGTTTGCCGCGGACGATGTGACCGGCGGGCAAGACCAGGCTGCCGGGGCCGCTGACCGCCAGACCGATGCGGCGTTCGCCCAGGTCCAAGGCCATCAGCTTCGGTTGTTCGGTATCCGATTTCATCGAGACTCGCGACATCCAGTCGGAATTAAGACAACCCCTGGCGCACGAGAGCGGGAACGCCGTTCAGCGCCTCGTCCACCTTCTCGGGCTGCTTGCCGCCGGCCTGGGCCATCTCGGGGCGTCCTCCGCCGCCGCCGCCCATGACTTTGGCGGTCTCCCGGGCGATGTCGCCGGCATGCAGGCCTCTTTCCACCAGGTCGGGCGTGACCATGGTGATCAGGATGGGGCTGCCGTCGACCACTGCGGCCAGGGCCACGACCACGCTGCCCAGCTTGTCCTTGAGGAAGTCTCCCATCTCACGCATGCCGTCGGCGCTGCCGGCGGAGGTCCGGCCGGCCACCAACTTGATGCCGTCAATGTCCTGGACCTTACCCAGCAGCTCTTCGGCCTCGCCGCGTAGCGAGGTTTTCTGGAAACCCTCCAATTGTTTGCGTAGGTCTTCGTTCTCCTGGATGAAACTGTCCAGCCGGGCTTCCAGGCCGGCCACCGGGGTTTGCAGCTTTTGAGATATGGCTTCCAGCCGGTCGGACTGCTGCACGAATAGTTCTTCCGCGGCCCGGCCGGTTACGGCCTCGATACGGCGCATGCCACCGCCGATGCTGGACTCGCCCAGCACCACCAGGGTGCCCACCTGGCCGGTGGCCGAGACGTGGGTGCCGCCGCATACTTCAACGCTAAACGCGTCGCCGTTGGCCATGGTCACCACCCGGACCACGTCGCCGTAGCGGTCGCCGAAGAAAGCCAGAGCGCCTTCGCGGACCGCCTCGCTGTAGCTGGTCTCGTGGGTGGTGACGGTCAGGTTGCCCCGGACCTTGTCGTTGGCCAAGGATTGTACCGACAAAAGTTCGTCGCGGGTCAGGGCGCTCACGTGGCTGAAGTCGAACCGCAGCCGCTCCGGGGCCACGAACGATCCGGCCTGGCGGACGTGGGCTCCCAGCACTGAGCGCAGAGCGGCGTGGAGGATATGGGTGCCGCTGTGGTTCCGGGACGAGTCCAGACGGCGCGCCGCCTCAACCGTGGCCGTGACTGCGTCGCCAACGGATATCTCACCCTGCTCTACCGTTCCGCGCTGTACGATCAGTCCCGCCACCGGACTCTGGGTGTCTTCCACCGCCACGACGCCATTGGGGCCGCTGATCAGTCCTCGGTCGCCCAACTGTCCGCCGCCCTCGGCGTAGAAGGGGGACTGGCTGATCACGACTTCTACTTGCTGGCCTTGGGTGGCGTGGTCCACCGATATCCCACCCAACAAGATGGCGGCAATCTTAGATTCCTGTTCCGTCAGGCCGTAACCAACGAACTCGCTCGACCCAAGACCCATGTCCGAATAGGAGGTCTGCATCTCCATGCTGCCGGAGAACGAGCCCGAGGAGCGGGACTGCTCTTTCTGAGCGTCCATCTCCCGCTCGAAGCCCTCCATATCGATTTTCAGCCCGTGTTCTTTGGCGATCTCGGCCGTCAGTTCCGGCGGGAACCCGTAGGTGTCGTAGAGAACGAATGCTTCGCTACCGGTAATACTATTCAGCCATTGATCTAGCCCTCGGTCGCCTGGTTCGCCGGATGGGATTTGCTGTAGCAAATTCATTGCTATTTCCGCACCGATACTCTCGTATTCACCACTAAGAGTAAGAGGAATCGCGACCGGTCTCAGAGAATCCCCTGATATCTTAGGCATTTCTTCCCGGACAAACGGACGAAGACCAAGCATGCCGTTTAGGATTCCGTTTCCCCGTACAAAGGCTACCCCGAATGCTTCCTCTTCAAGACCTATCACCCGCTGGATAAATTCATGGTTCTCGGAGAGTTCTTTATATACGCCGCTGAACTGAGGAATGACGGCTTCCACCACCTCGGTCAGGAAGGGCTCATTGAGGCCAAGTTGGCGGCCGTAGCGGATGGCGCGGCGGATTATCCGGCGCAGGACGTAGCCCCGGCCCTCGTTTCCGGGCACCACGCCGTCGCCGATCAGGAAGGCGGCCGCGCGGGCGTGCTCGACGACCACCCTCATGGCGTAGTCTGTGTCGATATCTTTGCCATAGGTCTTGCCGGTCAGTTGGCCGACCCGGTCGATGATGGGCACGAACAGGTCCGTCTCGTAGATGTTGTTCTTGCCTTGTAGGATGACCATCGCTCTTTCCAGGCCCATGCCGGTGTCGACGGACGGAGCGGGGAGAGGAGTCCGCTCGCCGTCCGTGTTTTGGTAGAACTGCATGAAAACCAGGTTCCACAGCTCCACGAACCGTTCGCAATCGCAGTTGGGATGGCAGCCGTCGATGGGCAGCGGTTCTCCCGTTTCAAGCTCCTTCCGGAACTGTGCTGACAATACGTCCGGGGGTATCATCCGGCCGTTGTGGCAGCCCTTCTCGGCGCCGCCGTCATAGTGAATCTCGGAGCAAGGGCCGGTGGGCCCTTCATTGCCGGCGGGGCCCCACCAGTTGTCCTTGTCGCCGTAGCGGTAGATGCGTTCCTCCGGTACGCCGGCCTGGTCCCGCCAGATGGCGAAGGCTTCCTCGTCATCCAGGTGGATGGTGACGTAGATCCGTTCCGGGTCCAGCTTGAATAGCTGGGTGACCAACTCCCAGCAGTATTCCACCGCGCCCTCTTTGAAATAATCCCCGATGCTGAAGTTGCCCAACATCTCGAAGAAGGTCAGGTGCTTGTGGTCGCCCACCTCGTCGATGTCAGTGGTGCGGAAGCTCTTCTGGCTGCTGGTGAGCCGCTTGGAGGGCGGGGTCTGCTCGCCCATGAAGAATGGCTTGAAGGGGACCATGCCGGCGCTGGTGAACAGCAGGGTTGGGTCGCCGGCCGGAATCAATGAGGCCGAGGGCATGTGCTGGTGGCCCTTGCTCTCAAAAAACTTTATGAAAGAATCCCTGATCTGGTCGCCGTTCATCGGTTTCCTTTTGTTTTTCTGGTTCGTCTTGGAATAATTTCGACGCGTTTTCCGGATGAACCGAAACCGCTGGGCCGTCGAAAAGGGATGGCCAAGATTACGGATTTCGCACTCCGGAGGGGCTGAATTGAATTGTATTTGACGATGCAAAGGCAGTCAACGGTTATAGTTGCCGCCCGGACCGGTCTTGGCGTGACGGCGGGGCCGGCGAATATTGCCTTCAGGTTGCCATAATCTTGCTTGACCGGGCTGGTTGACACCCGTAATATTTACGTGACGGACGCGAATTTTCGGACTCCGAACGTGTCCACTGTCGGTGTAGTAGGAGGTGTTGATGGACTCCAGCATTATCGGCAAGATCGAAAAGGCCAGGCAGTACGCAGAACAGAAGGACCGGGTGAACATCACAAGTTTCGCCGCCACATTTAGGGGCAACCATGATGAATATAATGTCCGGTACGAAAACGGCGCCTGGCGTTGCGAATGCCATTTCTTCGCCACCAGAGACCGTTGCAGCCATACCATGGCCCTGCAACGGATCCTAGACGAGATGCTGACCAAACAACCCCAGCCGGCGTCCACCAGTTAGGACAACCGGCTAATAAATTACGGACGGACCTTCCGGCCAACTGATTTGGCGGCATCGGAAACCGTCCCGAATAAAAAGGGCCTCCTGAAAGAATGGAGGCCCTTTTATTTCGATGGTTGGCACCCGCCCGTGCCGCTGTTACTATTTGGCCGGTAGCCAAACGGTCTCCCACTCACCGGACCCTGTCATGGTTCTCAGCACCGTGATCATTTGATACTTAGATTTGCGACATCGTCGACCAAATATCAGTCAAGAAAATAACCCTCCCCTTGAGAAAAGCCACTTCGGGATTCCGCCGGCCCTCCGTTATCCGGCTTACCGGGCCTATTGGCTGGGCCTTTTGGCGTCGGTCAGCGGATACCAGATGTTCCGGGTTGGTCAAGGCTGGCTGATCTATCTGATCACCGGCTCTGTATGGTCGCTGGGCCTGGTGGGAGCGGCCAACGCCATCCCGGCCATATTCTTCAACCTCTTTGGCGGCGTTTTCGCGGACCGCTTGGACAAACGCCGCCTGATCATGTTCACCCAACTTGCCACTGGCGGTCTCATCTTTATCCTGGCCACGCTCACCCTACTGGACCGGGTCGAGTCTTGGCATGTCTTGCTGATCGCCTTTCTGGCCGGCGGTGTGGAGGCGTTCGACAATCCAGCCCGCCAGGCCCTGTACCCGCACCTGATCGACCGCAGCGTGATGATGAGCGCGGTGGCGATGAACTCGGTCATCTGGCAGAGCACACGAATCGTCGCCCCGGCGATAGCCGGGATCCTCATCGACGTGATCAATACTGAGTCGGTCCTCTACATTTCGGGGATGGGATTTGTGGTGCTGGCCGTGGTGATGGCGCGCCTCAAGATAGCACCCATTCCCAGGGGGGCGCTGGGCAGTCCGATCCACGACATCAAAGAGGGCCTGAGATTCATCAAGGTCAATTCCATTTTCTCTTTCCTGATCGGCATGACCTTCTTCAACAGTTTCTTCGGCATGGCCTACGTCATGCTGATGCCTGTATTCGCGGTGGACATACTGGAAGTCGGCGCCAGGGGCCAGGGCCTGCTCCTGGGGATGTCCGGGGCTGGCGCGCTGGTCAATACCTTGTACATAGGCGCCCGAGGGAGCGTGCCCAACCGTGGTCTGGCCATCATCGGCGGGGCGGTGCTGTTCGGATTGGCGGTGGCGGCCTTCGCCCTTACTTCCAAGTACGTGGGCTCCCTTCCCTTGGCCATGGGGCTGATGTTCGTCATGGGTGTTTTTAATTCGGTGTACATGATCTCCGTCCAGAGTTCCCTCCAGATCATGGTGCCGGACCGGATGCGGGGCAGGGTCATGGGCTTCTATGGCATGACCTGGAGCATCATGCCTCTCGGCGGGTTGCAGGCCAGCGCTTTGACCAGCATATTCACCGCGCCGATCGCCATCGCCATGGGAGGTCTGGCGGTGGCCTTATTCGCCATCGGTCCGGCCGCGTTCAACTCCACGGTACGGAACTTGAGCAGCAAAATAACACCGCTTAGCGACGAGCCCGCCCAAGCGGAAGCTCCCAGACCTGCGGCGGGCAACGACAATTAGACAGCCGCAGCGATGAAGATTCCAAGATATGAAATCCTTCTTTTTAAGCCCGTTGACAGGGGGGAGTGGGCCTACTACACTCCCATGTAGCCTGAATTGTTAAATCAGACTTTCAAAGATTTTGGTAGGTTTTTATAGATTTTTCAGCCTTCCGGCTGGAACCACCGGCCCGATTCACGGTCCGTTGAAGGTTTCCTTCCCAATCATTTCATGATAATCACACAGCATTACCGGTCCGCCCAGTGAATGGCGAAAGCCAACCGGCGGACCGGAATATCCCCCGAAATAACACCAAAAAACCAATGGACCTGTCCCCGGAGAGAACTTGGAATTCCTAGTCGTTGGGCTGAACCACCGGACCGCGCCCGTTGAGGTGCGGGAACTCCTCTCGCTGAACAAAGACCAGCTTCCCGAGGCCCTCGGCGCCATGAACGGTCACGGGGTGGCCGGCGTAATCCTGTCCACCTGCAACCGCTCCGAGTTCTACACCCTGGATATCCCTGAAGACGCCGGCAGCGAGGCCGGCGCCGACCGGGTGAAACAATTCCTGGTCGAGAGATTCGGCATCTCCCTGCTGGACGTCGACCGGTATCTTTACGTCTACCGGGGCTACGATTGCATCCACCACCTGTTCCGGGTGGCTTCCAGCCTCGATTCCATGATCTTGGGCGAAGAGCAGATAATCGGCCAGGTGCGTGACGCCTACGAAGCCGCCACCACGGCCGGCACCGCCCAGGGACCGCTGGCCCAACTATTTCAGCAGGCGCTCCGCGTGGGGCGCCGGATCCGGCGCGAGACCGGTATCAGCCGAAACGCTCTCTCCGTGAGCCGGGCCTGCGTCGAGATGGCCAAATCGGTGCTGGGCGATCTAACCAACCGCCGGGTATTGGTGGTGGGCGCCGGCGAGGCCGGGGAACTGGCCGCCGAGGTCTTGAGCCTGTCCGGTGTCACCGACATCACCGTCACCAACCGCACCTTCCACCGGGCTGAGGAACTGGCCGCCAGCCTTTCCGCCCAGGCGATACCCTTCGATGGGATGCCCAAGGCCCTACGGGATTCGGACATCGTCATCGGCTGCACCGGGTCTCCGGGATACGTTCTGGGAGCAAGCCTGATCGGCGACGCCATGGCCGTCCGCCCCGACCGGCCCCTCTTGCTCATCGACATCGCCGTTCCCAGGGACATCGACCCCGAGGCCGCCCTGGTGAAGAACGTTTTCTTGAACGATGTTGACGACCTGGAATCGGCAACCAAGGCCAGCCGCGAGAAGAAGGCCAAGGAAGCCGAATGGGCCGAGGAATTGGTCACCGACGAAGCCCAGCAGTTCCGCCAGTGGTGCCTGGACCTAGAAGCCCTGCCCACGGTTATCGAACTACGCCACCGGGCGGACCAGGTCCGCACATTGGAACTGCACAAGACGGTGCGGAAGCTGAACGGCAAGCTGGACGAAGAAGCCCTGGAGTCATTGGACGCCATGACCCGGGCCATCGTGAATAAATTGCTGCACGACCCGACCATGTTCTTGAAAGAACGCAAAGGCCCCGAGGAACTAAAAGTCGCCCGGGAGATCTTCCGTCTGAGCGAAGAAGGCCCAAAAAGCCCCGATTAACTTCGCCGCCCCTTTTCCACCTCTACCACTGCCCTCACCCCGGCGAAACCGGCTATAATGACTCACCGGTAATATCGGTATTGTTATGTCATTAGTCGAGAAATACGCCCTACTCCCAGACGAAATTGACCGCCGCAGCATCGAGGCCGTTGAAGCCTGCCTGCCTCAGTTGGACGGCCTCACGCCCGAAGAACGCTACGTGGTGTGCCGTATCGTGCGGGCGGAAGGTGACCCTGAAATCTCCAAAGCCGTGGGATTCAGCCCTAATGCCGTAGAACTAGGCATCGCCGCCATCAGGGCCAAGGCCGCGGTAGTCACCGACGTGCGCATGGTGGAAGTAGGCATATCCAAGGCGCTGCTCAGCAAGTGCGGCATCACGACTTATTGCCAGATCGACACGCCCAACACCGCCCAACGGGCCAAGTCTGAAGGCACGACACGTTCCGTGGCAGCGGTCCGGGAACTGACTCCCCACCTGAACGGAGCCATCGCGGTGGTCGGCAACGCTCCCACCGCCCTTTTAGCCTTGTTGGACATGGTCAAAGCCGGCGAGGTCTCGCCCGCGCTGGTCATCGGCATGCCGGTGGGCTTCATCGCCTGCACCGAGTCCAAAGCCGAGCTGGCCAAGGCCGACGTGCCCTACATCTCCGTCTGGGAGCGGCGCGGCGGCAGTTCGGCGGCGGCGGCCACGGTCAATGCTCTGCTGGGACTGGCGCTGCAAGAGGTATCCATTTGAACGAGAAAAATAACGGCCGGGACCGCTGGGGAGTGGTCCTCTTGGCTCACGGCAGCCAGCGGGGCACCAGCAAAGCCGAATGTTCCTGCGCCTGGGTTCAGTCGAAAACTCCGGCGAATGCTCCGGCGCAGACCCCAGAGTGGTGTCAGGACTGTCCCAGCACGCCCGACGGGCTGAAGCAGGTGGCCGACCGGCTTCAGGGGATGCTGGAGCTGGACCAATCGCAGATGGTCCTATCATGCCTTGAGTTCATCAAGCCCTTCCCCCCGGAAGCGGTCAAGATGCTGGACGACAGGGGCATTCACAACGTGGTGCTGGCGCCCTTCCTGTTGGGAAACGGCAAGCACGCAACCCTGGAGATGCACGAGATCATGGAAGAGGTGCGCGGCCAATTGCCGGGGATCCGTCTGCACCTGGCTGACGGCCTCGGCTCAGACCCCAACCTGGCTGAACTGGTGGTCCAAAGGGTCCAGGAACTGGAAGGACCGACAGGACCTGTTGCTAATGGCTCTGGCCCCAAGGGCATCCTGTTGGTCAAGGCTGGGACCAAGACCGAATACGACGACTGCGTCTGGTTGGAGGAATTGGGCCGACTGGTGGAAGACCGGTTGGGCGACGGCTACTCCGTGGCGGTGGCCCAGTCCCATTACGGCGACCCCACCATGGACCTGGCGGCCGCCGAATTGGCCGAAACCCGAAGGGTCTCGTCCATCATTTGCGTCCCTTATCTCTTCTTTCCCGGCATCATCCTCCAAAGAAATGTCATCGGCGGCATGGAGCTGATCAAAGAGCGGTATCCCCAGGTCGCCATGTCGGTGACCCCGCCTCTGGGCGTGGACGACAAGATCGTAGCCGTCACCGCCGACCGGGTGCGCCAGGTCTGGAGTCAGGCGGCCCGATGAGCCCGGCCGATTCGGGCAACGGAAGCCCCGAGAGCGATTACAGCCGGCCGACGGTCCGGGGCAAGGGCATGCGCACCGGATACACGACGGGCGCCTGCGCGGCCGCCGCGGCCAAAGCGGCGGTCACCGCCCTCCTCACCGGAGAGCCGCAAAACAAAGTGACCATCCACTTGCCCATCGGCCGGGACGTCGAATTCACGCTGCACCGTTGTGAATGGATAATTGGGGCACCGGGAGGCCGGACGCCGGGCAGGGAAAAGGTCCTCTGCTCGGTCATCAAAGACGGCGGCGACGACCCCGACGCCACCCACGGCGCCGAGATCTGCACCACGATATCTCTTGGTTCAGCCACCGAAGAAGGCGTCACCATCAAGGGCGGCGTGGGCGTCGGCACGGTGACCTTTCCCGGCACCGGGATCCCGGTGGGCGAACCGGCGGTGACCAGGGTGCCGCGGCGAATGATCATCGAGTCGGCCCTGGAGGCCGCCAAGACCCACGGACTGGAGTCCGGCAAGGGCATCATCGTGGAAATTTCGGTGCCCACCGGCGAAGAAGTCGCGTTAAAGACCACCAACGCCCGCTTGGGCGTGATCGGCGGCATCTCGATCCTGGGCAGCACCGGCGTGGTCCAGCCTTATTCCACCGCCGCCTGGCGGGCCAGCGTGAACCTGGCCATCGACGTCGCCGCCACCAACAAACTCAACCATATGGTGCTCGCCACGGGCCTTCAGAGCGAGGCATTCAGCAGGAACCACCTGGATCTGCCCGATATGGCCTACGTCGGCGTTGGAATATTCAGCGGCGCGGCCCTCAAACGGTGCGTCTCGCGTGGGATAGAACGGGCGACCCACGTCGGCATGATTGGCAAGTTCTCAAAGATGGCCGAGGGATATTTCGTAACCCACGTGGCCGGCAACAAGGTGGACACCTCCTTCCTGGCCGGCCTGGCCGGACAGTGCGGCGCGTCCACGGAACTGCAGAAAGAGATGGCGGCGACCACCTCCGGCCGCCACTTCGGCGAGATTGCCCTGGCCAACAATCAACTATCGTTGTTCAGCCTGATGAGCCAGATGGTCTGCGACGAGAGCCAAAAGCTGCTGGGCGACGACGCGGACAAGCTGATCGTAGACGCCATGTGCTTCGACTTCGACGGCACGCTCTTGGGCCACGCCTCAACCTCGCCCGGCGGCATCCCTCTGGTCTCTCATTCCGGAGCGCCGTCCGGAGCGCCCCACGGTGGTTAAGGACCTGCCCCGGTCTTTGGGGCTACCCGACGATGCCTTCGAGCAGCGCCGGCCCAACAAGGGCCAGATCACCAAGCGGGAAGTGCGCGCCGTAAGCCTCTACTCGCTGGGCCTCCGGCAGGACAGCGTGGTCTGGGACATCGGCGCGGGCACCGGGTCCGTATCCGTGGAAGCCGCTCTGATCGCCAGCCGAGGCCAGGTCTACGCCGTGGAGCGTGACGCCGAATCTCTGCCCCTGCTGGAAGCAAACGTTGCCCAGTGGGGCTCCGAAAATATCCATATCGTGAATGGAGAAGCCCCACAGGCGTTGGAGGCGCTGCCCAGTCCCGACTCGGTCTTCGTCGGCGGCAGCGGCGGCAAATTGTCCGAGATTTTGGAATACGCGGCTTCCCGTCTCAACCCAAGTGGCACGATCTTAGTCAACTTGGCGGTGCTGGAACGCACCGACCAAGCCTACCGGCTCCTGAAGAGCTTGGGCCTGGCCACCGAACTCACCCAGGTGACCTCGGCCCGGGGCAAAGAGATGCCCGACGGCGCGGTGCGGCTGGAGTCGCTTAACCCGGTGTTCATCGTTTCCGGCCGGCGCGTAAAATAGGCGGCCGGCATGCCAGAAGACCCGATCGAAATATCCCCGGCTATCGGCTGCCTCTACGGCATCGGCGTCGGTCCCGGCGACCCCGAACTGCTGACCCTAAAAGCCCTGAAGGCGATTCAGAGAGTCCCAGTCATCTGCGTGCCTCAAGCGGCCAACCGGCGGGATAGCTACGCCCTGAGCATCGTTAAAGATTATGTGAAGCCGGAGCAGGAGATACTGCGGGCCCCGTTCCCCACCGACGACGCCGAAGGCGCGGCCCAAGCCTGGAGCGAAGCCTCTGAATTGGTGGCCGAGCGCCTGAGAAAGGGACAGGACGTCGCCTTCCTCACCGAGGGCGACCCCATGCTTTTCAGCACCTTCTCCTATGTGATGGCCGGAGTCAAAGAGATATGCCCGGAGGCCCCTGTGGAGATCATTCCCGGTGTATCATCGGTGATGGCCGCGGCGGCCAGCGCCGGTGTCCCCTTGGCGACCCACGGGCAGCGGCTGGCCATCCTGCCGGCGGCCTACGGACTGGACGACCTGTCCGAGGTCACATCGAAATTCGATACGGTAGTATTGATGAAGGTTAGCCCAAATATCGTAAAAACCTTGGCTGAGTTGGAGGGGCTGGGGCTAACCGGGCAGAGCACCTACGTGCGCCGGGTGAGCACCGACCGCGAGAAAGTCATCCGAGACGTGACCGAGATTAAGGACGAAGACCTGGACTACTTCTCCCTCCTCATCGTGAAGGGTAATCCCAGGAAAAGGCCCCAGTAAATCCTCCCAGAGACTCCCAAGGAAATAGAATGGTTGAGACCAAAGGCAAGGTATATTTGATCGGCGGGGGCCCGGGAGACCCGGAACTGCTGACACTGAAAGCGAAGCGGATCATCGAGTCGGCCGACGTTGTTATATTCGCCGATTCCTTGGTGTCCCCGGAGGTTGTCGGTTTCGCCAAAGACGGGGCCACCGTCATCGGCAGCAGCGATCTGAACCTGGACCAGATCATGGAACTGGAATTGAGCGCCGTCCGAGAGGGCAAGACCGTTGCCCGGGTGCAGAGCGGCGACCCCTCGATCTACGGCGCCATCTTGGAGCAGATGCGCATACTCGATCAGGAAGGCGTCGATTTCGAGATCATCCCCGGCGTCAGCACGGCCTTCGCCGCCGCCGCGGTACTGAAGACTGAACTGACCGTGCCGGAGAAATCCCAGACAGTGATTTTGACCCGCATGGAAGGCCGCGTCGCCATGCCCCCCGGAGAGCAGCTCAAAGACCTGGCGGCCCACGGTTGCACCATGGTCATCTTTCTCAGCATCACCCGGATGACCAAGGTCGTCCGCGAACTCACTTCTTCGGGGTACACCGAAGACACCCCAGTGGCCGTGGTCTACCGCGTCGGCTGGCCCGACCAACTGGTGATTCGCGGCACGCTGAAAGACATCGCCGACAAGGTGCGGGCGGCCAAGATCACGCTGCAGGCTTTGATCATCGTGGGCGATGCCGTCGACCCTGGGTTGGACGCTGCGGGCGCCGTCTCCCACCTGTATTCCGCCGATTACACCCACCGCTACCGAAGGGGCTCAGGGACCAAGGCCAGTGGCAACGGAAAGGGATAACGCTCCCGAAAACACGGCCATCATCGCGCTCACCCGCAACGGGGCGAGGATGGCGCGGACGCTGGCCGGCTCTTTTGACCGCGAATCCACGCTGTTCATAGACCGCCGATTCCGTGAAGAAGGCGACGCTGGGGAATCCTTCGACCTTCCATTAAGACCGGTCGTGGAACGGGCTTTCGCCGAGTATTCCAATCTGGTGCTCTTCCTTTCCGCCGGGGCCACAATCCGACTGTTAGCGCCGTTACTAGAGAGCAAACAGGTTGACCCGGCGGTGGTCTGCGTCGATGACGCAGGCAGCTTCTGCGTCAGCCTGGTCTCGGGGCATGTGGGCGGGGCCGACCGGTTGGCCCAGGAAGTGGCCCGACGCCTCGGGGCCACGGCGGTGATCACATCGGCCTCCCATGCCGCGGGCACGCTGGCTGTGGACCTCCTTGGCCGGGAGTTCGGCTGGCGGCTGATAGCTGATTCCACCACCGTCACCCGCGCCAGCGCCGCCGTGATCAACGGCCAGCCCATCGGCATCTGGCAGGGAGCCGGGGAACCCGGCTGGTGGCCCCATCAGACGCCGCTGCCGGATAACATCACGGTGTACCCAACCCTGGAAGACCTAGCCGCTTCGGCCTGCGCCGCCGCGCTGATCGTCACCGACAAGTCTGACCCGTTGGACACGCTGCTGGCGGACAAGATCACCGTGGTCTACCGGCCCAGGAGCCTGGTCGTTGGCATGGGTTGCCGCCGGGGAGTCCCCGTCGAAGAGCTGGAATCGCTGCTGGGCGAAGCGTTTGAAGAGAACGGCCTGTCTCCGGAATGCCTGGCAGGCGTCGCCACCGCCGAGATAAAACGGGGTGAGCCCGGGCTGGAGCAATTGGCCGAACGCCACGGCGTGCCTTTGACCTTCCTCCAGGCTGAGGAATTAAACCAGGTGTTTGAGACCAACCCTGGCGCCGTTACCTCCAAGTCGGAGCGGGCCCACGGGCTGGTCGGAGTCTGGGGGGTGGCCGAGCCGGCCGCGCTATTGACCGCTGGGGCCGACGAATTATTGGTGACCAGGAAAAAGACCGCCCGGGCAACCATCGCCATCGCCCGGATAAATTTTGACTCGCATCAACGCCAGGTGGAGCGCTAGTTAATGAGCACGCAACCAGAAAACATCGGAAAGATACATCTGGTCGGCCTCGGCCCGGGAGACGCCAAATACCTTACTCCCGCTGCGTCCGATGCCCTGGCCGGTTGCGATGTCGTCGTCGGTTTTCGAGCCTACATCCAGCAGATCGAAGGCCTGATCGCCGGGAAAGAAATAGTCTCGATGGAGTTGGGCCAGGAGTTGGAGCGGGCCGTGGCGGCGGTGGACTCGGCCTACGCGGGAAAGACGGTCGCCGTGGTCTCTTCTGGCGACGCGGGTATCTACGGCATGTCAGGCCCGGTGTTCCGGGTGCTCACCGACCGGGACTGGGACGGCCAAAACCCGGCGGTGGAGACGGTGCCCGGCGTGTCCGCCATGCAGGCGGCGGCGGCGGTGCTGGGGTCGCCGTTGATGCAAGACTTCTGCGCCATCAGTCTCAGCGACCTGCTCACGCCCTGGGAAAAGATCCGTGGACGGCTGGAGGCGGCCGGCCAGGGCGATTTCGTGGTGGCCCTCTATAACCCGCGCAGCCAGCGGCGGCAGAGCCAACTCCTAGAAGCCAGAGAGATCCTGCTCAAGCACCGGCCCGGAGATACCCCCGTCGGCATTGTTGGCGACGCCTTTCGTCCCGGCCAGCGCGTGAAGATCACCAGCCTTCAGGACCTGGATAAAGAGGCTGAGTCCGTGGATATGGTCACCATTGTGGTGATTGGAAACTCCACCACCTACCTCCACGGCGGAAGGATAATCACACCCAGAGGCTACGAAGAAAAGACCAAAGCGGGCTAGATTCCTATCCCGTCTTCAACATCTACTTAGCCTCGATTCCCTCCGTGCTCCCTTTCTGATTGGTCTGATTCCCTAACCGTACTCACACATAATTCACCCGACTCCCTTCAGCAGCCCTGGTAATCTGATACTAGATAGGACTGAGCCTTACCGATATATGCGCAATCCAGAGCCATTTAGTTGCGAGAGTTTGGGAGATTAGACCCGTCTGTTGATGCTAAAAGAAGCCGTTTAATTTCCGGGGAGATGGTGCGCTTTGCTGGGCAAAAAAATCTTGGTCGTCGACGACGAGCCGAACATCGTCCGGCCATTAACCTACATTCTCAATAAAGAGGGATTCGACGTTTCCACCGCCGAAGACGGGGAGCAAGCGATGACCATGATTCGCGGCTCCAAACCCGATCTCTTGATCTTAGACGTGATGATGCCGAATAAGAACGGATACGACGTGTGCCACGAGGTAAAGTCGGACCCTGAATTACGGGAGATCCACGTTTTGATGTTAACCGCAAAAGGCCAGGAAGGCGACCGCGAGTTCGGGTTATCCAAGGGCGCCGATGAGTACTTCAGCAAACCCTTCAGCCCGAAAATGGTCCTGAACCGGGTGAAAGAACTACTCGGCTGACCTAGGTCTCCCCAACCCGGAATTCCATCGCCCCAATGGTCCGGGCGCTTGAGGCATCAGCAGTCTACCTTCGGAGGCATACTGACCCACGAGGCGGACTCGCGTGCGCTTCCCGCGGAGACCGTGTACAATCCGTTCCATCCTTCACGGCCAGGCCCTATTTAGGAGCGGGTGCGCAGATGAAACGAAGCGAATCCCGGATTCTCACCACTCACACCGGCAGCCTGCCCCGTTCGCCCGAGCTACAGGAATTGCTGCGCTCCAGGCTGGACCCGAAGGAAGGCGAAGCGGAAGAGTTTCGCGCGGGCGTGGACGAAGGGGTCGCCGACGTAGTAGCCAAACAGGCGGCCATCGGCATCGACGTTCTCAACGATGGAGAGCAGGGGCGGGTCCAATACGCCACCTATGTTAAGGACCGGTTGACCGGCTTCGATGGCGAGCAGGTCCTCCGGGCCCGGCCACGGCTCGACCTGCTGGACTTCCCGGAATTTGCCGCCCAGAGCGGGGTGTCCTCTTCAGCCACAATCCCCTGGCCGGCCTGCACCGGACCCATCGCCTGGAAGGACAAGGACGCCGTGCAGCGGGACATTCAGCGCCTCCAGGCCGCCACCTCCAGCGTGGAGTCAGAGGAAGTTTTCATGACCGCCGCATCCCCCGGCGTGATCGCCAATTTCCTGCACAACGAGCACTACCCATCGGACGAGGCCTACCTGTACGCCCTGGCCGACGTTATGAAGGACGATTACAAGTCCATCGTCGACGCTGGACTGCTGCTGCAAATCGACTGTCCAGACCTGGCCATGACCAGGATCACCGAGTTCTCGCACCTCAGCCAGGAAGAGTTCATCAAGATAGTTGAGATGCATGTGGAAGTTTTGCAATACGCCTTGGCCGGTATCTCGCCCGATCGGATGCGGCTTCACCTTTGTTGGGGGAACACCGAGGGACCCCACCACTACGACGTGCCCCTGAAAGAGATCATCAACATCGTCTTGAAGGTCCCGGCGGGGGCCATCTCTTTCGAGGGCGCCAATCCCCGTCACGCCCACGAGTGGAAGGTGTGGGAAGACGTGAAACTCCCGGACGGCAAGGTAATCATCCCCGGAGTTTTGGATACAACCACCAACTTTATCGAGCACCCGGAGTTGATCGCCGAGCGAATCGTCCGCTATGCCGGCGTAGTCGGCAAGGAGAACCTGATGGTGGGCAGTGATTGCGGCTTCGGGACCTCGGCCTGGGGAAGGCGGGTCGAATCGCGGATCGCCTGGGCCAAACTGGAGTCCATGGTCGAGGGCGCGCGGCTGGCCAGCCAGGAACTCTGGTAGGGACCATTCCATCGGGAAGCCGTAGACCCCAAGGCCTGGAACTCTAGCCCTCGACCTCGCCGGAGATGGGGGCAGGTCCAACGCCACAAGTCTGTTGTGGCGCGATATCAGTCCTGCTGGGAGACCTTGAAGCTGAAAGTAACCGTGCGGGTGACAGTCCCGTCTATGTCCCGCTCCGAGCCGTACTCCTCCGTGGTTAGCCGCAGGTCCATGCCCAGGCCGCGCATGTCGTTGGCCAGCGCTTCCACGCGCCGGCGGACCTCGGCCAGGTCTTGGTCAAGTTCTGATTGGTCGTTTGTCGCCATCGGTCGATCGAACACCTAACTGGGGCGCCGCACCCGTTTAAGCCGGTGCGCCACCTCGCTGAATTTTCTGAAACTGCAGCGCAGCCGCTAGTAATAGACTGCGTTTCCGGAACCGCCGCCTGCCATTATGACTTCCCCAGTCACGGCCCATGACTTGTCCGATGCCAGGTAGACCGTCAGATAGCCGATCTCCGAGGCGTCGACCATCCGGTTGATATGGTTGCCCCGGGACGATCCGTCGGCGAAGTCCAGCGCCTCAGCTTCCGCCGGAGTGACACCCAACGCCTTGCCACGGGCCTCCAACAGGCTGGCCGTACGCTCGGTGCGGGTGGTGCCTGGATGGATGCAGTTGACGGTGATGCCGAATTTCCCCAATTGAGTGGCAAGGGTCTTGGTCATGTGGACCAGGGACACGTTACGGGCCCCACCGCTTAGGTTGCCGGCGTTCCGGGCATTGCCGCCGCTGATGTTGATGATCCGTCCCCAAGGCTGTTCCTTCAGGAAGGGGATGGCTGCCCGGGCGCAGCGTAAGGCGCCAACGAATTTGACGTCAAAGTCGCCCAACAGTTCGTCATCGTTGACGGTGTCGATGGGTCCGACTGCTCCCGGAGACCCTCCGGGCAACGATGCGCTATTGACCAGGATGTCCAGGCCGCCCAGTTGGCTGGCTGCTTCGGCCATGACGCGGTCGACGTCTTCGCGGGAGGTGACGTCCAGTACCATGGGGATGATCCGCCGGCCCGTGATATCTTCGATCTCCTTGGCGGACGCCTCCAAAGCCGATTGGGTCCGGGACGCTATAACCACATCCACACCCTCACGAGCCAATTCCAGGGCGATGGCTTTGCCGATACCACTGCTCGCGCCGGTAACAACCGCTATCTGGCCATTCAAGGCTTTCATGTTCCTGGCAAAGGAGGCAGTCGTCACTCCAAACACTATTTCAGCAAACTACATTCGACCAGTACATCTGTCGCGCTCTTGATCAGATCGAACCCTAGACCTGCCCTATCGGCAATATCCAACAGGCTACGGGTGCCATCAGACAAATTCAGAACCCACAACATTGCAAGTTCGCTGGTTCTTCCATCTGTCTGACCACCGATGGCCCGATACAACCCCCTTTTGCCCAACTGTGGTTCACAAAGTGGACTCTGGTTCATGTATTTCTTGTTGTTCTCCAAGACATACAACACAGACAGGTACTTCGACAAAGAGTCAACAAGGTACTCGGGCCGAACAAAGCCTAGGTTGTCTGCTGACGTGTGGTACTCAGGAAAGCGACCATGCGGCGTTCGTGTCAGCGAACCAACGGGGAGGTTGAATGCTGGTGAACAATACTGACGCTCATCGTAGCCGTAGGGAACGAAGTCCAAGATCTCATAGTCTTGACCGGAATGTTTCAAGACATGAATCACTGTTCTGTCTATCTCGGCATCCCCTTGGCGGCTCTTCTTGTAGGTATGTTTACCCGGGTCACCGACACAAGCCACAACTAGGCCATGTTTGATCCTGGAAACTTGGGATTGATTTAGACAAAGCCACGTTATGGATCCGATGGTTCCCGGGATAAAGAGAAATCGATAGGAGTATCTCAACGATCGGGTTCCCAAATACTTGGCCAGAAATGTCGCGAGAGCGATACCGGAAAGATTGTCATTACAAAGCGATGGATGGCACACATGGCAAGATATCAGCACTTCGTCCAATCTCTCCCCCCTGATGTAATACTCGCCATAAGTCAGATGCCCTTCTTCCAAGGAGGCATCGATACATATCTCGAACTCTTCGTCGTTCAATTTCAAGAATTGGTTGTGGCTTATGCAAAAGCCCCAATTCTCTTCATAATAGGA
>JADFPD010000026.1 GCA_022562475.1 Chloroflexota bacterium | reverse complement strand
GTCGCCGGCGGCGAACACGCCCTCAAGGCTGGTCTCCATGGTGCCGCTGGTGGTGATGAAGCCCCATTTGTCGGTCTCCACCACGTCCTTGACGAATGCTGTGTTGGGGTCGAGCCCGATGAATATGAACGCGGCGGCGGGAAATAGCTCCTCGTTCTCGCCGGTTTTCCGGTCCTGAACGATGATGGACTCCAGATGCCCCTTGCCCTTGAATTCCTGGACCGCCTTGCCGAGCTTGATCTCCATCTTGGGGTGCCTCTCGGCTTTCTCCCGCAGTATCTGGCTGGCCGCCAACTGGTCCGAGAACTCCAACACCGTGACTTTGCTGGCAAACTTGGTTAGGAACAATCCCTCTTCGATGCCGCTATTCCCGCCGCCCACCACGACCACTTCCCGGTCCTTGTAGAACGGTCCGTCACAGGTGGCGCAGAAATGGATTCCGGCCCCGATCAAGTCTTCCTCGCCGGGAACGCCCAGCCTCCGGTAGCGTGTGCCGGGCGCCAGCAATACGGCGCTGGAGCAGTACTCATCTCCAGACTCGGTGGTAATCATCTTGTGATCGCCGTCGATCTCCAGCTTAGTTACCGTCTGGGCCGGTAGAATCTCCACGCCGAACCGCTCGGCATGGGCCTGCATCTGGTCGGCAAGCTGGCTGCCGCCGATTCCTTCCACGAATCCGGGATAGTTTTCGATTCGTTCGGTTATTCCCGCCTGGCCGCCGATGCCGCCCTTCTCGATGACCAAGGTCTCGATCCCCTCTCGGGCGGCGTAAAGGGCCGTGGTGAGCCCGGCGGGGCCGCTGCCCACGATCACCAAGTCGTAATACTCTCGGTTAGCCTTGGGGCTGAGTCCCAACTTGGCCGCCAATTCGGCGTTGGACGGCTCCACCAGCATCGAGCCGTCTTCGAAGATGATCGTCGGAATGATCTGTTTGCCGTCATTTAGTTCCTGGACTCGTTTCCTGCCATCTTCGTCTTCGTCGATATCGACCCAGTTGTAGCGGACGCGCTGCTCGGCCAGAAATTGCTTGGACTGCTTGCAATCGGGGCACCAAGGCGCTCCGTAAACAGTGATCTTGGGTTGTTCCATCGGTCCTCCAACGCACCACTCTGAGACCCTTAATGTTGGTGCTGCTCGGATTCTAAGATGCCGTTAGTCCGGTGTTCGGTTTCAACGGAGTGGATATATCGGAAGTCTTTCAAGCTGACGTCATAAAATGGCGCCGGCTCAAAAGTATATTGTTCCGTGTACGCCGACCAATGTCACCCTGAGAGAAGCGAAGGGGCTCTTTGCTATCGGCCAGTGTCGGTATTTTAGCGACAAGATCCTTCGGCTGACGCCTCAGAATAACAGATATGAGGCAACGCTCTTTCAAGGGGAAAGGTTCACGATGTCCACGGGCTCGACCGGGTCGGCCAAATCGAATCCAAAGACCTTGGAGTAAAAATACAGTTCAGCCTCGAGGGCCCTTTTGATGTTTTCGGCGCGCCTGAACCCATGCTGCTCTCCTTCAAATGGGATATACGCCGTGGGTATACCCTTGGCGCGAACGGCTTCGAACATCTTTTCCGCTTGGTCCGGCGGCACGATCTGGTCCTCCAGTCCTTGGAACAGGACCAACGGACAGGACAACCGGCCGGTGTGGTTTATTGGCGAGCGCTCTTGATAAAGGTCCCGGCGCTCCGGGTAAGGCCCGACCAGTCCGTCCAGATAGCGGGCCTCAAACTTGTGGGTCTCCTGGGCCAGGGCTTCAAGGTCGCTCACGCCGTAATGGCTGGCGCCGGCCTTGAAGACCTCCTTGAAAGTCAGGGCCGCCAGGGTGGTGAACCCGCCGGCGCTCCCGCCAGCGATGGCCAGCCGGTTTCCGTCGGCCTCGCCCTTGGACACAAGATGCAGGGCGGCGTTGGAGCAGTCGTCGACGTCCACGATCCCCCAGGCGCCGTTGAGCCGTTCCCGGTACTCGCGGCCGTAGCCGGTGCTGCCGCCGTAATTAACGTCCAAGACGCCGATGCCCCGGCTGGTCCAGAATTGGATCCCTAGATTCAGGGCGGTGGACGCCGCTCCGGTGGGCCCACCGTGACTCTTGACCAGCAGCGGCGGTTTCTCTCCGGCAGGTGCTTGAAATTCGCCGTTACGGGGCGGATAGAAGAAGGCGTGGGCGGTCTTGCCGTCTTCGGTTGGGAACTCCACCGGTTGGGCCTCGGAGATGAATCCGGGGTCAAGCTCCAGGTCGTGGGACCTTCTAAGTTCCTGCCACTTGCCCCCAACCAGGTCGAACGACACCACGGTCATGGGCAGCGACGGCGCTCCGGCGATGAACACGATCTTGCCATCACCGGCTTTGATGTCGCCCCGGCCCATCTCCGAGAACGGGGTGTCGATCGTCTGCGGCGTTCCTGAGGGCATATCGAGCACGGCGATATTCCACGCGCCGTTCTCAACGTAGCTGCAGGCGATCAGGCCGGAGGAGGCGAATGAGTAGGTCCCCGAGCCGAACACCCATTGCGGCTTCCCGAACTCGGCGTTCCGGCTGGTCAACTGCCGGAGTCGGCCGTTCTCCCAACGCCACAGGTTCCACCAGCCGCTGCGGTCGGAAACGAAGTGGAGCACGCCGTCGGGCGACCATTCGGGCTGAAATATGGACTCGGTCCTGCCTCCGGCCACCGCCTGGGGTTCACCGAGCTGTCCTTGACCGTTGAATGACGCGACCAGCAGGTTAGTGCCGTCCCAAGGCATGTTGGGATGGTCCCAGGTCAACCAGGCCAGCGTCGAGCCGTCGGGGCTGAGGCGGGGCGTGGAACAGAAATCAGAACCCTCGAAAAGTATCTGCTGTTCAGCCTGTCCCAAGGCGTCCACGGCAACGATAGTGTTGACCGGCTCACCTTCCGAGGTGTGGTCTTCACGGACACAGATGATGCGGTTACGGGCGGCGTCGAAGCAGCCGTCGGCGTAGCGCATGTCGGAATCAGGCGTGATGGGCTGGGGCTCTCCGCCCCGGTGCTGCCGGTACATCCGTTGGTCTGAGTAGTTGGAGAAGTGGACCGCTCCCTCATGGACCAGGTAATCACCACCGCCGTATTCGTGCACCCTGTTGCGGGCGCTGAATGGGTCCGGTGTAACGTCGGCTATCTCGCCATCCGGGGTGCGCTTGACCACAACCATACGGCCGCCCTCAGCGGGACGCATCTCAAGCCAATAGATATCTTCGCCGTCCAGGACCACCTGGCTCAGGCCGATGCTGCCGGACACGATGAGGCCGGCGGTGATGGGCGACTTCCAAGAGCCATAAGGGGCGGTGGTGGGCATGGGGTGGATTCTCCTGGTCCGTTCGTCGTGGACGTCCGTTCAGACGTGGGCTGGACGCCCGCAATTATAGCCGCAGCCCCGAACCGAATTAAAGGACTCTGATCGCTGGTTGACCACCGCCTTTCACGCCCCTATATTTGTTCCACCTCCACGCTTATCCGATCATCCGGGGCCCGAGGACCAGCACATGACCACGGCCCACGACCATTACGCGGCGCAACTGCCTCCGCCCACCATGGAGGAGGTCAGTCCCGGCATCTACGCCTACGTCCAACTGGACGGCAGTTGGGGCCTGAATAACGCCGGTTTTATCAGGGGCAAGGACTCGCTGACCCTGATCGACACCTGCTTCACAGAGGCGCGCACCAAGGCCTATCTGGAGGCCGTCCGCCGGGTGTCTTCGCTCCCCATGAAGACCCTGGTCAACACCCACCACCACGGAGACCACACCCACGGCAATTACCTGGTCCCCGAGGCGGCAATCATAGGGCATGAACTTTGCCGGCAGACAGTCATCGACACCGGGCTGCAGGCGCTGCACCCACTCTTCCCAAACGTGGATTGGGGCGACCTTGAACTGGCCCCGCCCACGATCACCTTCAACGACCGGATGGAACTCCATTCCGACGACCTGATGATCGAGCTGATATTCATGGGACCGGCCCATACCACCAATGACATCGTCGCCTGGCTTCCGGAACGCAAGCTGCTCTTCTCCGGCGACCTGATCTTCAACCAGGGCACGCCATTCGTGGCCATGGGCTCGGTCTCCGGGTCGCTACAGGCCCTGAAACGGTTGCGGGAACTGGGCGCGGAGACCATCGTTCCGGGGCACGGCCCGGTGTGCGGGCCGGAGGTGATGGACGACATCGAAGCCTACCTAACGTTCATCCAGGAGACTGCCCGCGAAGCCTTTGAAGCCGGGCTGGCGCCTCTGGAGGCGGCGCGGCAGGCTGACCTCGGCCGGTTCGCCGAGTGGCACGACTCGGAGCGCATCGCCGGCAACCTGCACCGGGCCTACTCAGAGCTTCGCTGGGAGCCGGCGGGCACGGTCTTGGACTTCGGCCCAATCGTCGCCGACATGGTCGCCTTGAACGGCGGACGGCCCGTTCGTTGTTTGGCATAGAGGGCCGAGCCGGTGAGAAAGGCCGGCGGTCATTACCAGATACGGTTGACATCGGTCGGATTACCGCTACAATCTTGGGCCTCTAAGTCGCCATTATCCAGTGAACGGAGTGAAAAAGGAGGCCACCATGGCAGAGATCGTATTCGCTACGGAAACAAAGGGTAAAGGGGTGCCCGTCGAAGGTCGTGAGGGCGTTTTCCACGTGGAATGCTCCGGCACAGGCCCCCAAGGTGAGAGCGTCACGTTCGAGTCTGAGGTTGTAATGACCGATGACGGGTTTGATGAGACCGGGACCATCGATTACGCGGGCCGTGGCAGTTTGAAGTTCGTCACCGTCGGAGCTGGACACATGGCGCCCAGTCCGGTATCAGGACTGAACCACGGCTCTGTCATGTGGAGAATCACCGAGGGCGATGGGGAATTCAGCGGGGCCACCGGACTCATTACGTCAAACTTCACGTTCTCCGATCAGGGCGACGTGGTAGACAACGAATATGTCCGGATCTACACACCATAGATGGTGAATCTGAACGGCGGACGGCCCGTCCGTTGTTTGGCATAGAAGGCCGAGCCGTGGGCCGATGATGGCGGAAGGCGCGCTCTCCCACGTCCGGGTGCTGGACTTCACCACCCAGGTGGCCGGACCCTATTGCACCAAACTGCTGGCCGATTACGGCGCAGATGTGATCAAAGTTGAGCGTCCGGAAACCGGCGACACCGCCCGGGGCATGGGCCCATTTCCGGAAGATATTCCACACCTCGAGAAGAGCGGACTCTTCCTCCACCTGAACACCAACAAGCGGTCGGTCACCCTGGACCTCAAAAGCAAGGCCGGGCAGAAGATCGCCAGGGAGTTGGCCTCCAATGCGGACCTGGTGGTAGAGAGCTTCCGGCCCGGCGTGATGGACCGTTTTGGACTCGGCTTTGGGTCCTTGCAGGCGTCCAATCCTCGGCTGGTCATGACTTCCATCAGCAATTTCGGCCGGACCGGCCCCTACCGCGACTACAAGTCCTCCGACATCATGGTCTACAGCATGGGCGGAGAGATGCACTCCACCGGCCTGGAAGACCGGGAGCCGGTCAAGCTGGGCGCCAATGTCGTCCTGTACCAGGCCGGGTCGGTGGCCGCCGTGGGCAGCGCCGGCGCGTTATTCTTGTCTCAGGATGACGGGCCGGGCCAACACGTGGACGTGTCCATCATGGAGACCCAGACCGGGTCCGTAGACCGCCGCATGAGCGCGCTGGTGGCCTACCAGTACACAGGGGAACTCAGCATTCGCGTGCCTTTCGGCGCTTCCGGATATCCCATTGGAATCTACCCTTGCGCCGACGGATATCTGGAGGTGACCGGGGGGCTGAACTATTTGCCGAGGGCCGTCCGGACGCTGGGAGACCCGCCGGAGCTCCTGGAGCCTAGGTGGTACACCCCGGAGTCCCAGACCGATCCCGAGTTGAAAGACGAGTTCGAGGCCCATTTTCTCTCCTGGACCCTGGAGCGCACCAAGGCCGAGGCCTGGCGGGCGGCCCAAGAATCCGGGTTGTTGAGCGCACCGCTGAATAACATGGAGGACTTGGCCAATGACCAACATTTCATCGGCAGAGGGGCCTTTGCGCAGTTCGATCATCCGGTGGCCGGCAGCCTCAAGTATCTAGGGCGCCCGTTCGTCATGAGCGAGTCCCCATGGGAGGTGCGCCGGCCCACTCCGCTGCTGGGGCAACACAACGGAGAGGTACTGGGAGAACTGGGTTACGCGGCCGAGGACCTGGTCCGGCTGCGGGCACAGGGCATCATATGAGCAAACTGCCACTAGAGGGAATACGGGTTCTGGAAATGACGGTCGTCTGGGCCGGCCCATACTGCACCTCCTTCCTGGCCGACCTGGGCGCCGAGGTGATCCGGGTGGAGTCGCTGGCGTCCTTCGCGCCCATAACCAGGGGCGTCCGGGCCCACCCCACCGAGGCAATGCTCCAGAGCCAGCCCCTTTTCATGGGCGGTTACCCCAACCGCCAGCCGGGCGAGCGGCCCTGGAACCGGTGCCCCGTTTTCAACGTCCACGCCAGGAACAAATTGAGCATGACCCTCGACCTTTCCCAGCCTGCGGGCATGGAGATATTCAAAGACCTGGTCAAGGTAAGCGACGTTTTCGTAGAGAACAACGTGGTCGACCGGATGGACCAACTGGGCATCGATTACGCCATGCTCAAGGAATTGAAAGAGGACATCGTCATGCTCCGGATGCCGGCCTACGGAACGAGCGGCCCCTACCGGGAATTCCGGGCGCTGGGGGTGCACATCGAGGGAGTCATCGGGCATACCTTGTTGCGCGGCTACACGGATATGGACCCGTCGTGCAACACGCCGGTCTATATGGCGGATGCGGTCGGCGGAAGCCACGGTGCGTTCGCGGTATTGGCCGCCCTCCACCACCGGCGGCGGACCGGCAAGGGGCAGTACATCGAGTTGGGCCAAGCAGAAAACGCCACGCCGATGATGGGCCAGTTCTTCATGGACTACACCATGAATGGGCGAATCGCGGCCACCATGGGCAACCGCCACCCCACCGCGTTGCAGGGCTGCTATCGATGCAAAGGCGACGAGGGCAAAGGCGACGAGGGCAAAGGCGATGACCGGTGGGTCTGCATAACGATCGAAAACGACGAAGAATGGCGGTCTTTCTCTGAGGCCATGGGAAGACCTGATTGGTCCGGCGACCCCCGGTTCGCCCACGGCCTCGGCCGGTTGGAGCACCACGACGAGATCGACGCCCGCATCAGCCGGTGGACGGAGCAGATGGACAACTTCGAGGTCATGAGGGTCCTTCAGGCAGCGGGGGTAGCGGCGGGCCCGGTCATGGACCAAAGGGACGCCTACAACGACCCGCACCTCAGGGAACGGGGCATGTTTCAAGAGGCATCCCAAGAAGACACCGGCGTCCATCTATACCCCAGAGCCCCTTATACGATGTCCGAGACTCCGCCGGACATACGCCGGGGACCGGTGCGGCTGGGCGAGGACAATGAGTACGTCTACAAAAACGTCCTGGGGTATTCGGACGCCAGATACGCCGAGTTGGAAGCCGAGGGGCATATCTCGATGGACTATCCGGACCATCTGGAGTAGGTGCGTCAGCTGGTGTTTTGCCGGGCTTAGTGTCCAAGCAGAGTGCCGGACTTGAGCGGTAGCCGCCCCCATGTCACCCTGAGTGGAGCGAAGGGTCTGCCAAGCCCGAATTTGCAGATTCTCTCCCGACAGGTCGGGAGCGATGCTCAGAATGACAGTATTGAGGCAAGGCTCGCCTGAGTCGAGAGCCCATCCGGCCGGCCCCAGGATACGTAATTAATGGCAGACGACCTCCGTCACTGCGATATGCCTACCATCACCAAAATAAGACTACTGCCCTTGGCCGCGCTCCTGCTTGCGCTGGCTATATCCGCCTGCGCCGGCGACCTTTCATCATCGGAAGATTCTTTGGCGCCGTTGCCGGGCGAGACCCTGCCCGCCGAGGTTGCGTATACGTTCACCTTGCCCAGCGGCCTGCGCGGCGAAGTGTCCCTGGAAACTTATGCCGGAAAGCAGAACGTGGTGCTGGTTTTCTACCGGGGGTTCTGGTGAATCCACTGCCGCGAGCAACTCGTTGAGTTGCGAAAAGACTACGACGCCATCCGCGGGTTGGACGCCGAGGTACTGGCGGTGAGCAACGACCAGTTATCGGGAGCGGAGCGGGCCATCGATCGTTTGGACCTGGGGTTCCCAGTCCTCTTCGACCCTGAGGCCGGGGTTATCGAGAGCTACGGAGTTTACGACACGCTTAACGACGGCTACGCCACACCGTCAGTTTTCATCATCGACAAGAAAGGCGACATACGCTGGAAATACATCGGCCGCCACTACAACGACCGCCCCACCAACCAGCAGATAATCGCCCAATTGAAGGCGCTGCAGGCGGACTAGCCCCCAAAAAGCTCGTCCACTTTGCGTTTACGCTCTGCCTCAGAGTCCCCGCCGCCTTGGATTGATTCATAGAACGCCGGGCCGTAATCACGGATGCGGACCACCACCGGGAGGGGTAATGCGTGGCCGAACATCAGGGCCTGCTGTTTCGCCTCCAAGCGGGACAGGACGGAACGTAATGCACGGCTTCCCGAGGTGCCCGAGAGCACGGCGTCGATGTCCCGTTCGTTGTCCAACAGGCAACAGAACCGGGTGCCCACCTGGCTCAGCACTTCGGAGTCGATGCCGCTGGGCCGCTGGTCGATCACCATCAATGTCACGTTGTACTTTCTGAGCTCCCTAGCGATGATGCCGAAGATGGTCTGGGAAGCCACGCCGGAGTTGAGGAACTTGTGGGCCTCCTCGATGACGATGACCAACGGACGCGGCTCTTTCCCCGCGCCGCCCATGGCGGACTCTTTGGCCTCAACGTATTTTCGGTGTATGCGGCGGGTGAGCAGGTTGCTGACCAGGATGTAGGCCGCCTCATCGTCGCCGTAGCGGCCGAACTCCAGCACCACGTGTTGGCCCCGCTCCAAGTGCTCGATGATCTGGGCGGCGGTATCCACCCGGCTGTGCTCCACCATGAACCCGTGACGGGTGAACCGGCCCATGCGGTTATAGAGGGCTCGCAAAGCCCCGGCGTTTACCTGCAGCTCGTCGGCCAACTCCAAGAGCGACCCGTTCCGGCCGGCGTCCAAGAATTCCTTGAGCCAGCTTTCCTCGCCGTACTTCTCCCGCAGATTGTAGGCGGCGGATGCTGCGACTTCGGACAGGTTCAGCGACGCCCGGAGCAATTCAACGTCTTCAGGCTCGATGTGATTGAAGCCCAGGTGCACCGTTTCGTCGGTGGAAACGCCCCGCCGGCGGGAGTGCTCCTCATCCAGGGTGAAGGTTGAGACCTTGGCGCCGAATAGCTGTTTCAGGCCCTTTACCATTCCTCCTTTGTCGGCGTCTTGGCCCTGCCAGCCGTATTCGCTGTGCATGTCAAATATCAGCGACGACGCCTGTCCGCTCTGTACGATACCCGCCAGCAGCAGGCGGGTGAGGAATGTTTTGCCGGTGCCGCTCTTGCCGAACACCCCTATGGAACGCTTGACCAACTCGCCCAGGTCCAGGCACAGCTTGGTCTCCATATCCAGGGGATTGCCGATCCAGAAATTGCCGTCCGCTTCGCTGCCGAAAACGGTTTCCACGTCTTCCTGAGAGGCGGTGAACGCCCGGGAGAAGTGGGACGGGATGCTCTTGGCCGCGGCCGGACCCTGATCGTCGCCCAAGACCTCGGGCATGGTCAATTGGGGCAGGACCGATACCGTGCCAAAGGCGACGGTACCTTGCAGCGCCTGAATCACAAAGGGATCGTCCGCCGGGATGGGCGTGTATTTCATGCGGGGGTCGGTGCTGCCCAAGCTCACATCGGTGACCACGCCGAAGAACCGGTTGTTCGCGCCGTGCAGGGTCACGAATGTCCCGACCTTGACCTGTTCTACGGACACCCCAGGGTCGAGGCGGACCTCGACGCCGTTGGCCACCGAGCCTTCGATGACCATGCCCAGCGGTTGCCCTTGTTCCGGAGGCGTCCGGCCTCGGCCTGCGCCGTTGCCTTCATGGGACTGGGTCACGGCGCGACTCTCCGCAGTATGGAGTTCAGCCGGGCGACGTCGGCGGAGAGTTCCACGGCCAATGCCCGGCAGGCATGGGCCAGGAAATCCGCGGGCTGGTCATGGGACGGGGCCGCCTGCCGGATGCAGGCGCCGACTATCTCGTCCGAGTGGGACGCGCCTGAGTTTAGCAGTAGCCGCAACAGGTCCAGTTGGCTGGTGAACCGCGCGGTCTCCTCCTGGTCGCAGGCGTAGACGAAGGAATGTACCAGGGGCGGCCGGGGTGGGAGGTACTGGTGTGTCACACCGTCCTCTACGTAGCCGGCGATGAAAACTTCAAAGCGGGAGGTCAGCAACCGGGCCAATTGGGGATTGTCCCGGATCACCTCTTCTTCTGAGCCGGCGTCTTCCCCGCGGGCCAGCACCGGCCTGGCCGAGTCCAATGGCTCAGTGGTGACGCTCCCGACCACCCCGTAGATATCTGGGGAATCGGTGCGCACCAGTCCTCCCAGGGCCGGAGCGCCTTCCAGTTGGTAGCATTGGGCCACGAAGGACGTGGAGGTGGACTGAACGACCTCTCCGACCCTTCGTTCCATCAACGGGCCGGTCATCCTGGCATCCCCGTCAAAAAAGGCTCGATCGAATGGGGCAACATAAAAAAAGTCCTCCCGCAGCGTAAGCGCGGAAGACTTAAAAATCCACTCGAATCACAGGCTAAGTGGTCTGTCCGAATCGCCCCAACCTTGCAGCCCATCCTCAACCCCTAATCCGCCGGAATCTCAACCTATCCTGATGTGGCCAAGCCTGTGCTGGCAACGTTATCACAATATGAAACCCGGCTCCCGGTGTCAATGTCACCGGGAGCCGGTATTGTGGGTCAATAAGCGGGGCCGTCCTCAGGGTTAGTTAAGCGAAACGGGCATGCTCTTGATCGAGCGGAATACGATGCTCTCCTGATAGTCCATCTCGTGGGTCTTTAGCTGCAGATTCGGGTAACGTTCGGCCAAGGCCTTGAACACCTCTTGTCCCTCGACCCTGGCGATGGTGGCGCCCAGGCAGTGGTGGATACCGGCGCCGAAGGCCACGTGGCCGTTGGGCCACCGGGTGATGTCCATGGTGTCTGGGTTTTCGAACTTGTTGGGGTCCCGGTTGGCCGAGGAGATGATCCAGCGTACCCGGTCATCTTTCTTGATCTGTTTGCCGCGTATCTCGACGTCTTCGGTGGCGATACGCTGTAGAGACTTCACCGGCGAGTCGTGCCGCAGGGCCTCTTCGGTGGCCCGGACCATCATTCCTTCCGGGTCAGCTTTCAGCAGGTCCCATTGGCCGCGGTTGTTCATGAAGGACAAAGTGCCGTTGCAGATCAGGCCGATGGTGGTCTCGTGCCCCGCCAGCAACAGCAGAGCGGTGTTGCCCAGCACCTGTTCCCGGGTGAAAACACCGGACTTCTCCCCGCCGGCCAGCACCGAGATAAAATCGTCTTTGGGGTTGGCCATACGGTCCTCGATTATGGGGTTCACGTAGTCATTCATGCCACGGATTCCTTCGACGACCATGCGCATGCGGTCGGGCGCGCTTCTTCCGGCGTAGAGCAGCTTCTGGGACAACATCCTGATTTGTGACCGCTCTGACTCGGGCACGCCCATCATCTCGGCGATGACCAGGACCGGCAGGGGCACCGCCAGGTCCCGGATCAGGTCGACCTCTCCGTCCCTGGCCTCGGCCGCGTCCAAGAGGTCTGCGATGGCCGACTTCACCAGCGGCCGCCAATCCTCCATGGATTTTGGGGTGAAGTAGGCGTGCATGACTTTCCGCATCTCCAGGTGCTCAGGCCGGTCGTACTGGATGAAGCGCTGTTCATTTGCAGCCTTCATGAAGTCATAAAGCTCGGCGTCCGACTCGTTGATCGCCGGATACGGCGGGCGGGGGTCGTTGGCCAGCACGGCGTTGGAGAATTGCTCGTGGTTCCGGGTGAGCCAGACCAGGTCATCGTGCCTGGTGATCACCCACGTTTCATATAGCTCGTTCCAGTGGACCGGGTCTTCGTCCCTGATCCGGCCGTAGTAATGGTAGGGGTCGTGCATGACCTCTGCCGAATACATGTTGTCGTTGATAGTCGTAACCATCACACCGCCGTATACCTGCGATTTGAGCCTGAACAAGCCTGGTCAAACGCTAATTGAATCAAGGTTGATTGTCAACGATGGCAGAGCGCCGATGGGGCCGTCATAGCCGGGATGTGGGCGCAGAATAAACCGGCTCCCGGTGAAATTTACACCGGGAGCCGGACCTTGCGCGGGATCGGGGCTCAACCTTGGGACAAGCCCTCTGGTTATTCGAGGGAAACAGGCAGGTCCTTCATGGACCTAAAGGTGATGCTGGGCTGGTACTCCCTCTCGTGAGTGGCCAGTTCCATATTCGGGTACCGCTCCGCCAGCGCGGCGAACACCTCTTGACCCTCGACCCTGGCGATGGTGGCGCCCAGGCAATGGTGGATGCCGGCGCCAAAGGCCACATGGGGATTGGGCCACCGGGATATGTCCATGGTGTCGCAGTTCTCGAACTTCTCGGGGTCGCGGTTGGCCGAGGAGATGATCCAGCGGATGCGGTCGTCTTTCTTGATAGTCTTACCGCGCATCTCCACGTCTTCGGCGGCGATCCGGGTGATGGATTTGACCGGAGCGTCATACCGCAGGGCCTCTTCGGTGGCCCGGACCATCAGTCCTTGCGGGTCCGACTTTAGCAGGTCCCATTGGTCGCGGTTCTCCATGAATGCCAGGGTGCCGTTGCAGATCAGGTTGATGGTGGTCTCGTGACCCGCCAGCAACAGCAACGAAGTGTTTACGAGGACCTGTTCCCGGGTGAACACGCCGGCTTTCTCACCGTTGGCCAGCACCGAGATGAAGTCGTCTTGCGGATTTTTCAACCGTTCCTCGACCATGGGGATGACATATTCGTCCATGCCTCTCATGCCGTCCGACAATTGCCGCAGGCGGTCGGGCTCGCCCCGTCCGATACTCAACAGTTTTTCGGCCAGCATCCTGATGTGGTGGCGCTCTTCTTCCGGCACACCCATCATTTCTGCGATGACGAGAACGGGAAGGGGCACGGCCAAGTCCCGCATCAGGTCGACGTCGCCCTTGGCCTCGGCCGCATCTAGCAACTCGTTGGTGGCCGACTTGACCAAAGGCCGCCATTCTTCCATGGACTTGGGCGTGAAATAGGCGTGGATGACCTTCCGCATCTCCAGATGCTCCGGACGGTCGTACTGGATGAACATCTTGGCCTGGTAATTCCGCGTGTATTCGTAAAGCTCGTTATCCGACTCGAGGATCGCCGGGTAGGCCGGGCGGGGGTCGTTGGCCATGACCATATTCGAGAATTGCTCGTTGTTGCGGGTCAGCCAAACGAGGTCGTCGTGCCTGGTGATCACCCACAGCTCGTAAAGTTCGTTCCAGTGGACGGGGTCTTCGTCCCTGAGTTGACCGTAATACCGGTACGGGTCTTGAATGACTTCGGCTGTGAACATGTCATCGTTGATAGTCGTTACCATCACACCACCATGGGACCCAAAGTTGAGTCTGGTCCAAGATATTCGCACGTTAGACGAATAATGTTTATCTGTCAACGACGCCGGCTTACGGAAGGCGCGGTGATACCGAAAAGAGACCGGGCTCCCGGTGATCACACCGGGAGCCCGGTCTCATCGTCCGACTTGGGGCCTGTTCCCCGGTCAAACTACCCGAATGCTAATCAAGCGAGACCGGTAGGCTTTTGATGGAGCGGAAAGTGATGCTCTCCTGATACTCCATGTCGTGGGTCTTTAGTTGCAGATTGGGGTACCGCTCGGCCAGCGCGCTGAACACTTCCTGTCCCTCGACCCTGGCGATGGTGGCGCCCAGGCAGTGGTGAACACCGGCCCCAAAGGCCACGTGGGGATTGGGCCACCGGGTGATGTCCATTGTATCCGGGTCCTCGAACTTGTCGGGGTCGCGGTTGGCTGAGGACATGAACCACCGGATACGGTCGTCCTTCTTGATCTGCTTGCCGCGCATCTCAACGTCTTCCGAGGCGATACGCTGGATGGACTTCACCGGCGAATCGTACCGCAGGGCTTCTTCGGTGGCGCGGACCATCAGTCCTTGGGGATCAGACTTCAGCAGGTCCCATTGGTCTCGGTTGTTCATGAAGGCCAGGGTGCCGTTGCAGATCAGGTTGATGGTGGTCTCGTGACCGGCCAGCAATAGCAACGAAGTGTTTACCAGCACCTGATGGCGGGTGAACACGCCAGACTTTTCCCCGCTGGCCAGCACTGAGATAAAGTCGTCTTTGGGGTTGACGATCCGCTCGTCTACCATGGGGTCCACGTAATCAATCATCCCTTGCATGCCTTCGGTGAGGATCCGCATCCGGTCCGGCTCACCCCGGGCGATATGCAAAAGTTTCTCGGCCAGCATCCTGATGTGCCCGCGTTCTGACTCGGGCACGCCCATCATCTCGGCGATCACGAGAACAGGCAAAGGCACGGCCAGGTCCCGCATCAGGTCCACTTCGTCTTTTTCCTCGGCAGCGTCCAGAAGCTCGGCGATGGCCGATTTGACCAGCGGCCGCCATTCTTCCATAGACTTAGGAGTGAAGTAGGTGTGCACGACCTTCCGCATCTCCAGGTGCTCCGGCCGGTCGTATTGGATGAACTGATCGCCTTGATAGTTCCGCACGTAATCGTAGAGCTCGTTGTCCGACTCCAAGATCGCCGGGTAGGCCGGGCGAGGGTCGTTCAAGAACACAGAGTTGGAGAACTGCTCATGGTTACGGGTCATCCAGACGAGGTCGTCATGCCTGGTGATCACCCAGAGTTCGTATAGCTCATTCCAGTGGACCGGGTCTTCGTCCCTGATCTGGCCGTAATACCGGTACGGGTCCTGGATCACGTCCGCAGTGAACATATCATCGTTAATCGTCGCTACCATTACACCACCAGATATATAAATGATTTATGCCCAAATATGTTGCTGAAACCCTAATAGAATAGGGATTGTTTGTCAACGAACGAGGGCGCGCCCGTGGACCACTTAGCCGTGCGGCACGTGTTGCCGGTGCGCCCTAGACCGCCTTGGGCGGCCCTTCAATGCCGATCTCTTTGCTGATCTTTCCGTCGCGCATCTCGAAGATGTGGGTAAGCCGCATCTCGACTTTAGTGCCGACTGGAAAGGGCATAAATCCCTCTTTGGTGAGTTCCATGGAGACGACGCTGTCGTCGACGACCCGTTCTTCGGTGGCGAACCGGTCCAAGGTGCGAAATTCCACATTTTTGAATCCGGAGAACATCTCCCGGTAGTTATCGGCCACCGCCTCTTTTCCATGGAGGACGATGTTACGGGAGGGCGCCTCCCAGATGATGTCGTCGGTGTACAGGGCCACGGCTTCGTCTATCCGCCCGTCGGCCTCGCTGCCAAAATGGGCCTCCACGGCCGCCAGGTTAGCGTCGATCTTTTTCTGGTCCATGGTCCCACTCCTGATCGTTATTGATCCAAATCCGCCGTTGTGTGAATAGTGGCCATATATTACAGCAATAACCTTTAGACCGCGCATTTTTCAAAAGAAGGGCCGGTCCACCCTTTGTAATCCTTCGAAGCATGGTGGATAATTGGCCGGTCACGCCGGGCCCAGCATGGGCCGCCAATCTTAGGGGGCTTGATGCGCGTCCTATTGATCGCAACCAACCGCCACGACAAACTCCAAAGCAGATTGAACGCCCAGCCGATGCCGATCGGCCTGGCCTACATCGCCGGACATCTGGACCACGAGCGCCATGAAGTAAAGATTCTTGACCTGATGTTTTCCAACGATCATCTGTCCGAAGTGGAAGCCACCGTCAAGGAATTCCAGCCGCAGATGGTCGGCCTGTCCATCCGGAACCTTAGCAACCACAGCTACCTGAACACCATCTGGGCGTTGCCCGTAAGCAAAGAGGTTATCGACCGCATCCGGACGGTGAGCGATGCAATCATCGTGTGCGGCGGCCCGGCCTTCAGCATCATGCCATCGGAGTGTCTCGATTTTCTGGGCGCCGATCTGGGACTGGCCGGCGACGCAGGCGAGACGTTTGCCGCCTTGGCCGACCGTATGGAGGATGGCGAACCCAGCTACTTCGACCTGCCTGGCTTGGTCTACAAGAAAGACGGTCAGACCCACCAAAATGAAGGCTACTGCACCTCGGAGTTCGCCAAACCGCCGCGCTTGGAAGACCTGGACATGGCTCGGTACAACAAGGCCGGCTTCGGCATCGGCATCCTGACCAAACTCGCCGGTTTCTATTATCCGGCCAACGCCTCCGAGGCCCAGATCAACGAGTCCGGATGGCGGGTGATCCGGCCCATCGACGAGGTGGTGGCCGAGGTCAAGAGCATGAAAGAACGTTTTGGGATGAAGAAAGTATTCTTCGTCGACAATGGGTTCAACCTGCCTTTGGACCACGCCAAATCCCTGTGCAGCCGATTGATCGAGGCCGACGTCAACATCCGTTGGAACACCTGCCTGGCGCCATTCAACTGCGACGCCGAGCTAATCGGGCTGATGAAAGACGCCGGCTGCGGCCTGGTTATGATGGTCAACCGTAGCGGCAACCCCGGCGACATGGGGAGCATGGTGGAGGAGAACAACGCGTTGGCCGACGTCTGCCGGATGTGCGACGACGGCGGCCTCCACTACAACATCGGCAAGCAATTCGGCGAGCCCGGAGAGACCCGGGAGAGTGTTGACAACAAGCTGGATTTCCTGCGCAGTGTCAACCCGGCGGTGGCAAATCTGCGGGTTGGAGTCAGCGTGATGCCGGGTACCGAGGTCGCGGCGATCGCCAAGCAAGAAGGGCTGATAAAAGACGAAAGCGAACTGGTAAAGCCCACCTTCTACATCGCCGATGAGGTCAAAGACTGGATCGTTGAATATCTCCAAGAGCAAGTCGGCCAGGACCCCCGCTGGAACCTCAGTTAAACTTGGCTAACTTTCGTCTGACTTACGGGGGCGCCTAATGCCTGCAAAGTCTGATCGGCGCCCACCAGCCTACTCCATTCATACCGCCACCTCAGACCGCTGCTTTCCGGCAGCTGCCATGTTGCGGCCCAGGATCGAGGCGCCAGCGAGCAAAGACAAGCCCAACAGAATACCGCCGATCATGAGGTTGTTGTTACCCACTGTAATCCGGTCCAGGCGGGCACTGGCCGGGGCGATGTCTACCGCGGGACCGGACAAGTCAAGGAAAAATTCCCAAGGGTCAAGATTAACGGAAGTCGACTGATCTGACCTGACTCCAACTCCACTGGATATCTGACCGCCGGTCTTCGGGGCCAGGACTAGCGTAAATGTCGTGCTCTGTCCATTCGCCAGGCCACCAAGCTCGCAGGTAACCGTCCCGCCCGTCACCCGGCAATCTACCCCGTCTCCGGTAACGGAAACCAACACCACATCCACCGACAATTCATTGGTCAGAATCACGTTAGTCGCATCCGACGGTCCGTTGTTCCCCACCCTGAATACGCTGACGATCTCATTGTCATTGACCTTCGGGTCATCAGATTCCGGCCCCAAGAAATCGGTCCGCTGCAGCGACAGGTCTGCTATAGCCGTGATCGAGATCGTTGCGGAGACGGAATTGCCGCTGGAGTCGAAGTCGGCTTCCGCGCCCGATACCGTTATCGTATTCACCAGGTCGCCAAGGGCGGACGGGTCGATCGCCAGCGTGATGGACAGTAGCCGGCTCTCTCCGTCGGCGAGACTTCCGATCAAGCAAGTGATCTCGCCACCGGAAACGGTGCAATCGGAAGGGTCCGCGGCGGATGGCACAAGGTGGAGTCCGTCCGGTAACATCTGGCTCACCAAAACTCCCGTGGCAGAAGATGGACCATCGTTGGTAATCATGAATTCAAAGGTAACTTCATCACCGGGGATCACTGAGGTTGAAACGTCCCGCAATGAGATCGTCAGGTCCGTCATAAGCAGAACGATGGTGCTTTCGTTTGCCCTGTTCGCCGATGTCTACGGGTCTTGACCTTCCTTCACCAATGTGGCTTGGTTGTTCAAGATTCCAGGGGCCCTGGGCTCCACAATGATGGTCACCCTTGCCACCTGGCCCGGCAGCAACTCGCCAAGTACGCAGATCACGGTCCCACTGGACTCAGTACACTCACCCACACCTGAATCCGTAGCGGTGACGGCGTTACTCAGGAGGGAGGCTATCTTTGGGGCCGCCCCTGGCTGTCCAGACGGCCTAAATCGTGCGCTGCTGCTGCCCGCGCTTAAATCAACAACGGCCGACAGGAATGTTACCGAGCTTGGCAGGCTTACGATCAGATTCACATTAGTCACCGTTTCCGACCCGCTGTTGGTGACGTCCAGATCGTAAGTAAGTTCGTTGCCGAGGAATACCGGGTCCGGCGAGTCGGTCAATGTGATTCCGGTGTTGTCGATGTCGCCTCCAGATATCGTGACTACGTAGGAAAGCACGCCTACGATCACCGGGGTCTCGACGGTATCGACGTTGTTCGCGGCATCTGGGTCGACCTCGGACCCGGACACGCTGGAACGGTTGATCAGAATTCCTTCGGCGTCTTCAGCCACAGTGATGTCGATCAGCACCACCACCGCCTCGTCCGGCGCCAGTGTACCGAAGGCGCAGGTCACCGAGCCGGATACCACGTTACAGTTGAGGGAATCGGGTGCGATGGAGTCGACGTTCACGGCTCCGGGCAACTCGTTAACCAACGTTACTCCGGTGGCGATAGCCGGGCCCCGGTTAACAACGGTGATGGTATAAGTCAGGTTGCCTCTCCTTACGGCCGAATCAGCGGACGCGGTAACACCGATCGAAAGGTCGGTCGTTGCGCCGGTGATGAAGAACGAGTTGTTGGCCACGGTGAAAGTCAGGCTTTTCGACGTGCCCGGCGGGCCAGAGACAGTAACAGTGGCCAAGCCTTCGCTGCCTTCGGGCACCACATAAGTGAAAATCCAGACCAGTGGGTCGGATGTGGGCGTCATCTGGAGACCGCTGACGTCCGGACCCAGGGTATCTATTCCGATACTGGGGGTCCCGGTGAAACTGCGGTCAAACGTAGCCGTAATCACGAGGGTGGAACCAGGGACGATGTTGTTCACCGGCTCGTAGCTCAGGCGGACCCCGACCTTCACCGGTCCGATGGTGAATTTATCGTTGGTGGCGGGATTGTTGGGATTGCCGGCCTGGTCGGTGCCTCCAGCGATGGTCACGGTTGCCTCTCCGTCGCTGTTCGCCGGGACGGTGTAGCGATAGGTCCACACCTTGCCGTCGCCTGTTTTCGTCATGGCCACTGGGCTTAGGTCGGCGCCCTTCGTGTCGATGCTGATCGTGGGCGTGCCGGTTATCGCCCGGTCGAAAGTGGCGGTAATGATTAATGTTTCTCCGGCAGAGACACTCCCTTTGGGTTCGTAGGTCAACGCCACCATAGCGCCGGTGCTGTCAATCTTGAACGTACCGTTGGCCGTCTCTACGTTGGCGCCACCGGATTGACTGGACACCCCGCTTATGGTCACGGTAGCCTGGCCGTCGCTCCCCTCTGGCACCTTATAGCTGTATGTCCAGACTTTTCCGTCGGCCGAAGACGTCAACGTAACCGCTGCCAAGTCGATGCCTGAAGTATCGATGGCGATGGTCGGCGTTCCGGTTACGGACCGATTAAAGGTCACCTTTATCACTACGGTCTCTCCAGCCCTTACATCACGGTCGGGTTCGTAGGTAATCGCCGCAGTCAGGGGCGGGACCGCCTGAGTGGTTACGCTCACGGTATTGTTGGTTGGGACTGTGTCGTTCAGATTGCTGCTCGCTTTGCCGATGAATACTAAGGTCCCCTCAGACACAATCTTGACAATTATCGTGACCGTGGCGCTCTGCGTCGCGCCCATCGGACCCAGGTTGCAGGTGATAGTGGCCGTGCCACTACAACTGCCCTGGCTGGAAGCGACCGAGACCAGACTAACTTGACTTGGCAGTGTGCTGGAGAAGGTAACCGTGGACGCGTTGTCCACTCCATTGTGGTTGACAGTGAAGATGTGTGTCTGATTTTGGCCCACCAACAACTGGCTCACAGCGCCGGCGTGGGAAACGCTGATATCAGCGTTGGGCGCCGTTTTCGCTTTCCCGGCCGCGCCCGTGATCGTGTCCGCGGCGACTGCGTTGTCCTGGTCTATCGTTGTCCCACCGGCATTCGTGGTCTTGATGGCGTAGGTCCCAGTGGATCCGGCGGTTGTTGGATTCTTGATATTGGTTAATTCGATGGTGATGTTGGTGCCCGCAGTGAGGGAACCGCCACCGGAGCGGGTGATGGTGATCACCTGGCCGACTATCGATACGGTCTCGGTGCCGTCGAAGCTGGTCCCGGCAAGCCCGATGGCCGTGGCGCTTCCGCTGCTGATGGTGAACCCCGTGGGGAGAGTGATGACAATCTTCCCATCGGCTGGAAGCGCGTTGACCAGGGTGAAAGTTACATCCACGTTGCCAACGGCCCCCGCCACCAAGCTCTCAGGCTGCACGTTTGTCCCCGTGAGGGCGCCGATGCTTACGACTGACAGGCTATGGGAATCCCCCATGGTGGCCGTCGAGGAGCGGGGGAAGATCGGCGCCAACTTGTCACTGATATTGGCCGTCGCCGCCCGGGGGAAACTCGGCGCAAAGGCGTCGCTGACATTGGCCGTCGCATTTCGGGGGAACTTCGGCACAAAGGAGGCGCTGATCTTGGCCGTCGCCGCACGGAGGAACTTTGGTAAGACGGAGTCGCTGATGTTGGCCGTCGCCGCGCGGGGGAAACTCGGCACGAAGGTGTCGCTGATGTTGGCCGTCGCCGCGCGGGGGAAACTCGGCTCAAAGGTGTCGCTGATGTTGGCCGTCGCCGCGCGGGGGAACTTCGGCTCAAATTTGTCGGTGATCGTGGCCGTCGCGCTGCGGGGAAACTTCGGCAAAACGGAGGAGCTGATATTGGCCATCGCGGAACGGCCGAAGCTCGGCGCAAAGGTGTTGCTGATGGTGGCCGTTGCGCTGCGGAGAAACTTCGGTAAAAAGGCGTCGCTGATGGTGGCCGTCGCCGCGCGGGGGAAGCTGGGCTCGAAGGTGTCGCTGATGGTGGCCGTCGCGGAACGGCCGAAGGTCGGCGAAAAGGTGTCGCTGATGGAGGCCGTCGCGCTGCGAAGGAACTTGGGCACGAATGTGTCGCTGACATTGGCTGTTGCCGCGCGGGGAAAGCCCAAACGGGAAGAATCTCCCAAACTCACCGTGTCGGTGGAATTCTGTACGCCGACTTGAACGTGATCTGTAGTGGCCGAGCTGCCTAATGTAGCTGCCGAAGTCCGCGGAAAATTCGGCGCAAAGGTGGTGCTGATGTTTGCGGTCGCGGCGCGCAGGAACGTGGGCACAACGGCGTCGCTGATGTTGGCCGTAGCAGCGCGCGGGAAACTCGGTGCAAAGGTGTCGCTGATATTAGCCGTCGCGTTGCGAGGGAATTTCGGCTGAAAAGTATCGCTGATACTTGCCGTCGCGCCACGTGGGAAGGTGGCGCCGATCTGCAGGGCGCTGCCTGAATTGAGGGTTGCGGCAGGGGAAGAGCCGACCGCGCCCCGGACTGCGGAGCTGACGGAGGCAGTCGCCGCTCGAGGGAACCCCAGCACGTTGGTGTCGCCAAGGGAAGCAGTCGACGCTCTGCCGAATTTGGTGATCTTCTGCGCCGCGCTACCCGAATCGATGGTGGTGGACGGCTTGCCGCCAACCGCCATCTTCGATGTATCGGTCAGGGTGGCGCTCGAGGTTACGGCTTTGCCTGGTTTAAGGTCGTGGGAATCGCCAAGGGACACCCCGGACGACCGTGGGAAATTCGGGGCAACGTTGGAAGTGGTGGAGGTTGTTGCTCCTCTCGTCAAAGTTAGCGAGCTCTGTAAGCCGCTGCTGACGTTGGCCGTGGCAGCCCGCGGGAAACCCATGAGCAATGTTTGGCTGATCGAGGCCGTGGCGGACCGGGGGAAACCGAGATTGGCCACGGGCGCTGACGAGATATTGGTGACAAAGCTGGGGATGCTTCTAACACCCGTGAATTGGTCGATGGTGGCGCCGCCGGAAATAATGGTCTTGATGAGATAGGTGCCGGTGATGGTGGCAGCCACTGGGTTCTTGACGTTGTTGAACACGAGGGTGACTCCCGATCCCGCGGAGAGGATGCTGCCGCCGGCGCGGGTGATGGTTACCGCCTGACCCGAGATATTGGTCACCGACGCGGTCCCAGAGAAGTTTTCGCTGACCAGAATCGTCGCCGAGCCGCTACTGACAGTGTACCCATCTGGAAACGTCACAATGATCTTTCCGTCGATGGGGACCGGGTTGGTCGTGGTGAAGACGAAGGTCTGGTCCTCCACGGTCTCGGCACCGCTGGTGGCTGGTGTATGGCTTACCGAGGTTAGGGGGCCTGGGGTTATCGTCTGCGCCTGAGTCGCGTTGGTCCAATCGGGATTGTTGGCCGGGTCCTCGGCGGCGGTTATGGTGGGGGTGCCGGACACAGTGTCCTTGTAGAAAACGGATGTTGTCTTGGTGTCCGCGGATTGGGTCACAGTTAGTGTGGTGGTGTATGTCCCATTGGCGGTGGCGGAGAACGAACCGAATGCCGAGTCGGAGCTGTATTTGATGCTGGTATCCGAATCCACAGCCCGCGAGCCGATCTCATCTTGGGTTTGGGCGGTGATCACGGTGGACGCGGACCCCGCAACGATTGATTGGGTCGACGTGGTGAAACCTATCTTTGTGACTATCAGCGAGACGGTGTTCGTACCGCCTGTAGCCGTAAGGGTAACTGTCGCCACTGTGTTGCCATCGGCGTCGTTGATAACGTCTTTAGGCGTGCCGACAGACCCGAGGCTGCCGGTGCTCGTAAATATAGAGGTCACTACGCTGTTGGCGCCACTACCATCAGCCTCAAATTGGCCTCCGTAGTCGGGAGCGGCGGAACTGAACCAACTGATGGGTATCTTAACTTCAAACCCGTATTTAGTGGCGTCGTGTTTGTGGATCGCGCCTGTTGCGTTGGTATCCAGCACGGCGCCGGTAAACGTGACGTTTGCGACCTTCGCGGTGATTGCGCCGGTGGTGAACGCCCCAATATTCGGATAAGGGAGATCGTACTCAAACAGCACGATCTCAACCTCTGGATTGTCGACACCATCCTCACCGGCACGCAACTGGATCAGGTGATCGGCTGTGCCGGCGTCCCCCGCCCCTAGGTTCAACTGAATATTAAAGTTGCTGTCGATGCTGCCGTCGGTATCTGCAGTGTCGACCCGAAAATAGAAATTCTCGACCAAATTGTCGGTGGTGGGGGCAGTGCCGTCTGCAGTCGAAAATCCCACCCAGAACCGCTCTAGATTAAGCTGTGGCTGTGGAGCTTTGTCGTCCGACAAGTCTGCGATGTTAGCGGAGCCGGATACCGGAGAGCCTGTTGTGCCCCAATCGGTGAAAACCCCGTCGGTGGTGGAAATGGTAGTGGAGCCCAGGAAAGCGCCGTACGCCGAGTTGAGCGCGAAGAATGTCACCACCCCTAAACCCGAGCTGACAATCATCGTCGCAAGGAGGGCTACAATGCGAATCCTTGGCACACGCTGGTCTGAATTTCCCACTCCAGTGCGGCCGTTTATCTTGGTGGAATCAGCGCCGGTCAATGGCCGGTCTGCTGTATCTTTTCGGCTGAACGGTCCAAACATGCTTAACCAGGTCTGACAAAGCCCGATACCCGGCATTCGGCAACCGTACCAATATCCGAGTTCGAATATTCAACATCATGCCCAGGCGTTCCGATGGAGGCTTGCGAAGATGGTGTCATAAACGGGCGTTTCAGGTTGCGTCTAACCTTCCGGTGCGCTCAATTTGATTAGGTATCTTACCAAACAAACGGAGTTAGTCATTAGCCGTATTTTGATCGATTCCAGTATTTCATCAGCGATTCCGGCACGGTAGATTCCGGTGTTCATTAGATGGAGGGGGCCAAAGTAGTCCTGGCGCATCACCTTACGCGCCAGGGACGCCTAAGGCCAGAGACCGCTAACAGGGAAATCGCGAATGCCTACCGATGCCAGCCTTAATCAACGGACCCGCCAGTTGCGTCATCCGCGCCTGGTCCCAACTCTGATCCGGAAGGCGGGACCAGTTTCGCGATGGTCTCACCCGCGTCGGCGGCGATGGCGGTCCGCATCGCATGGATGGCCACCTCGATCTGATCGTCGTCGGGCTGCCTCGTGGTTAGCTTCTGGAGCCAGAGGCCGGGTTGGGCAATCATTTTTCCGAACCATGCGTCCTGATGGGCGCCGCTGAACCTGAGAAACTCATAGCTAACCGCGGCGATCACGGGCAATAGCAGAATGCGGGAAGCGATCCGCCATTCCAGGGGCGGACCCAAGAGCAGGGCGAACACCACCACCGAAACGACCACCACCGTCAGCAAAAAAGCCGTGCCGCATCGGGCGTGGGGGGTGTCGAACTTCCGGACGTTCTCCACCGTTAGGGGCAGCCCCGCCTCAAGGGCGTGCACGGTCATGTGCTCGGCGCCGTGGTAGGCGAACACCCTCTTGACGTCTTTCAGCATGCCGATCAACGTTATGTAAGTAAGCAGGAAGACCAACCGGATCACGCCCTCGACGATCTCGCTCAACAGCGCCGAGTTAAGGACCGGATTCAGGGCCCAGGCAATGAGCAACGGAGTTACGAAGAAGAGCCCCACGCCAAACAGCAGCGAGATGCCCAGGGTGGTGGCCATCACCCAGGCGGGGATCCCCTCTTCGGCATCGGGATCACGGTCCATCGCGGCCATGTTGGCGGAGAGCTGCAGGGCTTTTATCCCCAGGATCATGGTTTCCAGCAGCGTGAGAAATCCCCTGATCAAAGGCCACCGGCGCGGGCGTCCGTTATATAACGAACTCAGCGGCTCGTGGTGCAGTTCGATGGAGCCGTCTTCTCGCCGCACCGCCAGACCGAAATGGTCCCGGCCACGGATCATCACGCCTTCGATCACGGCCTGGCCGCCGTACAAATGGGGTGGCTGATCTGCCAACTTAGTCCTCTACTTGCCGGATCGCCGGACTGGGAAACCGTCTGTATAGATTACAGTACTCGCGTCTTGAATGAAAAATCGAGGGCTGCTCGCCCTCGATCTCTCTGTTTTCCTGATTTTTATCGCCGTGACAGGTGGTCCCGCCGGATAAGGCAAGGACTAACTAAGGTTGTAGCGGCGCTTCATCCGCTCGATGCGGCCCTGGGTGTCAACGACACGTTGCTCGCCCGTGTAGAAGGGGTGACATTTGCTGCACACCTCAACACGGAGGGTGGGTTTGGTGGCCCCGGTGTTAAACACGTTGCCGCAGGAACATGTCACCGTGGAGTTGTAAAAATGGGGGTGAATTTCTGTTTTCATTTCTTGCCGATCTTTTTTCTAGTATTTTTCTCGAATCGCGGGCCGTATCAGGAGGCTTCCACCGGATACACACTGACCCGGCGGCGGCCCTTGGCGGCCCATTCGAATTTCACTTCGCCGTCTATGACGGCAAATATGGTGTAATCACGGCCCAAGCCAACATTGTTCCCGGGCTTGACGCGGGTGCCCCGCTGCCGGACGATGATGCAGCCGCTGGTCACGCGCTCTCCGCCGTACCGTTTCACGCCAAGCCGTTTGGCGTTACTGTCTCTGCCGTTACTTGTGCTGCCGCCAGCCTTCTTATGGGCCATTAGCTATTTCCTTCTCCCCCTTCTGACTCGGCTGGAGCAGTGGCAGAGGCCCTGCGCCGCGTGGCCCGGGCGCGGGGTCTACTTAATTCGATGTCTTGTATGCGTAATCGGGTGTAGGTCTGCCGGTGGCCGCGCTTTCTCCGGTAACGGGTCTTGGCTTTGTATTTATAGACCATCAACTTCTTGTCTTTGTAGTGAAACAAGACCTGGGCCGTTACCTTGGCGCCTTCCACCAAGGGGGCGCCGATGGTCACTTTTCCGCCATCGGAGAGCGCTAAAACTTCGCTAAATTCAGCGATCGAGTCGACCGGGTTGGGCAGAAGCTCGACATCCAACGTGTCGCCGGGTTTGACCCGGTATTGTTTTCCGCCTGTTTTGATTACTGCGTAGTCCATTTGATCCTCGACCTTCAATACTACGGGAGCCCCCTGCGCCTGTCAAGGAATTTCGTGCTCAATCCCGCCTGAGCGGCCCAACCGGCAAACTGCCGTTCAACCGTCAAACCGGTCCGGAACCGTTCGATTCCACGGCATGCACCATGATATATAATTGCCCCGACCTCACTCGCGGCCCCTTCGCATAACCGTACCCCTTAGATCCGGCCTTCAAAGCGACCATCTGGGATAGTGACGGGTTAAGCATGGACCAGTTACGGGGAAAGGACCTCAAAGCCGCCTTTTCCACGGCCACCGGATGTCTGGAAGAATACCGGGACGCCGTGAACGCCCTGAACGTGTTTCCCGTGCCCGACGGCGACACGGGCACCAACATGCTTTTGACCATGCGCTCAGCCGTGCGATCGGCGGCGGAAGGCTGCCCCGACGGCCAAGACCATTCGGTGGCCTCAGTTTCATCAGCCCTGGCCCAGGGCGCTTTCTTCGGCGCCAGGGGCAACAGCGGTGTGATCCTCTCCCAATTCTTCAAGGGATTCTCCGACGCCTTGACCGGCAAAGAGTGTCTAGCCGCCGATGATTTCGCGTTGGCCTTCAAGCTGGCGTCGGAATGGGCCTACCGGTCGGTGGGCAACCCGGTTGAAGGCACCATGCTCACAGTGATCAGAATGGCGTCCGAAGCCATCCAAGGGGTCGATCATGATCTGCTAAGCCTATGGGAGGCGGCCTACCAAGCGTCCCAAGAAGCCCTGGAACGGACCCCAGAACAATTGCCGGTGCTGCGAGAAGCCGGAGTGGTGGATGCCGGAGGACTGGGCATCGTGGTGCTGATCGGCGGGGCTCTCCATTCGATCTCCAACATCGGGTCCAACGACGGTAAGTCATCCGCCGTTGATCTGCCGGGATTATCCCGGTTCCAGGGAGCGGTCATCGACGGCGGCGGACCGGTCAAGTCCGGCTATCTGGACGCCACGCTGGTGCAAGATTGGGGGAATTGCACTCAGTTCATCATCAGCAGCGTCAATGGACGAGACTTGGACCTAGACCAAGTCCGTAGTCATTTTCAAGAAACCGCCATCTCCACTGTCGTGGTGGGAGACGAACGAAACGTGCGGGTGCACATCCATGTCGAAGACACCGCCCCTGCACTCAGCTACGCGGAGTCGATGGGCGCGGTATCCGATATCAAGATTGAGAACATGGACGGCCAGAACCAGAGATTCGCCGCCGGGGGCCATACGCCGGGAACTGAAACCTCTGCCTTGGCATTGCTCCCGGTGGCGCAAGGGGAGGGACTGGCCCACCTCTTCCGGGACTCGGGCTGCGCCGGAGTGATCGAAGGCGGGCAGACCATGAACCCCAGCGTCCAGCAAATATTGGACGCCGCCCACGACACTGGGGCCAGCGACGTAATAGTGCTGCCCAACAACGGCAACGTGGTCTTGGCGGCGGAACAGGCCGCGGCCGCGGATTCTTCCATCCATGTTGTCCCAACCAAGAGCGTCCCTCAAGGGGTTGCGGCACTGTTGGTCTTCAACCCAGAGGGGACCTGGCAAGAAAACCTCGCCGCCATGGCCACCGCAATTTCAGAGGTGGCGTCCATAGAAGTAACTTCCGCCGTCAGGGGCGCCAAGATCGGCGGCGTTGAAGTCATGGAAGGCCAATACATCGGGTTGCTCGAAGGCAAGCTAGTCACGGCGGAAGTCAGCGCTCAAAGCGCTCTGAGGTCGACCCTCGACCTTGCCGGGCTGAGCGGCGATGCAATCGTCAGCATCTACTACGGCGCCGATAGTTCGCCGTCCGATGCCCGGTCTGTTGCCGCAGGCCTGGAGAGTGAGTATCCCGGAATCCAGGTGGACATCATCGAGGGCGGGCAGCCCCATCACCAATACTTGGCTTCGGTTGAATAATTCAGGTGATTAAATCCTTGTCCAGACCAACCCAATCTGACGACGCTAGAGGAATATGACCGTACGAATAGTTACCGATAGTTCGGCAGACCTGCCTTCGGACCTGGTCCAACAACATCAGATCACGGTGATCCCGTGTTACGTGGTGGTGGACGACCAGACCCTCAAGGACGGCGTGGACATCAATGCCGATGACTTCTACCGCCGCCTCCAGGCAGAGGGACGGACCCCCACCACCGCCCAGCCAACGGTGGCCGACTTCCAAGAGGTCTACCGCGACCTACTCAGCCAGGGCAACCAGATTGTATCGATACATGTCTCCGGGAAATTAAGCGGCACGTTGAACTCGGCCGAGCAAGCCAAAGATTCATTGGACGGTGTGGACGGAGCGAACGGAGTTGATGTGGCGCTAATCGATTCACGATTAGCGTCGATGCCTCTGGGGTTGGTGGTGCTGGACGCCGCGGTCATGGCGGCCGAGGGCGGGGACCATCTCGAGGTAGCCGCGAAAGTGCGGCAGGGATTGGACCTGCATCACGGATTATTTGCCTTGGACACTCTGGTGTACCTTCAAAAGGGGGGCCGCATCGGCAAAGCCCAAGCTTTTTTGGGGTCGGTTCTGAACGTAAAGCCCATACTTAGGCTCCGTGACGGCGAGGCCCACCCGGTGGAGCGGCCCAGGAACCGGGAACGGGCCCTGCGCCGGCTGGTGGAACTGGCCAAAGAACTGGCCCCGGTACGCCGGTTGGCGGTGATCCACAGCACGGATGCGGAGCGAATGGCAGTGTTGAAGCAGGAATTGACCGGACTACTGCCCGCCGATCAGATCATCGAAGCCCGCTTCGGGTCCACTCTCGGCACCTACATCGGCCCGGATGCTCTGGGCGTGGCAATCACTCAAGAGGCCCGTTAGGCTAGTCATCTTATGTCATTCAACTATTGACGGGTGGCCGGCGGACTAGAATGATTAAAGTGACCCTGTTGCCGCCTCGAAGCCGAACGACCCAGCGTGTTAGGGTAACCGCCTGATGCCCACGAAAGAGACCGGCGCGCCCCCTTGGGCCGGCGCCTTCCAGAACATCCTCGACCTTGAAGAGTCTCACGGCTTTGACAACAAGGCCGTGATGGGCGGACTGGACAAGTTCGTTGCCCGCTGGTCAGAGGAGATGGCCACCCAGGCCGCCACCAACGAGGGTTTCCTACTGAAAGAGTCGTACGACTCGATGTCCGCCAAGGTGCGGGCCCAATGGGTCGCCCAATGGCGGGAAGCCTTGGGAGGACCGCCGGACCCAAATAAGCCGCCGAAGCCCCCCGCCGCCCCAAAGAAAAAGCCGGCCGCTAAGAAGGCGGCTTCTGAAAAAAAGACCGCTCATAAACCCCCGCCCGCGGAGGTCACGGTGGACGCTCCGGTCGACCGGCTGCGAGGCGTGGACACCAAGCTGAGCGCGCGGCTAAAACGGTTGGACGTGGAGACTATCCGCGACCTGCTCTATCTATTTCCCCGCCGCCATGAAGACTATTCC
>JADFPD010000025.1 GCA_022562475.1 Chloroflexota bacterium | reverse complement strand
TGGCCGCCAGTTCAGCCACGGCCGCCCGGGCCGCGGCGGGACCGGAGTCAAGGGAGATCCCCGCCTCCGCCGCCTGCGTTTTGTGCGCATCGTCGGACTGGCGCAGCCAGCGGCCGAAGTCCGCCTTCAGGTTGTCCGGCACCCCGCCCCAGGACTCCAACAACTCTTCGTAGGCGTTGATGCGGCCTTGGATGTAGGGTTTGTCCGGCCCAAAGAAGGTCTTCATGGACTCGGCGCACAGTTCCTTGGCTGCTTGGTCGTCTTTGCTGCAGAAGGAGTGGACGTTGTTGGCCCAATAATTGTTGATCTCGGCGCCAACCGGGACGGCGTCCTTGATGGCGTCCCGGTAGACTTTTACATGTTCTTTAAGGATGTCCACGGCGTACGATGCGGACGACAGCACGCCGATTCCTTTCTCAGCCGCCAGCCGGAAGCTCTCGGTCTGGGTGCAGGCCAGGTAGATGCGGGGGTGGGGTTTCTGGAAGGGCTTGGGCAGCACCCGCCGCTTGGGGACGTTCCAGAATTTGCCCTCCCAGGAGAACTCGTCGGACTGCCAGATCTGGGGAATCATTCTGATCGCCTCGTCCCAGCGTTCCCTGGTCTCCCGGGGGTCGATGCCCTGGCCGACCTGCTCGTAGGCGTTGGAGCGTCCGGTGCCGAATTCCACCCGGCCGTTGGTGAGCTGATCGACCATGGCCACCCGTTCCGCCACGCGGATCGGATGGTGGTTGGGCAGGACGGATACCCCGAAGCCGATGCGTATGTTCTTGGTGCGTTGGCTGAGGGCGCCGAACATGACCTCGGGACAGGGCGACCCGGAGAACCCCATCAGGAAGTGGTGCTCCACGAACCATAAGTTGTCGAAGCCCACCTGATCGGCCAGTTCGCACTGGTCCAGGGTCTCCCGGTACAGGGCGTTCCAGTCGATGTCTGTCCCCTCGTAGGGCCGTTGCATCTCAAATAGGAGTCCGAATTTCATCTCATTGCTCCTTCTGATTTTGTTCAGTAACTTAGCCAGCGTGTGGCGCGTTTGGCAAATTATATCGCATCGTCTGGTGAGCCGATATCTAGTCGGTCAGTCCTCGAATATGTCCAGGGGCAGGAAGGCGGAGACCACGAAATTGGGCACGTCCACCACCTCGCTTACCTTCAGGTCCACGGCCACGCTGCAGATGCAGTAGGCCTGCTCCCGGGACCAGCCCCTTTCCATCAACAGTTTAATCATGTTCAAGAGCGCGTTCCGGATCGCCAGCGTGCCGTCCTCGGACTGGTTCACGCCGTCTTCGCTGATGCACATGCCGGTGGCGGCTATGAAACGTCTGGGCGCCGCCATCTCAGGGCTGGTGAAGTACTCGTCCCTCTCGAAGATCGGGAACCGGATGCCCCGGCGGGCCGCCTCGCCTTTCAGGGGGCGAAAACTCACGTGCAGAGTGCAGTCCATCTCCACGGCGGTGCCGCAGCATTCGGAGTCGCCCTGGGCGTAGTGGGCGTCGCCGGCCGAGAATAGGGCGCCCTCGGTGAATACCGGGAGCATCAACTTCGTTCCGGCCGTGAGCTGCTTGATGTCCATGTTTCCGCCGTGCTCCCGGGGCGGAATCGTCCGAAGACCCTCGCTGGCGAAGGGCTCTTGGGCCGGGACCGCGCCCTCCGGAGTAGGGCCGATCACCATGCCTCCCCGGCGCAGCAGTTCATCCTCCCGGAGCAGTATCTCCTGCCGCAGCGCGCGGGACGGGGCCACGCCGATGGTCCCCATGAAAGATGCCTCTGGGATGGCCACACCCGGCAATTGCGGGGAGCGGGCGAACCCGTCATTCATCTCCCAATGGACCAGATAGGGTTCGGTGAAGACATCCCTCAGGAACCCGAACCCCGGCAGGATGCTGGTGAAACCCCATTGGGCCGGCTCGATGTGCTGGATGGTCACCTCCAGCAGGTCGCCCGGCTCGGCCCCCTTCACATACACCGGCCCGGTTAATGGGTGGACCAAGCCCAGGTCGACCCCTAGCAGGTCGTTGGCGACGGTTGTTGGCGTGATCTGCCCGTCGAAGGCATGCCTGGTCTGAATCACCACTTCTTCGCCCGGGTCCACTTCCACCACCGGAGGAATATCCGGGTGCCAGCGGTTGTGGCCCTTCTCAGGCTCATCGCCGCACCGTTTTGAGTAGTCTAGCTCGATGCTTTTCATCGGTTTCCTCCCATCTGGCCTTGCCGATTGAGATTCATAAAAGTCCCCTGGGATGTTCGCTGGAAAGTCCACGCATTATAGAGCAAGAAAACCGGAAACCGAGTTTCGGTTGACGCAGGATGAACAAACTTGGATACTGGGCGAGATTTGAAGGTGAAACAGCTTAAGCACGGGAGGATGGCATGCGATTAGGAGCGATATTTCCCCAGACCGAGATCGGCGCGGACCCCTCCGCCGTCAAAGACTTCGCCCAGGCCGCCGAGGACCTGGGTTACGACCATATCTTGGTCTTCGACCACGTCTTGGGCGCGGACCACCACAAGAGGGAAGGCTGGGACCGGCCCTACAACAAAGACGACATGTTCCACGAACCCTTCGTCATGTTCGGCTACCTAGGCGCGATCACTGAGAAGATCGAGTTCACCACCGGAGTGCTGATCCTAGGACAGCGCCAGACCAGCCTGGTGGCCAAGCAGGCGGCGGAAGTCGATGTGTTGACCGGAGGCCGCCTGCGTCTGGGCATCGGCATCGGCTGGAACGAGGTCGAGTACGAGGCTTTGGGTCAGAGTTTCACCAACCGTGGCCGCCGCAGCGAGGAGCAGATCGAGTTGCTGCGCTTGCTCTGGACCCAAGAATCGGTGGATTTCAACGGCAGGTACCACAAGGTCACCAACGCCGGCATCAATCCGCTGCCGGTGCAGCGGCCCATTCCCATCTGGCTGGGCGGCGGCGAGGAGCGGGTGATCCGGCGCATCGGCAAGATGGCCGACGGCTGGTTCCCCCAGTTCCAGCCCGACAGCGCCGGCCAGGAGAAGATTCACGAGATGCGTGAGCACGCCACCAAGGCTGGACGCGACCCCAAGGCCATCGGCATCGAGGGCCGAATCTCCTACGCCACCGATGATCAAAATACCTGGGAGAAGATGGCCGCCGCCTGGGACGAAGTCGGCGCCACCCATCTGTCGGTGAACACCATGAAGGCCGGACTAAAGGGCCCCGACCAACACATAGAAGCCATCAAACGCTTCAAAGAGACGGTCTCGGGGTAGATTGGCTGCCCGGTACCATTACGTTCGTCCTGGGTTGAGCAATCGCCACCGACATACATTTTGGCTTCTGGAATTGTTGTTTTATCGGTCGGTGATTGGTTTATCCGAATATTAAGAGCGGCACGATAGCAATTAGTGGTGGAGTTCGACTCTTCCCCGTCTCCACCACGAATACCTAGCATATTAAGGATCTATATCTATATATTTTGACGATCATATGGCTATTAGATGCGAGTTATAACTATAAGATCAGCTGTATTGTCTTGGTTTAGGAATCGTCACGACCACCATCTCCCCGTCCAACTGACCTATGACGTACCAAGTGTCCACAGAGATGGGGGTCGAATGTCGGCTGGATGAGCCAGAAACGCGGTTAAGCCTGTCGCTGCTACAGGAGAAGAGGCAGGAACGAGTTGGTGCCGCCGACCTTGGTCATGATTGGTCGCCCATCAGGGTTTCAATAAGCCTTAGTAATTGGTCTTTCTCCTCTGGGATGTCAGTGTCCAACCGGTCCACTGCTACAGGAATTTGCCAGTCATCAATTGCTTGCCGGGCGATCCAGCTGTTCTTGATATACCTTTTGAGATATCTGAAATGACTAGGAACGAGCAAGATTTATCAGCCACTACTAAGAAGATCCCTGAGTTTCCCAACGAATTCAACCCGAACCCCGTTTCTGCCCTTGTGGATACCTAGCCATAACCCGCAAAGACCAGTCCGGAACATTCGGACTCACGTTGATACGGAGCCGTAGCCTCAGCAGGAACTTATTGGGGAGCGACAGGCCCGTCCAAAGCGCAACACCGGGGCGGCCGTGCAGGTAGGTGCCAACTTCTGTTGTTGCGCTCTCCTTAGTGGTTTGGGGTCAGGTAACGACAAGTTGAAGTTTAAGCACTTCAGATGGCAATTGACAACATCAGCAGATGTTCGTATAATCTGCGGCATCATCGGGTATTATCTGGAAAAATGTGACGAAATCGTTTATCCACAGAGGATATTATGGCAGAAAGACAATCATCAAGTTTCGGGAAAATTCTGGTGACGGGAGCCACGGGTAACGTCGGTAGTTTATTAATACCTAAACTGACTAACTTGGGCGCCGATGTTCGCGCGCTGATCCGTGACGAATCAAAAGCACAGGGACTCAAAGATGCGGGCGTTGAGGTCGTTGTAGGCGACCTGGATAAACCCGACACCCTAGATCCCGCTTTTCGAGGGGTGGATAAGGTTTTCCTGATCACGCCACCGAATCCCAACCAGGTCATACAGGCTGAAAATGGGATCCAAGCCGCCAAGCGCACGGGCAGCCCGGTCATAGTCAGACTGTCGGCGGGCGCTGTGAAAGAGATGCCTGGTGCTTTACCGCGCGTTTCGGGACAGCACGCCGAGATCGATGGGATGCTGAAGGCGTCCGGCCTTCCCTACACCATCATCAGACCGCACAACTTCATGCAGAACATGATGATGGCGGCTCAGACAGTCGCATCGGAAGGCGCCGTTTACATGCCGATGAAGGACGCCAAGATCGGCATGATCGACGTACGCGACATCGTGGACGTGGCAGTCAAAGTCCTCACTGAGGATGGCCACGAGGGGCAAACGTACACTCCAACGGGCCCGGCGTCGATTTCATTCCACGATGTCGCGGCCGCGCACTCCAAGGCACTTGGCAAGCAAGTCAACTACGTGGACGTCCCGCTTGAGGCGGCTCGGGAAGGCATGATCAGTACGGGTATGTCAGAGTGGTTCGCTGACGCCATGATCGAGTACATGACAGCTTTCGGCGAAGGCTACGGCGACTTCACGACGACTGACGTCGAGAAGGTGACGGGCAATCCCCCCCGCTCTTACGAGACTTTTGCCAGCGACTTCGCCCAGGTATTCGACGGCGCGCCTTAGCTGAGTTTGAACGCAACCTGATTCGAGAGCGAACCCAAAAAGGGCTCACCGCAGCTAGGGCTAGAGGATGGAAGGGTGGACGCCAAAGGCTCGACGACACGGAGCGGGAGCTTGCAGTGCTCGATTTCTACGCTAACCTTATCGGCCCACCACCCCATTCCTCTCCCGCCAGGTAGTGGTTACCGGCAAATCTCACGCGCCACCCTGCCGGGAGGGCCTTCCACCCTCGTAACGCCGCCGCCAGGTTGACGGGTTGGTGTAGTCCATCCCTCCCCCGTCTCCACCAGAAACACGAACCAGACGCCTCGGGCCCATCTTGTGTCTGAGGCGTTCCATTTATGAGTGCCATCCCGCTGCCTGCGCGAGTGGTCGCGATCTCAAACAACGGCTGGAACGCTGGCTTTGGCCGAATAGCGACGATGGCCTTTTCCTCGACGGCATCGACGTAAACTGCATCCAACATCGACGTCAAGAGCGTTCGCCGCTCGGTCAAGTTGGCTTCTTGCCAGAGCGTGGGAAGGTCCTCAAGCAGTTTCCCTGCCTCCTTCGCGACGTCTATACCAGGAATCACCAAGCTGGCTTTCTGTTCTTCCAGGGAGCGTTTTTCTCTTTTGTAGTCTTCATCTCCGTAGAGCCTGTCGACGCAGGCCTTACCAAGTCGCTTCAACTTCTGGCCAACTTTAAGGCTCTCGTCTTCGATTCGGACCATTTCACTCGCTAGTTGAATCCGGGCCAGCACTCTGTCCATCCAGGCGTCAGGCAACAAGATTGACTGTATTATCAGGCCAATCTAATCATCGGGAACATGGCAACTCATCGAGCGGCTGCGGTTCACACAATAGCCCACGCTTCTAGGACCTTTGTGTTCCCGGTAGTAACGATTCCCGCTACCGTAGGTCTGTGCCCAAATTGGGAGGAGGCAATAAGCGCATCTGATCAGGCCCTGGAGCAGGTATTCCCTTTCCGGTTGCAGATGTAGCGTCTCCGACCTCCCGGAGTTCCGTTCTTCCGGTCGGTCACTTTGAGCCTGTCGAAGGATAAACGTCAACCATGATTACCGGCTGTTAGGACTAAGCACCCCCCTACGTCGTTCCCAAATGAGGGTTGAGTTCCCGAGTGAGCGGTCGCCGGAGCGCTTTCCTGGATTCAGGCTTTCACCGAATGACTGCGGGACCGGTTGGGCAGAGTTAGTTGAGGAAAATCCTAGCCCCGGAACAACCCCTTAACCCGGTCCAGGATCCGGTTGCTGACGTCGTATTTGGAGAGGAGAGGTAGTTCTTCGACGGCCAGGTCCCGGCCGATCAGGGTAACCTGGTTGGTGTCGGAGCCGAAGCCGCTACCTTCGGCGGTGATGTCGTTGGCGACGATCAGGTCGAGCTTCTTGCTGCCTACCTTGGCCTTGGCGTTCTCCACCACGTTTTCGCTCTCGGCGGCAAATCCGACCCGCACGAAGGTCCCCTCGGCCGATTTCAGGATGTCCGTGGTCTTGGCCAAGGAGATGTTTAGGTTGTCATCGGACTTCTTGATCTTCTGGCCGGCGGCCTCGGCCGGACGGTAATCGGCCACCGCGGCAGCCATGATCAGCACATCGGCCTTTTTCAGATGTTTTTGGATCGCCTCGCCCATCTGTTCCGCGGTGCGAACTTGGACCACCTGCACTAGGGCGGGGTCGGCCAGGCTGGTCGGTGCGGTCACCAACACCACATCGGCCCCCCGGTCCCGCGCGGCCTCGGCCAAGGCGTAACCCATCTTGCCCGAGGAGTGGTTGGTGATCACCCGGACCGGGTCGATGGGCTCCACGGTGCCACCGGCGCTGACTACGACAGTTCTTCCAGCCAGGTCGCCGTCCCTTCCCATGGCGTAGGAGATATGGCCCAGTAATTCGGGGGTTTCCAGCAACCGGCCCACCCCGGTCAGACCCGAGGCCAGCCTTCCCGTGCCGGGCCCGGCGACGACCACGCCCCGCTCTTGCAACGTGGCCAGATTGGCCTGGGTGGCCGGATGGTCATACATGTGTCCATCCATGGCGGGGGCGACCACCAACGGGCAATCGGCGGCCACGATGGTGGTGGTCAATGGGTCGTCGGCCAGCCCGAGGGCCAGCTTGGCGATGCAATGGACGGTGGCTGGAGCCACGACCACCACGTCGGCCTGTTGGGCCAGCGCCACGTGCTCAACGCTGTACTCGGAGTCGGGATCAAAGGAATCGGTCACCACCGCCCGGTGGGTGAGGCTGCGAAAGGCCAGGGGCGTGACGAACTGGGTGGCGCCGTAGCTCATGATGACATCGACAAAGGCCCCGGCCTGCACCAGCTTGCTGGCCAGGTCCAGCGCCTTGTAGCAGGCGATGCTGCCGGTGACGCCCAAGACTACGTGTTTATCCGCCAGCGGTCCGGCCATGGGTCTCTTCCAATGCAGGAGATTTAGACTGATTCATATCGTAGACCAGGCGCAGCCCGATCAACGTCAGGTCCTGATTAATGTCATCGAAGATGTCGGCTTCTTTGGAGATGATGGCCGCCAAGCCGCCGGTGCCGATGACCTTGGCGTCTTGCCCCAGTTCTTTCTTGAACCGGTCCACCAGCCCGGTGACCAAGCCGGCATAGCCCAGCACCAGGCCCGCCTGCAGCGCCGTGGAGGTGTTGGTGCCGATGGCTGACTTCGGGGCGACAAGTTCCACTCGGCGCAGTTGGGAGGTGTTCAGGAACAACGCCTCGGCGGCCACGCTGATGCCGGGAGCGATGGCCCCTCCCAGGTAGACCCCATCCTTGGATATCGCGTCAAACACTGTCGCGGTGCCTAAGTCCACGATGATGATCGGCGGTCCGTATAATGCGATGGCCGCCACCGCGTCCGCTATCCGGTCGGCGCCAACGTCCCTGGGGTTGTCGTAGCTGATCTGCAGACCGGTCCGCACACCGGCGGTGACCGTCAGGGGCTTTACGCTGAAATAGGTCTCGGCAAGCTCTTCGAAAACACCGGTCAAAGGCGGCACGACGCTGCACATGCACACGTCGGTGATCATTGACTGGTCGATGCCGTTCAGAGCCAAAAGGTCCCGGATCAAGAGACCGTATTCGTCTGCGGACCGCCTGGCGTCCGTCGAGACCCGCAGGTGGGCCTCCAGGCTCTCATCCTTGAAAACGCCTAGGCTGACCATGCTGTTGCCTATGTCTATGGCTAAAAGCATCTCTTGAATATTACCGACTATGACCGGAATACCGGCGATATAATGTGCTCGCAATTATACGGTAAGCTGATGAAAGGGGGCAACGACGGGCGTGGGACCCGCCTGAAACCGGTGGACTGCCACCCGCCGGCGCCCCATTGGCCCGCCTTGGTAGCGGAGTTGGACGAAGCAGCCTGCGAGCGGTTGGGCGGGCAAATAGACGGCTAGATCCCCGCGGACATGCCCCCGTGGCGCTCGGCCAAGATGCGGCCGTAGTCTTCCCGGCGCCAGCGGTAGGGCATGATGCGGACCTCTCCCGGCTCCTGGGCCGAACTCAGCATGGTCAGGGCGTCTTCCAACACCACCCGCTGTTGCTCAGGATTGCCCGGCGCTCCGAAGGGGCGGCCGAAAGGGAACCGCAGAACCAATCCGCGGGGCACCGACATGGTCTCGGCCCTGGTGCGGTCGACCATGAGCACCACGGTGGGGATGCCGGCCGATTCGATGGCCCGGGCGATCAGTCCTCCGGACTGATGGCAGATGGGTCAAGTCGTTCCGATCACCACGCCGTCGACCCCGTCGTCTTTGAGCCGTTCGGCCACCTCCGGCCCGGTCACTTCCATGAGGCCGGACGGTTCTGGGATGTAGCCCATGAAGCTATAGGTCGGCGTCAGGGCCTCGCCCACCATTCCCTCCGCCTCCATTTCCAGCAGCCGGTGTATCGCCAGCACCGAATCCACATCCTCGGCAATGCCTGCGGTGTCGTAGTGGGTGTGGGCCACCCGCAACCGGTCCAAGGGGGTGTCCAGCGGAATCTCCCGGAAACTCCAGTCGCCATCGGTGTCGAATGGCGTCTGCCCCTCAACGTAAATGCCGCCGGTGGTCATGACCGCGACCTTGGATTCGGACAAACGTTTCTTGAAGGGCGCCCAAGGAGTGTCGTCGAACGCCATGGGAACGGCGACTTTAGCCGCGATCATGTCCCCCTGCTCCTCCAGGAAACGGTCCACTTCCGACCAGTCCCCGGTCTCGCGGGCCGCCACGTTTAGAAGGAACAGGCGGTTGAAGAACTCGGCAACCTCATCTTCCGGCGTCCATTTGAGATATTTCAGTTTGGAGAAGGGCGCCGTCTCCGGGTTCTTGATCAGGTCCAATTTCTCGATCGCCATGTTTTCACCAAGCTTTAAGGTAAAGGCCATCGCCAATGGTAACCGGCTACCGGCCGATATGATGCGCTACCGGACCAAGGCGGCGCCGTATGGTATCAAGGATACAGAATATCCACCAATCTGGACTGCCGGTGAAAACCACTATGGAGTATAATCAGCCGGGAGCGTGACTAAGGCGCGATTTTGCGCCTGGGCCGCTCTTCCGGCATCTATATTCTTAGTTTTGCGGCTAGGATGCTTAATCTTCAGGGACTGGGATCAATGAGTAAGTTTATTGACCGTCTGGATGAGATAAATGAAGGTACTCCGGCCCAGATGGGCTTTGGACCCGCCAGGGCGAAGAAGGTCCCTGGGCTGGCTTTGATAATCCAAGTCTCCGCCAACCACAAAGCAGGCGCCGCCACCGCGACCGAAGTTTCCCCAGACGGAATCATCATATCCGGCCTGACCGGCGCAGCCCAGGTCAAGGACCTGAAGGACGCCCTGTCCGGCACAATTTGGGGAGTTAGGACAGATTCCCTGAGCACCGCCGACGCCAAAGCCTACGAAGAAGATGGCAGTGGATTGCTGGCATTCCAGATCAAGGGGACTTCCATGGGCGCGTTATCGTCCGAAGAATCCGCCACAGTGCTCTGCATCGAACCCGACACCGCGATCGAAGATCTGCGGGACATCAACGAATTACCCATCGACGCCGTGCTTTTTCCCATGTCCGGCGCCTCATCTTCATGGACGCTTGAGGACATGAAGATCTTGGCGCGGATCAGCGGGCGTCTGAACAAATATCTCCTGGTCGAGGTCACCGAACCGCCCAGCGCCGACGACCTAAAGGTTCTGCGCACCGCCGGTATCGATGGCCTGGTGCTGGATGTTTCCGCCGGCAAGGAAGTCTTGGAATCGCTGAAAAAGGCCCTCATGGAAATGCCCAAGCCGGGCTCCGAGCGGTCTGGCAAATCCAACGCCATCCTGCCCGGCATAGCCTATTCTTCCCGGAGGGAGGAGTCGGACCCCGAGCCGGATGAGGACGACGACTACGAGTAACCGCCCCCATGATTCGGCTTAGCGTGCGGGCCTAGCCCATGCTTCTGGGGTCCTACGACCTGCTGGCAGACGACCCGTCGGGCTTCTTTCGCCTGGCGGTCCTGATCGTCTTCGCCCTGGTCACCGCCGTCACCATCCACGAGTTCAGCCATGCGCTGGTGGCCACAAGCTTGGGCGACAACACGGCCCGCCGCTTGGGGCGCTTGAGTCTAAATCCAATGCGTCACCTGGACCCCGGCGGAGCACTCATGATGTTCATCGCCGGTTTCGGCTGGGGCAAGCCCGTCCCGGTCGACCCTCGGCAGATATCCCATGGCCACACCGGCACTGCTCTGGTGGCCGCCGCCGGTCCGCTTTCCAACTTGGTCTTCGCCTTCCTACTGGCCATCCCCTTCAAGATGGGGGTGCTGGTCCCGGCCGGCCTTTCCCTGGACCGGGTAACTCACGTGATGACCGGAGGCTTCAGTGACGGCGCCGCCGACATCCTGGCGGTGGTCATTTTCTTCAATCTGCTGCTCGGTGTATTCAACCTGTTGCCGCTGGCCCCACTGGACGGCTCGCGGGTCTTGGCCGGTTTCGTGCCCAGCGGACACACCGCCGCCTACAACAGATTGCAACGCAACGGCCCGGGACTGCTGGTGGCCATGATCCTGCTCGATTTCGCCTTGGGCCTGGGCATCCTCTGGGGAATCATCGGTCCGGTTGTGCGGGCGCTGACGACCGTAGCCACCGGCTACTGATGCCGCTTAACGTGCCCCTGCGTGATAAACTGGAATCCGTCCATCCCTGACTGAGAGACGCCTTGCCATGACCACCGAACACGGTCACGAACATGTTCCCGAAGAGATATACGGCGTACTGCCCGATGAGGGCGTCGTCGAATTGACCGATACCCTGACCGGCTATATGCACGAGATCGAACTGGGCGGACTGACCGACATCATGGGCCAGGTGCTGGACGACCTGCTGGACCAGTCGGGCGGCATGCCGCGGGACCTCAAGTCCGATGACGCCTTCGAACAGATCACGCAGAACCAATTGGCGGTTACCCTCGCTTACCACCTAGGCCGTTTGGAAGGCCGGTCGCCCCAGATCGTTCAGAAGATGCTGGACGAAGCGATCGAGAAATGGGGCATCCATCAATTGGAGGAATCCAACGAGATAACCGACCAAGACTTGGAAAGCCCCAAGGTCCAGGTCTATCCGCGTCTCAGAAGAATCGAATACCAAGAGGCTCCGGGACCAAATGTCGAACTCGGCTGGGAAGCGCCCGAGGCAGACGGCACCTCAGAGTAGTCATTCAACTAACCTAGATCAGAGAGAAGCCAATGACCACCGCACCCGCCTATGACCTACTGCTCACCGGAGGGAACATCCTAGACCCGGCCCAGGGTATCGATGGACGCCGGGACATAGCCTTCAAAGACGGCCTGGTGGCCGAGGTCGCCGAGCGCATCGACGCGGCCAAAGCGGCCAATTCCGTGGACGTGACCGGAAAGCTGATCACCCCAGGTCTGATCGATCTCCATGGCCACTTCTACCACGGCGGCAACCCGACGGCCGTCCACCCCGACGAGATCTGCCTGTCTTCGGGCACCACCACCGGCATCGACGCCGGGAGCGCGGGTTTCCTAAATTACGAAGCGATGCGGGACTACGTATTCCCCGCTCACCGCACCCGGCTGCTGGCCTTCTTGCACGTCAGTGGAGTGGGCTTGGCCAACAACCGCCTGCTGGGCGGCGGACTCCACGACATGCGCATGATCGACGTCGACCAGACCGCCGATGCGATCAAAAACAACCCCGGGTTCTGCTTTGGCGTAAAGGTGCGGATGCATTTCAACGCGGTGGCCGCCTGGAACGCCCACGAAGCCATGCGGGCCGCCAGGGCCGTGGCCGACCAGGCTGGGACTAGGTTGATGGTCCATGTCAGCGGCACACCCATTCCCCTGCCCGACATCCTGGAGTTCCTGGGGCCTGGCGACATCAGCACCCACGCCTTCAACGGCCTGCCTGAGAACATCTTGGACCGGAACCTAAAGATTAGGCCTGAGGTCCGGGAGGCCGCCGACCGAGGCGTGATCATGGACGTAGCCCACGCCGGTATCCATTGCGACGTTGAGGTCACCAAGGCTGCCATGGAGCAGGGGTTGTTGCCCAACACGATCAGCACCGACATCCACAACCCGCCGCCGGACCGCACCGTCTACAAGATGAACGACCTGGTGAGCAAGTTCCATGCCATGGGCATGCCACTGCGCGACGCCATCGCCGCCAGCACCAGCACCCCAGCCAGCGTGCTGGGTCTGGGCGACACCATCGGCTCCCTGGCCCCCGGAATGAGCGGAGACGCGGCCGTGTTCGACATGCGGGAAGGGCATTTCAAGTGGATCGACTCAGCCGGAGGCGCCCAGGAAGGCAAGGTCCGCCTGGACACCTTCCTAACCGTGCGCGCCGGCCAAGTAGGTTGGCGCGAAGGCCGCCTGATGCAGATGGGCCAGTGCTAGGCGGCGCCGTTCCCGGTTGGTTCCGCTCGTGGTGAGCCCGTCGAACCATTGTTAGCTTAAGATGAATTGTTGTTAGGCAGACAAAATCTCCCTTTTCGAAAGAGGGGCCGAGGGGGATTTTCGTCCTTTCGGCGAAGACCTAAGTAGCCAAAGTCACTCCAATGCGTCCGCCAGCACTTCCACCAGATGCCGTGCTTTCCGGCCGGTGCCGTGTTCCACCTGCTGGCGGCAGGAAACGCCCATCACGGCGATCTCCCAGTCTTCGTCTTTGGCCCTGATGGCAGGGAACAACGCCTCTTCGCCGATCTTCATGGACAGGTCGTAGTGCTCTTTCTCGTAGCCGAAGGACCCGGCCATGCCACAGCAGCCCGAGTTGATCAGCTCGACCTGGTAGCCCGGGGCCAGCCGAAGCGCCGCCAGGGACGTGGCGGTTCCCATATCCGCCTTCTGGTGGCAGTGGGCCTGGAACAGCACTTTCTTTTCCAGCTTGCCCAGGTCCAACTCCAACTCCCCATCTTCCTGGAGCTTCATCAGGTACTCGTCGATCATGTACGAGTTCTCGGCCACCTTTTTAGCCTTTTCGGTCCGCACCAACTCCGGGTACTCGTCTTTGAAGGTCAGCAAGCAGCTTGGCTCGCAACCGATGACCGGGATGCCCTGCTCGGCATAGGCGTATAGCTGATCGATGTTGGATATGGCGTTGGCCGTGGCGTCGTCCAGCATCCCCTTTGATATCATGGGCCGCCCGCAGCATTTGGTGTCCGACAACACCACCTTTAGCCCGGCGGCCTCCAGCAACGCCACCGCAGCCTTGCCGATCTCCGGATAGTTGTAATTCATATAGGTGTCGTTCAACAGCACCACGGTATGCTTAGCCACAATGGTCGTCGTTGTGCGCCCATCCATCGTGGTGGTGGAAACATCTGACGAACGTTTCGCGTGCGCCTTGAACCACTTGGCGAAAGTCCGCCTGACGAACTTGGGCGGCTTTCGCTTGGGGTGGATGCCGAGAATCATCTGCGACATAAGCTTTCCGATGGGGTTGCTCGCCATCATGTTCGATAGAGGCGCCGTCCGGCTGCCCCAGGCGCTGAGCCGGTTGATGTGGCCGAACACCCGGTTCCGCAGCGGGATCCCGTTGGCCCGGTGGTACTGGTCCAAGAACTCGTATTTGAGTTTGGCCATATCCACGCCCGACTCGCATTCAGACTTGCAGCCTTTGCACTCCAGGCACAGGTCCATGGCCTCCCAGAGGCGGCGGCTGGTCATGGCGCCATCAGGTAGCTTGCCCGACATCGCCGCCCGCAGCAGATTGGCCCGGCCCCGGGTGGAGTGCTCCTCGTCCCTGGTGGCGATATACGACGGGCACATGGCGCCGTCCAACTTGCGGCAGGCGCCCATGCCGTTGCACATCTCCACCGCCCCGGCGAAATCGGTGTCGATGGAAAAATTCAATTTGGTGGGCACGGACGGCGCCCGGTAGTCGGCGCCGTAACGCAGGTTCTGGTCCATGGGCGGGCAGTCGATGATCTTGCCGGGGTTCATGATGCCGTCGGGGTCGAAGGTCCCCTTCAGTTCCTGGAACAGCTTGTAGATCTCCGGGCCGAACATCTTCTCGTTCCACACGCCCCGGGAGATGCCGTCGCCGTGTTCGCCGCTGAGGGAGCCGCCGAACTCTTTGACCAGGTCGCTGATCTCGCCGGCGATGGACAACATCTTGTCCACCCCGTCCTGGCTCTTGAGGCTGACCACCGGCCGGATGTGCAGGCAGCCGACACTGGCATGCCCGTAGTAGGCGGCCTCGGTCTGGTGGTTCCGCACGATCTCATCGAACCTGCGAACGAAATCGCCCATCTTGCCCGGGTCCACCGCCGTGTCTTCCACGAAGGGCAGCGGCTTTGCGTCTCCGTGCATGCCCATCAGCAGGCCCAGTCCGTTCTTCCGCACCGCCCAGACGCTGGCTTGAGACGCCCGGTCCAGCACGTTCACGCAGGCGTACCCGTGGCCGCGGCGGGCCATTTCATCCTTCAGCTTGTCTGTCTTGCTGGTGAGCTCCGCCTCCGATTCCCCGTAGAACTCCACCACCAAGATCGCTCCGGGATTCCCCTCGATGAACGCCATGTTGGACGCCAATCCAGCGGACTGCCGAGAGCGCTCCAGCACGTTGTTGTCCATGATCTCGATGGACGAGGGGTCGTGCTCCAAGATGTGCTGCACCGCGTCGCTGGCCCCGAAGATGTCTTTGAAATGGACCACGCTCAAAGCGGTCATGGTGGGCCGCGGCACCAGGTTTATCTTGACCTCGGTTATCACGCAGAGGGTGCCTTCCGAGCCCACCACCATCTTCGCCATGTTGAAGGGCGAGTCGGTCAAGAACTCGTCCAGGTTGTAGCCACTGACCCGGCGCATGATGTTGGGGTAGCGGGCTTTGATCTCGGCGGCGTTCTCCTGGGCCAGCCGCCGCACTCCCCGGTAGATCTCCGACTCCAGCCCGGCGCCGCTGAGTTTGGCCTCTAATTCATGGGCTTCCAGCTCCCGGAAGTGGGTCTGGACGCCGTCGGACAGCACCACGGAGACCTCTTTCACGTGGTCCAAGGTCTTGCCGTAGATCACCGAGTGGGCCCCGCACGAGTTGTTGCCCACGCCGCCGCCGATACAGGCACGGTTGGACGTGGTGGGGTCCGGAGCATACATCAACCCGTAAGGCAGTAGTTGGCGGTTCAGGTCGTCCAGCACGATACCCGGCTGGACCCGGGCCCACTGCTCCTCTTTATTGACCTCGATTACCTGGTCCAGGTACTTGCTGAAATCGATAACGATGGCGTGGTTCACCGTTTGCCCGGCCAGGCTAGTCCCGCCGGCCCGGGGCAGCACCGGCACTCCGTTATCCTTGGCCACCTCGATCACGGCCAGAACGTCTTCGACGTTCCGGGGGATCACCACTCCCACCGGCTCCATCTGGTAGATGCTGGCGTCGGTGCTGTAGAGGACACGGGAGAAAGGGTCGAACTTTACCTCGCCCGAGACCCGGCGTTTCAACGCGTTCTCGATGTCGCCCCTTTCCGCTGCGCGTATCCGTGTCGCCGCCGTGGTGGCCATGTGGTTACTCCGCGGCCCCGATTTAACCAAGGCCATCAGCCGTCAGCTTATCGGAATCGGGATTTGGCTTCAAGGCGGACTGGGTCTCGTGACGGGATTTGTGGACGGTCGGCGGCGGATGTAAACTGATGGCCGGTCTGAGTTTATAGGAGTCCGGCTTGAAGATCGGATACTCGCTGTCCAACAACCAGGGTATGGAAGATGTCCAAGGGGTGATAGACCTGGCGGTCCGCGCCGAGGAACTGGGTTTTGACTCTGTTTGGGCCAGCGAGCACGTCTTCAATGTCAGCTACGTCTACGACCGCATCGGCGACAAGCCGTACTACGAACCGCTGACCATGCTGACTTACGTGGCGGCCTACACCAAGACCATCGGCCTGGGCACCAGTGTGCTGGTCCTCCCCTACCACAACCCCATCCGCCTGGCCAAAGTTGCCGCCACCCTGGACGTTCTGTCCGGCGGCCGGCTGATGCTGGGCGTGGGCGTAGGAGTGATCGAGGAAGAATTGGAGGCCATGGGCAGTCCCTACGCCGAGCGGGGCGCCATCAGCGATGAGACCATCGCCATCATGATAGAACTGTGGACCAAGGAAGACCCCAGCTTCCACGGCAAGTACCACAGTTTCTCGGGAATGAAATTCACGCCCAAGCCGCTGCAGAAACCCCATATACCCATAATCATCGGCGGCACCAGCAAGGCCGCCATCAGGCGGGCCGCCCGCTCCGGAACCGTCTGGCATCCAACCGCCCTGTCCCCGGATGTTCTGGCCCAGGGCATGGACTACCTGAAAGAGCAGGCTGTGGCGGCGGGCCGCGACCCCTCCGAGATCGCCGTCTCGGTCAGCGCCGCCATCGGCAACACCCACAACCACGACCGTTATTCCCTGGGCGAAGACCCGGAAGAGATACTTGAAAGGTCTCAGAAATATCAGGAGATGGGCGTGGCGCGCCTGGTAGTATCGCCCAACACCCGTGACCAGACCCGACTTCTCCCCATCATGGAGATGCTGGCGGAAGTTGTCATGCCCGCAGTCCAAAGCTGAAAGTCCAGATTTAATCGGCGCTTGATAAGGAGACCCCAATGGCCACCCATACACCCTCAGAGGTTAAGAGCCTGCAAGAGTCCGCCCTGGAACACTTGTGGGTCTACCTGCGGGAACCGTCGGATATGGCCGAAAAGGGAGAACCGACCATCTTCGTCAGCGGCGAGGGCGTCCACGTCACCGATGCCCTGGGCAACACATCCATCGACGGCATGTCGGGGTTGTGGCTTAAGAACGTGGGCTACGGCCGCAAGGAGATCGCCGACGCCGCCTACGAGCAGATGCTGAACCTGACCTACATGCCCCTTGGGACCACCACCGAGCCCACCATCAGGCTGGCTGAGAAGATATCTCAGATAGCGCCCGGAGACATGACCCGCTCCTTCTTCACCAGCGGCGGCTCGGAGGCCGTTGAGACGGCCATCAAACTATCCCGCGCCTATTTCAAACGGGTGGGTGAACCCCACCGGACCAAGTTCATCAGCCGGAAGGGCTCCTACCACGGCGCCACCATGGGCGCTTTGGCCCTGGGCGGCTCCCATCTCTACCCCAAGCTTGACTACGAGCCACTGATGCCAGGCGTCTTCCACGTTCCCCAGCCCCTGCCCTACCGCTGCGAGTTCGGCGGCCAGACCCCCGAGGAGTGCGCCGAGCTCTGCGTGAATGCAGTAGAAGAAACCATTAAGTTCCAGGACCCGGAGACCGTCGCCGCCGTGATAGCGGAGCCCGTCTCCAGTCCCATGGGCTGCGCGGTCCCCGGAGACAATTACTGGCCCCTGCTTCGGGAGATCTGCGACAAGTACGGCTGCCTGCTCATCGCCGATGAGGTGATCACCGGCTTCGGCCGCACCGGCAAGATGTTCGCCACCGAACACTGGGGCGTGGTGCCCGACATGATGACCGTGGCCAAGGGAATCACCAGCGGTTATATCCCCATGGGCGGCTGCATCACCCGGGGCGAGATATCCGACGCCTTCATCGGCAGCCAGAAGGCGTCCTTCAAGCACGTAATCACCTTCGGCGGCCACCCGGTCGCCGCCGCCGCCGCCCTCAAGAACATCGAGATCATGGAGAATGAGGGCATGGTCGAAAACTCGGCCAAACAGGGCAAATACCTGCTGGACGGCCTGAAGGAGATGAAAGAGAAGTACCAGATGATCGGCGACGTCCGCGGCCTGGGGCTGTTCTGCGGCATCGAGATCGTCGCCGACCGCGAGACCAAGGAGTATTTCCCCGCCGAGGCCAACCTGGCCAACCGCATCACCCAGGGCTTCGCCGAGAACGGCCTGCTCCTGCGCGGCGGGGACCGCATGAACGTCGCGCCGCCCCTCTGCATCACCTCCAGCGAGGTCGATGACATGGTAACAATCATGGACAAAGTGTTCGGTCAAGTTTCCAAAGACATGGGCGTTTAACGAAGCCGAACCAAATGTCCCTGAAAGCTGATCGCCGATAGCTGACGGCTCCATTAAGTCAGACCATGACCACCAAAAAGATAGGCTTCATCGGCCTGAGCCGCATGGGCCTGCCCATGAGCTACAACCTGCTGAGAGCGGGCTTTGACCTAACCGTGCATAACCGGAGCCAGGGTAAGGTCCAAGAGATTGCCGCCTCCGGGGCCGCCGCCGCCAGATCCACCTCGGAAGTTGCCCAGCAGTGCGGCATCGTGCTGGCCTGCCTGCCGACATCGCAACCGCCGAAGAAGTTTTGTTGGGCACGGACGGCGTCACGGCCAACGCAAGGTCCGGCCAGATCATCGTGGACCACAGCACACCGTTGGCATCAACCCCTCCAAGGCCTGCGCCGAGGCCGCTGAGGCGAAGAGGGCTTTGTTCCTGGACGCTCCCTTCAGCGGCGGCCCCGAACGCGCGAAGGATGCCACCCTTGTGATCATGGCCGGCGGCCCCGAAGAGGCCTTCGACGTAGCGTCGCCCGCCTTCGATGCCATGGGGGCCACGGTGCGGCACACCGGACCCACGGGGACGGGCACCACGGGCAAGCTGGTCAACCGATTGTTGTGGTGGGGGTCCACACGTTGGCGGCCGCCGAGGCGATGCTCATGGGGCCAAGTCCGGGGCCGACCCGGCCCTGGTCTAGGAGTTGGTCAGTTCGGGTTGGGGACAAAGCTTCATGCTGGACCGGAACGCCCCCGTGATGCTGGACCAGACCTACCAAGACGCCCGTGCGCCGTTGAAAACCATATTGCCATATTGAAGGATCTGGGGTTGATTCAAGGATTGGCCCGCAGTATAGATACGCCCACACCCGTTGGGGACCTGGCTTTCAAGATTTTCACTAAAGCCGCCGAAGCGGGTCTGGGCGATCTGGGCGCACCGATCGTCGTACAGCTATTGACGCAAGAAGCCGGGGTGGAAGTCCGGAGGAAGTCTGGGGACTAAACTCTAAGGCAGGTTCCGGAACAGCTCCGACATCCTCCGCACTCGTTCCGGGTCAACCCGGTTGGCGACGATGCCGCCCTCTTTCAGGCTGGTGCCGATGATTGCGCCGTCGGCATGCTCGATCACCTTCACTATGTTCTCTTCGGTCACCCCGCTGCCCACCAGCAAAAATGATTCGGGCGCAGCCCGGCGCACAGCGGAAACATCGGAACCGGCCGTTTCCTCGCCCGTCGCCGCGCCGGACACGATCAGGCCGTCGGCCAACCCTCGCTGGGCAGTCTCTCTGGCCATCAGTCCCAGGTCAACCGGGCCCAAGGGCACGGCGTGCTTAACCAACACGTCGGCCAACACCTTCACATCGGCGTTCAGAGCCTGCCGGCGGCGCATGGTCTGGAACGCCTCGCCTTCGATCAGGCCTTCCTCGGCGGCCATCACGCCGTAGTGGACGTTCACCCGGATGAACTTGGCCCCGGTAACAGCGGCGATGCCCAGCGCGGAGAGGGCGTCGTTCCGCAGCATGTTGATGCCCACCGGAACGCTCACGACCTCATTAACCCGTTGCACCGCCACGGTCATGCCGGCGATGGTCTCGGGGTCCAGACGCCCGGTGCGGAAGGGAACGTCACCGAAGTTTTCCACGATGATCCCGTTCGCTCCGCCCTGCTCCAAGATATTCGCCTCTTCTTCGGCCCGGTCAATCACCGCGCGCATGTCGCTGCCCCACCGGGGAGAGCCGGGAAGCGGCAGCAGATGGACGACACCGATGAACGCCTTGGCGGGGCCAAATAGATCACGGCTCATCGTTTAACTTCTCAACTCCAACATCTGGGTCAAATTGGACTCTATCTCAGTGAGGTCCCTTCGGGAAACTACTCCCATCTTCCGTTCAATCATGCTTTGTTTGATCGTCCTGAGGATGCCGGTGGTGACCGAAGGGAATAATAGCCCAGCTTCTTCCCAATCGAACATCAAATGGTCACCCGTCAATAGCCGACGCGTATTGCTGGTGATGGCCGAGACAATGACTTCTTGCCGGCCTTCCATATACAGGTCCGAACTAAGCAGCAACACCGGCCGGCGCTTGCTACCGGTTTCCTCGGTGAAAACGAAATTCACCAAAACGACATCTCCCCTCTTATATTCGGTCGTAAGCGGCATCTTGCTCGTTATCCCACAATTCAGACAACACTTGGTCTTCCGCTCCCCCCGGTTCTACTAATCCAGACTGGTCCTCGCGGTGCATCGGACCGTCCAAGTCCGTACGGCGTATTCTTCGATGGCCACCCCTGCCAACACGGTAGGCCACCATCTCACCGTCGCGGATCAATTGCTGCACTGTACGCTTTGATACTGAAAGGTACTTTGCCGCATCTTCCACGGAATACCACTCTTTATCTGGTCTGGACGCGGCTTTCCAGTAGAGGACCTCATTGGCCGCCTTTTTGGTGTTGATTACGCCCAGGTCCTCGAGTTCGGCCAATGCCTCGTCAAGGTCGGCTCCAGTCAGCCCGGTTTTGCGGCGCAATTCCAGGTAGGCGACTGCTGGGTCTTCGGGTATCTGCTCCAGCACCTGCCGCCGGTTGGTGACGCCGCCGCGAGGTTTTTGGCCATCATCCTGTCTCATTGTCAAACTCTATTAGCATTTATTTCCATATTCTGCGTGGTATTACGCAATAATGTAATCACATGGTAACACACTTGCCGACCCCGCCGAAATCACTGCCTTGTCATAACGATGTTACAATACGGGTCGATAATTGGGTGAGGGTGGAGTTGTATGCCCCAGGATTTTATCCGCGTCAAAGGCGCCCGCGAACACAACCTCAAGAACATAGATATCACCATCCCTCGCGACAAGCTGGTGGTGATCACCGGAGTATCCGGTTCCGGCAAGAGTTCCCTGGCTTTCGACACCATCTATGCGGAGGGCCAACGCCGCTACGTAGAGTCCTTGTCGGCCTACGCCCGGCAGTTCCTGGGCCGGATGGACAAGCCAGACGTCGATTACATCGAGGGCCTCTCGCCGGCCATCTCCATCGACCAGAAGGGCGTTTCCCATAACCCCCGTTCCACGGTGGGCACGGTAACGGAGATATACGACTATCTGCGTCTGCTGTTCGCCAGAGTAGGTCTGCCTCACTGCCCCAAGTGCGGCCGGCCCGTGGAGCGTCAGACCATCTCCCAGATCGTGGACGCCATCATGAGCCTGGAAGAGGGCAGCCGGATAACGTTGATGGCGCCCAAGATCCGCCGCAAGAAGGGCGAGCATAAAGACGTGTTTGAGACCGCCCGCCAATCCGGTTTCGTTCGCGTTAGGGTAAACGGCGAGATCCTCATGCTGGAAGACATGGGAGACCTGGACCTGGACCGGAAGAAGTGGCACTACATCGAACTGGTCGTCGACCGCCTGATCATCAGGCCGGACACCGAGATAAACCGGGTGGCGGAGTCGGTGGAGACCGCCCTCCGCGAAGGAAATGGGGTGGTCGAAGCCCACGTGGAGGGCGGCGACACCTTGGTCTTCTCCGAGCAGTTCGCCTGCACCAAGTGCAACACCAGCCTGCCGGAGATCGAGCCTCGGACCTTCAGCTTCAACAGTCCCCACGGCGCCTGCACCGATTGCACCGGGTTGGGCTACAAGCTGTCATTAGACCCTGATTTGATCATCTCAAACAAGGAACTTTCGTTGTCCCAAGGGGCGATCGCGCCTTGGACCCGAGGCGGGCCTTCCAGCAGTTGGTACATCAGCCTGATGGAATCGGTGGCCCAGGCCAACGGCTTCTCCTCACGGACGCCGGTCAAAGACCTGGACCAGAAACACATAGACCTGATCCTCTACGGCAACGACGAGAAGAAGGTCACCGTCCGCCACCGGACCCACCGTGGCCAGAGCTACGAGTGGGACACCAAATTCGAAGGGGTGATTCCCAACCTGGAACGCCGTTACAAGCGGACCGAGTCCGACTACATGCGCCATCAGATCGAGCGTTATATGTCGGCCCGTCCCTGCCAGTCATGCGGCGGCAAACGGCTGCGTCCCGAAGCCTTGGCCGTCAAGGTCTGTGGCCTGGGGATCATGGACGTCTGCGCCAAGAACATCGGGCAGGCAGCCGAATGGGTCAGGGATATCGACCCCGACGCCCCCGGGCCCCATAAGAAAATGGTCCTGACCACCCGGGAAAAGATCATCGCCAACCAGGTCCTGAAGGAGATCGAGGGGCGGGTCACGTTCCTGATAGGCATCGGTCTGGACTATGTGACCATGGACCGCACCGCCCGCACCCTGTCTGGCGGCGAGGCGCAGCGGGTGCGCTTGGCCACGCAGATCGGTTCCGGACTGACCGGAGTGCTTTACGTGTGTGACGAGCCCACCGTGGGACTCCATCCCCACGACGACTATCGGCTGATAAACACCCTGCTTAGGCTGAAAGACCTGGGGAATACCGTCTTGGTCGTCGAACACGACGAAGCCATGATGCGCGCCGCCGACTTCATCGCCGACCTTGGGCCCGGCGCCGGCGAACACGGCGGGCACATCGTTGCCACCGGCACCGTCGCCGATATCGAAGCATCCCCCGACTCCCTGACCGGCGCCTATCTCAGTGGCCGTAAGGTTGTGCCTTACCCGGAGACACGGCGCAATGGGACCGGAGGCAAGCTGTCGGTCAAAGGGGCGAAAGAGAACAACCTGAAAAACATCGACGTCAACTTTCCTCTGGGACGCCTGATTTCCGTGACCGGCGTTTCCGGTTCCGGCAAGAGCAGCTTGGTCTACGAGATCCTGTACAAGAAGCTGAACCAGGTAATCAACAATGGACGGGAGGTTCCCGGAAAGCACAAAGAGGTCCTGGGCATAGATGGGGTGGACAAGGTCGTGAACATCGACCAATCGCCCATCGGCCGCACCCCACGGAGCAACCCGGCCACCTACACCGGGGCCTTCACTCCCATCAGAGACTTGTTCGCCAATCTGCCTGAGGCCCGAGTGCGCGGCTATGCGCCGGGCCGCTTCTCCTTCAACGTCAAAGGAGGCCGCTGTGAGGCCTGCCAGGGGGAGGGTTACAACCAGATCGAGATGCAGTTCCTACCCGATGTCACCGTCCCCTGCGAGATATGCCAGGGCCGGCGTTACAACCGGGAGGCTTTGGAAGTAACCCTCCGGGGAAAGAGCATCGCCGATGTCCTCGACATGACCGTGGCCCAGGCGTTGGAGTTCTTCATCAACTTCCCGCGCATCAAGCCCAAGCTGGAGACCATGCGGGACGTTGGCCTGGGCTACATCCGCCTGGGGCAGCCCGCCACCACCCTGTCCGGCGGTGAGGCCCAGCGGGTGAAGCTGGCCACCGAACTATCCCGCCGCGCCACCGGCAAGACGGTGTATCTGTTGGATGAACCCACTACCGGCCTTTCCTTCTCGGACTGCGACGCCCTGCTGGGGGTCCTGCACCGGCTGGTGGACGCCGGCAACACGGTCATACTCATCGAGCATAACCTGGACATCATCAAGAACGCGGACTGGGTGATCGACCTGGGACCCGGCGCCGGCGACAAGGGCGGCAGGCTCATCGCCACCGGCACCCCCGAGCAGTTGGCCGCCAACGCCAAGTCCGTCACCGGCAAGTACCTGAAGCGGATGCTAAAGAGGTCAGGCCCCGCCGCCAAACCGGCCAAGGCCAAAGCTTCGGTGCGAAAAACTGCTAAAACCCCAAATAAATCAAAAGTCAAGGAACCGGCCGTTGCGGCTGTGGGCGATTGACCAGGGCATGCCAGACGGCCTGCTCTGATAGAATCATTAAGTTCAGAACATTTATTAAACGACCACCGGGAGATGCGATATGGCACTGCACTATGACGGCGAAGTGAAGATCACCAAGGTTGCCGGTATGAGCGCCATGATGAACAACGGCTACCTGGTCACCTGCCCCGAGACCAACGAATGTATATTGATCGACACCCCAGGCGAACCCGAGAAGTTGCTGGGCGCCATCACCGACGAGAATATCAAGGCGATATTGATCACCCACAATCATGGTGACCACCTGGCCGGGTTCGGCGAGATCACCGGCAAGGTGGACGCTCCGGTGGGCATTTCCCCCGCCGACGCCCACGCCCTGCCCCGGCCCCCCGAGATCGACCTGACCGACGGCAAGATCATCAAGTTCGGTAACCAGGAACTTCAGGTCCTGAACACCCCCGGCCACACCGACGGGGCTTCCTGTTTCCTGGTTGGTAAGCACCTATTCTCCGGCGACACGCTGTTCCCCGGCGGCCCCGGCAAGACCCGCAGTCCGGAGGCGTTCGTTCAACTGCTGAATAGCATCACCAGCAAACTTCTGCCCCTGCCTGATGACACCGCCGTCTACCCGGGCCATGGAGACGACACCACCATCGGCGAGGCCCGCCGCCGCTATACAGACTTCGCCTCCCGGCCGCACCCGGAGGACATGTCCGGCGACGTGGACTGGCTGAAATCGTAACCCCACATCTATCAAACCACGAGAAAGGCCCTAAGCTAGGACCCGAGGAGTACATGTACCAACGTTCTGTGCTGGATAATAAACTGCGCGTTCTGACGTCGACCATGGTCCATACCCAGTCAGTCTCCATGGTCATCTGCGTCGGAGCCGGTTCACGATACGAGTCCGACGAGCTGGCCGGCGTCTCCCATTTTATCGAGCACCTGCCCTTCAAAGGGACCGAGAACTGGCCTACCGCCCGCGACGTCAGCGAGGCCATCGAGGGCGTCGGCGGCGTGATGAACGCCAGCACCGACCGGGAGATGACCGTATTCTGGTGCAAGGTTGCCCGCCTCCATTACAAGACGGCGTTCGCCGTTCTACTGGACATGGTGCTCCATTCCCGCCTCGACCCGGAAGATGTCGAGAAGGAGCGCGAGGTGATCCAGGAAGAGCTCCGAATGACCTACGACCAGCCGTCATACCGGGTTGACTTGTTGATCGATGAGGCGATGTGGCCCGACCAAGCCATGGGCCGCGACGTCGGCGGCACCTTGGAGACGGTGGCCGAGATTCAGCAGAAAGACATCCGCGAGTACATGCACCAGCAGTACAACCCGGCCAACACCGTGGTGGCGGTCGCCGGCAACGTGACCCACGAGGAAGTTGTGGACATGCTGGCCGAAACAACCCGGGACTGGAAGCCGCTGGAGTCCCTGGACTGGGAACCGGCTAGGGACGGAGTCGAAGGTCCTTTGGTCAAGGTTGAGCGGCGCCGCAGCGACCAAACCCACCTATGCTTGGGCGTGCCGGGCCTGTCCTTGACCCACCCCGACCGGTATGCCTTCAACCTGATGAACACCATCCTGGGCGACGGCATGAGCAGCCGCCTTTTCTTAAATCTAAGAGAGGAACAGGGCCTGGCCTACGACGTGCATAGTTCCACCAGCAACTACCGGGACACCGGCTCCCTGGTCGTCTATTGCGGAGTGGAACCCAGTAAGACCAACGATGCCGTGAAGACCATTGTCCAAGAGTTTCACGGCATGCACGAAGCGCCCAGCGAACAGGAGCTCAACAAGGCCAGGGAATACGCCAAGGGCCGCCTGCTACTCCGCATGGAAGACACCAGGGCCGTCGCATCTTGGCTCGGCGCCCAGGAGCTCCTTTTAAACATCGTCCGCACCCCGGACGAAGTGGTGGAATATCTGGACGCCGTGGAGCCCTCGGATATCGCCAGGGTCGCCGGCAACTTCTTGAACGCCGAGAAGATGCGTCTCGCCGTGGTCGGTCCCCGTGGTGGCGTCAAAGCCCTGACGGGAATGCTGCGATTCTAACCGCATTTTGCCAACGGCAAACGTAGGGCCACGGCATTGCCGTGGCCCTACGTCTGTTCACTGGGAAAGTGGATTCCGGTGTTCTACGCGGCCTCCGCCTCGACCGAGTTGCTGAGCACGCCGATGTCGGGAATCTCAACATCCACCCGGTCCCCAGGTTTTAGGGCCACGGTAACGCCGGTGCTACCCGAGAAGACCAGGTCGCCAGGCCGCAGGGTTACCTGTTGGCTGATGTAGCTAACGATCTCAGCAAAGCTAAATAGCATCTCCTCGGTGTGGCCGTGCTGCACCTCTTCGTCGTTCAGGCGGACGATCATCTCCAGCTTTTGCGGGTCGACGTCGGTGTCGATCCAGGGGCCCACCGGCGCAAAGGTGTCCGCGCCCTTGGCCCGCCAAAACGTCCAGTCGTCCTTCTGCCAGGTGCGGTCGCTGACGTCGTTGCCGCAGGTATATCCTAAGATGTATCTTGGGGCTTCCTGTGGCGTCACCCGGTGGCACAGTTTGCCGATGACCGCCACTGCCTCACCCTCGTAATGGACGTCGGTTGAGTCCTTGGGGAGAACGATCGGATCGCCGGTGCCGGTGAGCGACCCCCGGGCCTTGATCCAGGGCTCGGGGTGCTCGGGTATCGTTGGGTTTTCGTCGCCTAATACGCCGGCGGCGAACTCTAAATGATTGGCGAAATTAAGGCCGGGGCACCAGATCTCCGAGGGTTCGGTTGGAGGTAGGAGCTTCACGTCCTGCAGCGGGTGTTTTGTGTCGGTCAGGCGGAATCGGGTATAGATACTGCCTCGAATCTCCACCACCTCATCACCCTGGACCACGCCGAAAGCGGTCCTTCCATTGCTGCGGAAGCGTGCGATCTTCATGCTACTCCTACAAACTTAGTTGAGTTAAAGAACCGGGAGTCAATGGCGGATTCTACTTGTTCTACCCAGGCTAGGCAAGGGGTTTTTAGGGTTGTCCGCAAATTGCCCAAAGGCTAAAATATATGGCTGGGCGCCGATTCAAGTCTTAGGCCCGCCGGCCGTTCGCCAACCCAACCAACAGCGGTTGAAAAGGAGACCCATTGAAGCTAGGATTCTTTGTCACCAACCAGTACCTCCCCGGCGAGTCCATGCCGCAAAAGATCCAAGACAGCGTTGAACAGGTGCGGGCGGCCCGGGACGCAGGATTCAGTCTCATCGCCACCGGCCAACACTACCTGGCCGCTCCCTATCAGATGAGCACGGTTTTCCCATTGCTGTCCCGTCTGGCCGCCGAGTCTGGCGATATGCAGGTGGCCGCCACCGTCATCCTGGTCCCTCTCCATAATCCCGTGGAATTGGCTGAAAGTATAGCCACCTTGGATAGCATCACCGGCGGACGGTTCGTCTTCGGCGTCGGCCTGGGTTACCGGGACGAAGAGTACACCGCCTTCGGGGTCCAGCGGGGCGAGCGGGTTGGGCGCTTGAACGAGGCCATGGACCTGATCAAACGGCTGTGGACCGAAGACGAAGTCGAGTTCAACGGCAAGTATTACACCGTACCCAAGACCAAGATCAGCACCAGGCCCGTCCAAGACCCCCATCCTCCCATCTGGGTGGCCGCCAACAATGACGTGGCCATCCGCCGCGCCGCCCGCTGGGGCTATCCCTGGCTGATAAACCCACATGCGACGGTGCCGATGGTTGCCGACCAGTGGATCAAGTACAAAGCCGCCCTGGACGAGTTCGGACAGCCGGTGCCTGAGGAACTCCCCATGATGCGGGAGATGTACGTGGCCCAGGACCGGGAGACGGCCTTCATCGAAAGCCAGCCCTTCCTGGAGGGCAAGTACAAGGCCTATGCCGAATGGGGCCAGGACAAAGCCCTGCCCGGCGAGGTGAGCTTCAGTGTGCCCTACCAGGAACTGGCCAAAGACCGATTTCTGCTGGGCTCTCCAAACGATATCGTCTCGGAGTTCCGGCGCTATTCCGACGAACTGGGCGTGAACCACATGATCTGCCGGATGCAGTGGCCGGGCATGCCCCAAGCACAGGTGTTGAAGCAGATCGAACTCCTGGGACGGGAGGTCATACCCCGGATCAAAGAATTCTAGGCGAAGGCCATCAGGCCCTTAGCTGTTGAACACTTCCATTCAGGCGTGTTTCACGTTGGTGGAGCACGCCTGAATCGTGCTAGACTGAAGCTGCTGGCGAATAATTGGCCAAGTTAGATTCTGCCGGGACGGATTACCGTCCTGCGAAGCGAGTGTTGGATTTGGTCCCTCCTGGAGATATCGGAGCGCTGCCTCTGTGGGTCGGTGTATTCGTGTTGCTGGGACTGGCCCTGGCTGTTTTCAATTACGCTTTCTATACCAGGGTCGTCCGTCTGGTGCTCCAGGGTAAAGGAACGGCCCGGTTCGACCGGCCGATGGAACGGATGTGGGGAGCGCTAGCCATCTCCCTGGGACAGCAAAAAGTACTGCAAAGGGTCAAGTACGGCGACTACGCCGGCATCGGCCACGCCATCATCTTCTGGGGCTTCCTGACATTCTTACTCAGCTACGGTATCTTCATCTTCGCTGGCTCCGCGTGGCATGGATTTCCCGAATGGCTGCTCACCGAGACTGGAGTCAAGGTCTACAGCATCTACCTGGACATCGCGGCCGCCGTTTTGGGCGTGGCGCTCGTCTGGGCATTCGTCCGCAGATGGGTGGTACAACCCCGCCGTCTTAGCTACGACCTGACCCGCCACTCCGACGCATTGATCATCGTCGTCCTGATCATGGGACTGATGATCTCGACGATCTTGACCCATGCATTCTGGGTGGCACAGGGCGGCACCGGCCCCGAGGCTGACGTCTACATCGGCGGCGCTCTGGGCGACCTGTTTACCGGCTGGGGATTGGGCGCCGGCGCGGCCAACACGCTGCAAGGGGTTTTCTGGTGGTCCCACCTGTCCATCATCCTGCTATTTACCGTCTACATACCCTTCACCAAGCACATGCACATGTTTGCCGCCCCGGTGAACGCCTATTTCCGGTCCCTGGAGCCCAAGGGGGCCCTTCCCTTGATAGACCTGGAAAACACCGAAAAATTCGGCGCTGGGCGCGTACAGGACTTCACCTGGAAGCAACTTCTCGACGGCTACGCCTGCGCCGTCTGCGGCCGCTGCACCGACGCCTGCCCGGCCCACCTGACGGGCAAACAACTCTCGCCGATGCATATCGTGGAGAACCTGAAGGACCACATGGTGGCCATCGGCCATCAGGGCGAGCGCAACCCGGACCATGTTGAGCCCTCACCGATACTGGACGGCCAGGACGGGGTCATATCCGAGGCGTCCATCTGGGACTGCCTCAACTGCGGCGCGTGCATGGAGGAATGCCCCGTGACGGTGGAGCATGTGCCGACCATCATGGACATGCGCCGCCATCTAATCTTGGAAGAGTCCAAAG
>JADFPD010000166.1 GCA_022562475.1 Chloroflexota bacterium | reverse complement strand
CATCTTTACCGGGCCGTTATGCCCAATGTAAGCCCGGCCCGGCCGGACGCCCCGCGATCTTACTGCCGCGCCAATATCTCATCTCAGGCCGTTGACACTGGCTGGTCGGCCCAAGCACAATGGAAACCACATACCTTCGGATTCCGTAGGAGAATCGAGATGGCTCAGACACAGATCGCGAACTACACGATGGAAGCCTTCGTTGATGACGTCAACAACGTTTTTAGAAACGAGGCAGACCCCCATGTTCAGGCCAAGACAGTCTCCGCATTTCTGAAGAAACTGCTGGCGGTGCCGGGTTGGGTGGAAGAGAAGTTGGAGCTTGAAGAAGAGGGCGGGTTCGGCCGTTTTTCCCTCCATCTGGACGAGGAATCCGGCCATCCGGGCAACGGCTGGTGGCTGATGGTCTCGGTACAGAGACCCGGCCAGGACAACCTGCCCCACGACCACGGCGTGACCTGGGTCGTCTACGGCGTATATAAGGGTTCCATCCGCCAACGCAAGTGGCGCTGGGCTTTCCCCGGCGAGGGCGTGGACCATGCCCAGATCAAGGAAACCGGTCAATTCATCCAGCGTGACGGGGATGTGGCCTACTTCTTGCCCGGCGAGATCCACGACACCCTGAACGTCCAAGAAGAGGGCCGTTCGTTAGTGGTGCGCCTGGAGTCACAGAAACTGGACCGGGTAACCCGCTTCCAGTACAACCCCGAGACCGGGACCATGAAGGTGATGGACCGGTAGGTCCGGCGCTGAAACCGCAAGAACCAAGAGCCCCGACTTAAGTCGGGGCTCTTGGTTCTTGCCGAAAGCGGATATTACCGGCCAGGATTCTTCCTACTGAGCAACAGTTGTTCCCAGCGAGTCATCCACCACCGCCGGCAACTTCATGGTGAAAGTCGATCCTTTACCAGCCTCGCTATCCACCAACACTGTCCCGCCCATCATCTCGCAGAAATGGCGAGTTATCGCCAGGCCCAGACCGGTGCCGCCAAAATGGCGGGTAGTTGATCTCTCCGCCTGGGCGAAGGCTTCGAAAAGGCGTCCCATCTGTTCTTCGGTCATGCCGATGCCTGTGTCGCCGACGGCAAAATTGATCCAATCCCGGCCATCCGCGTTCTCCCGGCTGACTTTCAACGAGACGGTCCCCTGTTCGGTGAACTTGCAGGCGTTGCTGAGCAGGTTGAACAGGCATTGCCTGATCTTGGTGGTATCGGCGTGGATGGACCCAACTGAGTCAGGGCAATCGATCTCCAGGATGTTGGAGTTCTTCTCCACCAAGGTCTGCATGGTAGTTGCTACGTCTTGAATCATGGGTTCCACCGGGAACGTCTCCAAGTAGATGTCCATCGCCCCGGCCTCAATCTTGGAGATGTCCAAGACATCATTGATCAGGCCAAGCAGGTGTTTGCCGGCGCCGTTGATACGTTCAAGGTCTTCCTCAAATTCCTCGTTGCCTAAATCCTCTGCCTCTTCTTGGAGCATCTCGCTGTAGCCGATGATTGCGTTCAGTGGGGTGCGCAGTTCGTGGCTCATGTTGGCTAGGAACTGGCTCTTGGTCCGGTTGGCATCTTCAGCATCGTCTCGGGCCTGCTGAGTCTCCTCGATGAACCGGGCGTTGTTGATGGCCACGGCGGCGCTGTCGGCTAGGTTCTGTACCAGCTTGACCTCTTCATCGTTGAATTCCCGGTGGTGGTCGAATACTACGTCAAGGACCCCGTACACCTCATCCTGGATCAGGATTGGCGCCGCTACGACTCCCACCACGCCCCAATCTGCGGACTGCTCATTCACAACCCTACGAGATACCGGGTCTGAATAACTAACCTCAGCCATATGGTCATTGGTCCAAACCACACGTCGCTCCTGGTAAGCGCGCCCCGCAGCGCCCTCGCCCGGTCTTATGATTATTTCCCTAATGATGGGATTCAGGTTGTACATTGTGGTGACAATTAGACCGCCCCGGTCACTGTCATATCGGAATATGGCACCCCCCATCGCTCCCATAAGATTGGTGGTCTGCTCCGTTATCAGGTCCAACACGCTTTCCAGATCGTGGTTGGAGGCCAGTTGGGTGGTGACCTCATAGAGTTGGGTGGCCTGCCGCTCTCGGGCCTCCGCCTCGTTCAACAGCCGGGCTTTCTCCAGGGCCAGGGCAGCTTGGTCGGCAAATGCGGTCAAGAGGGAAACCTCGTCGTCGGTGAAGCGGCGGACTCGATTGTCCATCACCGCGAGCACGCCCAAGGGCAGGTCGTTGGCCAACAAAGGAAT
>JADFPD010000024.1 GCA_022562475.1 Chloroflexota bacterium | reverse complement strand
TCGCCTGGGGCACAGGGCGTTTTATGGCCACCTGGTTGCCGGTCTCCCGGTCAACGGCCGACCTCACTTCGTAGTCGGCGCCGGCGCCAAGCCGTCCGGTTAACTCGTACCGGTCTAGGTCGACCTTCTCCAATGATGCTGCTCCAGATGAAAGTGGTGCCAGAAGGTGGGTCGCTTAACTGCGAATCATCCGCTGATTCCCTGAAAAAGCGGGCCGGAACCGCCCCGGTACGTCCGCCGAAAATCGGCTTATTTGAGTTCAAAAACCCCGTCTAGAGGCCGTCTGGATGGTAACTCGTGTCCTGGGAAAATGCAACAAGCAACCTAGCCTGAGAGCAGTGCGGCCACACGGCTGTTACTACGACGCGGCTGATGGCGAGTCAGACGCGGCCACCGATGCTTCGGGCGCCCTGTACAGCAGGGTAACCCATTCTTCCTCAGGCCACTCGCTGACCAAGGTGAAGCCCAAAGGCTCCAGCACCGCGGCAACCTCATCTTTCTGGGTGATCAGCAGTCCGGAGGCGATGAACAGTGCGCCGGGCTTCAAGGCAGTGAGGATGAATGGAGAACGGTCGGCGACGCCCCTGGCCGAGATGTTGGCCACCGCCAAGTCGAAGACCCCGGCGCCGGCGGTCGGATGGGGCACCGAGCCCTGGCCTAATTTGACCTGCTTGCTGATGCCGCACCGCCTGAAATTACGGCGGGCGGCGGATACGGCCTGGGCGTCGATGTCCAGGGCTGTGACCAACCCGGCGCCCAGCTTCATGGCGGTGATGGTCAAAATGCCCGAGCCGGTGCCCAAGTCCAGCACGGTCATCCCTGGGGTGACGTGCTGCTCCAGGGCCTCCATGCAGGTGGCGGTGGTGGGGTGATACCCGGTGCCGAAGGCTATGCCTGGGTCTAGTTCGATCACGATGTCGTCTGGGCCGGTACTTGAATCCAATTCCAGCCACGTCGGCTTGATGACCAGACGCTTGCCGATGCGCAGGATCCTGAAGTGGGACTTCCAGGAATTCATCCAGTCTTCATCGTCGGGAAGTTCGCGGACCTCCAGGTCGCCGATGGGCTCTATGGCACCCACCAACTTCACCCCAACTTCGATGCGGGCCATCCGCTGTCTCGACGCGGACGTCAGGTAGGTGCGCAAGAGGACCCGGCCCTTGCCGGCCAACTCGGTGCTCAGTCCCTTGCCGTAGCGGCTGAACAGGTAGGAGATGGGCTCCACGTATTCATGGGGTACGGTGATGCTCAACTCTTGCCAGGCCACCGGTCCTCCTCGTAGTCAGGCGTCAAATAAAAAGGCCCGCAGGACCGGTGGTCCCCGGGTCTATCATCACGGATGCGATTCCGGAATATGGAGGCGGGTATCAACCCAGCGCTTCTTTTATCTTGTCGAAGAGGCCTTTGTCGTCTCCGTTTTCATCTGAAGACCCACCCTTGCGGGAGCTTCCGTTGGACTCGGCGAATGACTGGGCCAGCTCCTGGAGCAGTTCCTGCTGCCGGTCATTGAGCGAACCGGGGACCCTTACGTCCACCGTCACCCTCAGGTCGCCCCGCCGGTTGCCGTGCAGATGGGGCACGCCCTTGCCCTTGATCCGGAACTCGGTGCCGGGTTGGGTCCCTCGCGGTAGTTTCAAGGTTTCATCTTTTCCATCCAGGGTCGGGATGGATTTTTGAGCGCCCAGCGCGGCTTCGGCTATGTTCACCGGCAGGACATAGGTGAGATCGGAGCCGTCGCGATCGAAATATTGGTGTTCTTTCACATCGATATAGACATACAGGTTGCCGGTGCCGCCGCCATCCTTGCCCACGTCGCCCTCGCCGGCGAGACGCACCTGCATGCCGCTCTCGACCCCTGCGGGTATGGTCACGGCAATCTTGCGGGTCTTGCGTTCCTTGCCGCCACCCCGGCAATTGGAGCAGGCGGTCTTGATGATGGTCCCCTTTCCCTGGCAACTGTTGCAGGTGACGACCTGGGTGAACTGGCCGAACACACTGCGTTGGGCGCGCCGCACTTGGCCGTTGCCCTTACAGGTGGCGCAGGTGTTCAACGGAGTCCCGGGTTGGTTCCCGGCCCCGGAACAGACGCCGCAGTCCTCGAGACGGGTGAGATCAACTTCACGTTCGGCGCCGAAAACCGATTCTTCGAAGCTTAGAACAACCCGGTGTTGTAGGTCGCTGCCCCGTTGCGCCTGGCGGCTGCGGCCCGACCCATTGCCGAAGAACGAGTCGAAGATATCGCCAAAGCCGCCGAAGACATCGAACCCGTCGAAGGGTTGTCCGGACCCGCCGTTGCCTGCCGCACCGGATTTACCGAACCGGTCGTATTGGGCCCTCTTGTTCGTGTCTGAGAGGACCTGATACGCCTCGTTTATTTGCTTGAACTTCTCTTCCGCGTCGTGACTCTTATTGCGGTCGGGATGGAACTCCATGGCCTTCTTCCGGAAAGCCCTGCGGATATCCTCTTCTCCGACGCCCTTACCCACGCCGAGTATGTCGTAATAATCCCTGTCAGCCATTCACGAACACCGTTTTGTTCCGCTCTCCAAGTTGAATCTATTTGCTAAGCTGTTCCAAGCTATTATAGAGCAGGCTTGGTGGCCGCTCAAGAGCGGGGATGCCCCAACCCGGCGGCGGTTTCCGTTGCTCATTGCCCCAGCAAGTGGACGAATTTCGGTGCCTGTTTACGTAGAAAGCTCGTCGAATCGGTTAGTTTTACAAGAGTTGGAAAGCCGATTTTCGCCTTGACACCCAATAGGCATCTGGTTAGGATGTTAGCTAGGAGAAGTAGCTCCTTTTAGGCACACTAGGCGGAAAGGTATAGGTGATTACCGTGGAGATTATCATCGTCATCCTAGCCGTCCTGGCGGCCGCAGGGATTGGTGTTGCTACCTGGTTCGCTCTTAAATCGCGAAATGATGCCTCGCAGGCCCAGATCGCCGGAGAGAGCGCCAAGAGTATTATCACCCAGGCTGAAGAGGAAAGTAGGAAAGTCCTCTTGGCGGCCCAGGAAGAGGTTTTAAAACTACGTAACGCAACCGAGTCAGACCTGAAAGACCAACGCCAAGAGTTCCACCGCATGGAAAGCAGGCATCTGCAGCGGGAAGAACAATTGGAGCGGAAAGTCGAAGTTCATGAAGAAAAAGAACGTGAGCTAACGACCAAGGAGACGGAAGTCGAAAGGGCCCGGACAGAAGCCGATGAAATAAAGTCGGAACAGACCAAGGCCCTGGAAAAGGTGGCAAGCCTCAGCATAGATGAGGCCCGTGAACAGGTGGTGAAGCGCGGTGAAGAAGAAGCCGTGCATGATTTGGCCAAGCGGTACTACGAGCTAGAGAAAGAGTACAAAGAAAAGGCCAATCAAAACGCCCGAAAGATCATCACGATCGCCATCAACCGTCTCGCAACCGACGTAGTTTCTGAAGTTACCACTTCAACAGTTTCCCTGCCCAACGATGAGATGAAAGGCCGTCTCATCGGCCGCGAAGGGCGCAACATTCGCACACTTGAAGCCCTCACCGGGGTGGATGTCATCATCGACGACACTCCCGAGGCAGTGACCGTATCTTGTTTCGACCCGGTCAGGCGTGAAGTAGCCCGTTTGGCCCTGGAGAAACTTGTCTCCGACGGGCGCATTCAGCCCGCCCGCATCGAAGAGATGGTCAACCGGGCCACGGAAGAGATTGACCAGACGATATTGAAGGCTGGCGAACAGGCCACCTTCGATGCCGGGGTCAGTGGCCTGGACTCGGAGTTGATTCGGTTACTGGGTCAACTCAAATACCGCTACAGCTACGGGGAAAACGTGCTGCAACACTCCATCGAGGTCTCGTTGCTCTCCGGCATGCTGGCCGCGGAGGCCGGAGCCAACGTACAGGTCGCCAAGATGGGCGGCCTGCTGCATGACATCGGCAAAGCGGTCACCCACGAGGTCTCCGGCCCCCACGCTGAGATCGGCGCTGAGATCGCCAGGAAGCACGGCATCAACCATAGTTCATACCGCGGGATATTGGAGCACCACAGCGACGACCACGAGACTGTCGAGTCGTTCTTGGTTGCCACGGCCGACGCCATCAGCGCATCGAGGCCCGGCGCCCGCAGAGAGTCCCTGGAGTTGTACGTAAAGCGGCTCAAGGAGCTTGAAGAGTTAGCCACCAGCTTCAGCGGCGTTGAACGGGTCTTCGCCATCCAAGCGGGACGAGAGGTTCGGGTCATGGTCAAACCAGAAGACTTGGATGATCTCGAAGCCGCCGCGCTGGCCCGGAATATCGCCAAGAAGGTGGGGGAAGAGCTGGTCTTCCCCGGTCAGATTAAGGTGACCGTGATTCGGGAGACCCGGAACGTCGAATACGCCAAATAGCCGCTCAACAGAGTGACAACCAGGCAAGCATGAAGGGGACCCAGAAGCGGGAGTGACCGGCTACTGGGTCCCCTTTTTAATCCGGGTTTACTTAAAATTAGATCAAGGAGCAACGGTTCTTGCGTATACTGATGATAGGAGACGTGATCGGAAAGCCCGGCCGGGAAGCGGTACGGGCGGTACTCCCCGGTCTGAAACGCGAAAAATCCATCGACTTTGTGATCTGCAACGGCGAGAACACTGCCGGCGGCTACGGCATCACGGAGGACACGGCGTCGGAACTCCTAGATAGCGGTGTGGACGTGCTCACCTCCGGAAACCACATCTGGGATAAGAAGGAGATCATTCCCCTCTTGGATGAAGGACTGCCCTTGATCCGGCCGGCCAACTACCCCAAGGCGCCCGGAAGAGGTTACATCCATAAAGGCGGAGTGACCGTGATCAACCTGATGGGCCGGGTGTTCATGGCATCGCTGGACTGTCCCTTCCGCACCGCCGACGCTCTTCTGGATCGGTTTAAAGAAGAGGGCGAAAGCAAAGTGATAATCGTGGATTTCCATGCCGAGGCAACTTCCGAGAAACAGGCCATGGGATGGTATTTGGACGGCCGGGTTAGCGGCGTGTTGGGCACCCATACCCACGTGGGCACCATCGATGCCCGGATACTGCCCAATGGCACGGCCTACCTCACCGACGTCGGCATGACCGGCCCCAGGGACTCCGTCATAGGCTCGAACGTGGACACGGTGCTGGAACGTTTCTTGACCTCGATGCCCAACCGGCTGAGTGTGGCGGCTGGGCCCTGTGTGTTGAACGCGGCTTTGGTGGACGTGGACGAAGAAACCGGCAAAGCGTCCCTTATTGAAAGGGTTGATAGGAACGTGAACTAGATTGGCCGCGACGATTGACCTACACCTGCATACCCTCGCTTCGGACGGCCGCCTAACTCCAACGGAGTTGATTCAATTGGTGGCGAAACAGGGGCTTGAGACCATTTCCATCACCGATCATGACAGCACGGAAGGGCTGGAAGAGGCCTACGAGGCCGCCAAGGAATTCCCAGAGCTGAGAATCATACCTGGCATCGAAATGAGCGCCGACGTTCCAGGCGACGAGGTGCACGTCCTGGGCTATTTCTTGGATTACCATGAGGTGGAATTTCAGGCTACCTTGACCGAATTTCGTAGAGGCCGAGTTGACCGGGCCAAGGTTATGGTGGAGAAATTGGACGCCTTGGGGGTCCACGTGGATTGGGAGCGGGTCCAGCATTTTGCCGCGGACGGCGCCGTGGGACGACCCCACATCGCTCTAGCCATGGTCGAGGCGGGTTATTGCAAAGAACCTAAAGACGCGTTCGAAGTGTACCTGGGCAACGATGGACTGGCGTATTATGACCGGCCCAAGCTGGCGCCAGCCGAAGGCGTTAAGATGATCAAGAGGGTCGGAGGCGTGCCGGTGCTGGCCCATCCCACGTTCATGAAAGATATGGAAGCCGGCATCGCCACCCTGAAGAAAGCAGGGCTGGTGGGGATGGAAGTATATTATGCGCAGTACGATGACGACACCGTGCGGCATCTGGCCCGGTTGGCCCGGGAGTACGACCTGATCCCTTGCGGCGGCAGTGATTACCACGGTCTGGGCAATGCGGGAGAGCCTCTGCCCGGCACTTTGGGCCCCCCGGAGGAGACTATCAAGCTGTTGGAAGATGCGGCCGCTAAGGCCAGGCTGGACCAACTAAAGTAGCCCCTGAATAATGGACATAATCGCGCTGTACATAGGCTCATATCTGCTGGGATCCATCCCCACGGCTTACTTGATCGGCCGGCTGGTCCGGGGAGTGGACATCCGCAGTTTTGGCAGCGGCAATGTGGGCAGCGCCAACCTTTACGAGCACGTCGGAAAACGGTGGGTCTATCCCGTGGCGGCGGGCGAGATTTTCGTCAAAGGCGCCCTCCCGGTCTGGGTGGCTCTATATGTTCTGGACATCGACCGGTCGTCGGCCTACCTCATCGGTCCTCCCTTGTTGGCCATCGCCGGCAACAACTGGTCGGCTTTCTTGAAGCTCCAAGGTGGGCGGGGCATCGCCGTGGCGGGGGGAACACTGTTGGCCCTGTCGCCCTTCCTGGCGATCACCGTCGCCGCCATATCGATCGGCGGCTGGAAGATCACCAAGAGTTCGGGGCTGTGGGTGCTGATCTCTCTGATGCTGTTGCCCCTCTGGGCCTATCTGGTCCACGATAATCTGAACTTGGTCTGGTATTGCTTCGGACTACTTGGTATCGTGGTCTTGAAGCGTTTATCGTCCAATTGGACTCCCTTCCCAGAAGACGTATCGCGCAAGAGAGTGCTTTTCAACAGGCTGGTCCGGGACCGGGACGTATCGAACCGCACCGGGTGGGTGCGGCGCGTCCCTGAAGGCTCTTCCTGAATCCGATGGACTGGGGAGACTGGGGCGAGTAGACTCGGGCGGGACACTAGAGACTAGATATTATGGAACAACAAACCGGAACCGGCCAAGAAGAAGCCCAGACTGCTCATTGCGATTGGCATCCCAGCGTCGAGACACGCCTGTCCTGCAGTCAATGCGGCCGGAACATCTGCACGCAATGTTTGGTGCAGGCATCGGTCGGCATTCGCTGCCCTGAGTGCGGCAAGACCGCCAAGATGCCCACCTTTGATGTTCAGCCGACCTACTACGCCAAGGCGGTCGGGGTTGGGGTTGCCGTGGCCATCGGCGGCGGAGTGCTATGGATAATCTTCAACGCGATATTCGGCGGTTTCGGCATATTGTCATCGATACCCGCCTTGGGCGTTGGCTACGCCGCCGGCGAATTTATCAGTAGGTCGGTCAATGCCAAGCGGAGCAAAGGTCTGGCGTATATCGCCGCGGGGGCGGTGGTTGGCGCGTATATCATCAGCCTGCCGTCCAGCCCACAGGTGGGCTTCTTCGGGCTAATCATACTCTTCGTCGGCATCTACACCGCCGTGCAACGGGTCAAGTAGCTCACGCCAGATCCGTTCCACCGTCTGGCCCAACACATCCCCCTCGAATCCCCTTCGGTGCAAGAAACCGCCCAATCTGCGCCTGAAGACATTGGCGTCGTCCACGGATAGCTTGGATGCGTATTTCGAACCGGCTTGGTACGCGTTGGCAGAGGCATCAAAATCGGAGAGCGCTTCCCGGATGACCTCGCGGTCCACCCCCAATCTTAGTAGTTCCATTCTGATCACAGCTGGTCCCCGGGGCCGGAACCTCTCCCGCTGCTCCCGCCACTCTTTGGCGAAAGCGGCGTCGTCCAGCAGCCCCTGACGGCGCAGGTCCGACAGAGTCCGGTCGACGGCAGCCGCGGTGAAGCGGCCCTGCAGGCGGCGTTGGACCTCTTTTTCCGAGCGTGACCGGTACGAGAGCAGGCGCAGAGCGGCGTTCTTGGCCTTGAGGTAGGAAGAATCGGGTTCTTCGGTAGGTTCTCGTCGGTCGCGTTTCGCGGGCATCGATCGTTTCCCCGGGGTTTCTTCGGATGATTTGGGGCCAATAAAAACGGCCGGTTGGAGTGGTGAGACCGTAGTCTCCAACGCGGCCGTTCTATCTTTACGTTTGAGGCGTATCTGTTAGGAGGAGTTACTCTTTGTCGTCCGGCTCCTGGGTTGCCGTGCCGGAGAGGATGTCCGCCACCGTATCTTTGGCATGGGGCGAACCACCGTTGGCCTCCGCCTCGCTTGAGGATACCTTGCCATCCGGTGCGGGCTCCGTGGCCGGGCTGCGGAGACGGCCTTCCACGGAGGCGGCGATCTCTGGGTGCTGGGTCAGGAAGTCCTTTGAGTTTTCCCGGCCCTGGCCCAACTTGGTGTCGCCGTAGGAATAGAAGGCGCCGGACTTTTTGATGATGCCCTGCTCCACGCCGATCTCCAATATGTCTCCAACCTTGCTGATTCCCAGGTTGAACATGATGTCGAACTCGGCCACCCGGAAGGGCGCGGCGACCTTGTTCTTGACGACGCGGGCCCGGACCCGGTTGCCGATGACCTCTGCGCCCTGCTTTATGGATTCCACCCGGCGCAGGTCGATGCGCACCGAGCTGTAGAACTTCAGGGCCCGTCCGCCGGGAGTAACCTCCGGGCTGCCGTAGGTGACCCCGATCTTCTCCCGGAGCTGGTTGATGAAGATCACAGCGGTCCTGGAGCGGTGAATGGTGCTGGTTAATTTGCGCAGGGCCTGGGACATCAGCCGGGCCTGCAAGCCGACATGGGTGTCGCCCATATCGCCCTCGATCTCTGCCTGGGGCACCAAGGCGGCCACGCTGTCGATCACCACCGCGTCCACTGCTCCGCTACGGACGAGTTGCTCGGTGATGTCCAACGCTTGCTCGGCGCTGTCTGGCTGGGCGATGAGAAGGTCGTCCAATATGAGGCCGCAGCTGCCGGCATAAGTCGGGTCAAGGGCGTGCTCAACGTCGATGTAGGCCGCGATACCGCCCAGCTTCTGCGTTTCGGCCATGATGTGGATGGCCAAGGTTGACTTTCCCGCGGACTCCGCGCCAAAGATCTCGGTCACCCGCCCTCGGGGTATCCCACCGATGCCCAACGCGATGTCCAAAGCCAGAGAACCCGTGGGAATGCACTCGGTGGTCAGGGAATCGTAGATCTCGCCAAGGCGCATCACGGCGCCCTTCCCGTGGTCCTTCTCGATCTGTGCCAGCGCGGTTTCCAGGGCCTCTCGCCTGATCTTGTCCGTTTTATCCGTTTTATCCGTGTTCGTCATCCTCACCCATCCTTCATCCGGCGTCGGTCGTTAGGTCAACTCCCGCCGGTCGAATCTGCGGCGCATCCTAACATTCCTTCCCACCACCCAACAAGAATGTAATGTCAGTACAAATGTTCGGTTATTTGCGGGTTGCTGAATATTGGGGCCAACTGGCCCCATTTAGAAGTCTCAAGTGCCGCCCTTGAAACCGATGGTTACGACTCCATTCTCCACGATCACCGGTGTAACCCTTTCTCCGCCGGTCAATTCCAACAAGGCGGGGATCCGGTCGGTCTGCTTGGATAGATCGATCTCGGTGTACTCCACCTTGCGCTTGCGGTAGTCCATCTTGGCGGCTGAGGAAAAGGCGCAATCGGGGTGGGTATAGATGATTGTGCTTGCTTGGGCCACGTCTGACTCCTGAGGTATGCCTGGTTCTTGCTGGGACCGAAAAAGAAGCCGGGAAACGCCCGGCATAACCAATATCCAACAATAATTGTACGGCTGGCCCGCCGATTCTTCAACGAGGGGGGCGGGCCGCGGCAGCGGTTTTAGCTCAGCCCTCGCGGAATGGTATGCTGTAGTCACACATCCGGCGGGCCCTGGCCCACCCCTACCCAGGAAGGTTTCCCCCGTTGACTGACCGCGCCCAAGACGTTCCTCCCTCGGAGAGCCTGGCGGCTCTGGCAAACCTATTGGAACGGTACGCCACCGGTCTCGGCCGGATCACTCCCAGGCAAAGGGGCTCCCGGTTGAGCCCGGATGTCCGGGCCATGCTGGAGGAGGCCGTGACCGCGGTGGAAGGCGCTTCCAACGGCGCGGGACCGGCCAAGGACCTACTGGTTTACGGAAACGGCTGCTATGCCGTCGGACGCCACGCCGACGCCTCTGATGTCTATCTGTCTATCTTGGAAGACGAGCCCTCCAACGCCGATGCCCGCTTCAACCTGGGATTGACCTACCTCCGCCTGCGGAGCCCGGAAGAAGCGGTACGGGAGTTTTCCGACCTGTTGGTCCAGGAACCCCTGCTCGCCGAGGCTTTCTATCAACGCGGCAACGGGAATGACGACCTTGGCCAGACCGAGAGTGCGATGTCGGACTACGGCCGGGCCATCGAGTTGGACCCGGAATACGTTCAAGCCATGTATAACCGGGGCATCCTGCTGGCCCAAGCCGGCCGGCACCAGGAGGCGGTGGCCCAGTTCGACAAGGTGAACGCCATCCGTCCCGACATCTCAAACTCCTATCTGAACCGAGGCGCCTCGCTGGACGAATTGGGACTGCACGATGAGGCCATCAGCGCCTACACGAAAGCGGCAGATCTGGACCCGGAGAACTCTTATGCGCTCTTCAACCGCGCCAGGACCAACTATTACCTGGGAAATCTGCACGATGCCTTGACCGATTACGGCGAGGTTCTTCAACTCGCACCAGACGACGCAGAGGCGTTCAACAACCGTGGTCTGACCTTCGATGCCTTGGGGGACTACGATAACGCAATCAAGGACTTTGATGCGGCCATCGACCTGCGCCCATCATTCGCCGAAGCCCATAGCAACCGGGGCGCCGTCTTGGAAGTTACGGGAGACCTGGACGCGGCGCTGGAAGAGTACAAGCGCTCGCTGGATGACGATCCTGAACTGGCCTCCGCCCATTACAACGCCGCCCGTCTCTATTCACGGACCGGAGACCTCGCCGCCTCCCTGAAGCACCTGGACCGGGTCCTGGAGATCGCTCCTGGAATGGCCGAGGACGCCGCCCATGACGAACACCTGAGTTGGGCACTGGAGATGAGGAGTCTGCGCCAGGAGAATGAGGGCCATCAGAACGAGGACCAGGAGAACGAGGACTAGCCTCTTGGTCTAGCGAGGGCCGGAAGTGGCGCGGCCCAGGTCCGCTTCAGGGTCTGCGTCAACCGCGTCGCCGTCTTCCAGCCCGTCATCATCTTCGGTGTCCCGGTAGACCGGGTGGGACGCAACAGACAGTCTCCGGCGGCGGGTGAACATGCTCCGCAGCAGGACCAACGACGCCAGGATCACCAGCCCGGTGACCAAGTCCCGCTCGATCTGGTAGTACTGGCTGATGGCCAGCATCACGAGGAAGCAGACTGATACTGCCCAGGTGGAACGCAAGGCTGAATGGCGCATCAGCACGATGGTTGCCACGCCGGCGGCAAACCCCAGCAGGGCTATCGCGGGCATCAGGGCCACCGACACGCCCATCAATGGGGCCATGCCGTCGCCTCCCTTAAACCCGGTGAAGACCGACTTCCAATGACCCACCACGGCGGCGCCGCCGGCCACCAATATCAGCGCCGGAGGAACGCCCAGAGCCCAAGCGGCGAAGACGGCGGCTGCGCCCTTGGCTACGTCCCCAACCAAGACGAGCGCCCCGGTACGGTGTCCCACGTTGAAGAACACGTTGGCGGTCCCAGCCAGAGTGCTGCCAGTGGAGAAAACGTCGATCCCGCGGATACGTGAGGCGATGTGAGCGAAGGGTAGAGCGCCCAAAATATACCCAGCGGCAACAGCCAGCACCATGTTTTGGACCAGTTGTAGGCCTTCGATCATGACGTGATTATAGCCTTTGGTCCGCTGACGGTCGCGGGCCGCCGAAACGCGTGTAATCGAGGAATGGTGTTGAGGTTAATGTGGTCATCGTCTGATAGAAACAGAGAATCGATACTAATCTCTATTTCAATCATATACCAGCAGAGGGGTCGGGGGTAGGCAGGCAGCAGCGCTGAAAGTAGGAGCCGAGAAAACCTGGGACCGGTGTTAGCCCCGTTTCTCTCCCCGTTTCTCTCCAACGAAGAGCCAGTAGCCCAATTCCCCGGCCGTAACCATGTCCCGAACCTTGGCCACTAGTTCCGGCGACCGCTCCAGTTGGCTTTCTCCGGGTGCAGCGCCGCTCATGCGCTGGAAAGCCAAGAATGCCGCCAGTTTGCCTTCAACCTCGTCCAGAATCTTGATGATCTCGCTCGAGGCGTCCAGCCGGTCGGTGACCTCAAACCCGCCTTCTTCCAGCAGGCCGGCATATCCGTCGGCGGTGAGGGCGCTGGTCATGCACAAGACTTGGCCCAGATCGCCCTCCAACTCGGCGGGCAACGAGCCTGGCTCGATGGTGACGTCGCTCAGTCCGAACCTGCCCCCGTGTTTGAGCAGACGGGCGGTCTCGGCCACGGCCTGAGATTTATTGATGAACAGACTCATGGAGCACTCGCACACCACGGCATCGAAGGCTCCGGTCCGGAGAGGCAGGCATTCGGCGTCGCCCCGCACGAAGTGGGCGCGGCCTGATTCCGGCGCGGCGTCATGGGCGTGACGCACGGCATCGGCGCCGAACTCAACCCCCAGCACGCTGCAACGGAAAACCCGGCCCAACGCCTGGGCGCTTTCGCCGCGGGCGCTGGCCAGGTCGGCCACCACGTCGCCGGACCGCAGGCCCATGAGCCGTCCGAGCTTGTTGGTTAGGCCCAGCCCCCCGGGGTGAAGGGTGTCGCCCATGATCAGCTTGGCCATGTCCGACTGATAAAGGTCGGCGCAACAGGCCTTAGCTTCCGCTTCGCTCTGCAAACCTGATCTTGCTCCTCGCTTTTTCCAAGGCCCCCTCTTTGGTCAGTTGGTCCCGGATCTCTTCCCGGTATCCCACCGAGTTATAGGCGCAGAATGGTATGACCCGGCCATCGGGGACCAGGATGCCCACGCAGCACTTCATCACCTGTTTCACGTTGAAGGTCCAAGGGTCCATGAAGTCCTTGATGGCGATCTGGAAGATGTGGTCCTTCAGGTGGCTCAGTTCGTAGCCCAGTTCCATGCCCGGACCGCAGGCGCATTGGAACTGGCCGGCGGTCTGTTCCGTTCCAGCCACGGCCGAGGCCGACCAGAGGCCTTCCAAGGCCTTTTGAACGTCCTCTGAATTAGTCGGCTTGGGCAGGGCCCGGTTCGTGATGTAGTCCAGATATTTGTCGATGTCCAGCATCCGGGGCAGCGGCACCATGGTGTCGCCGTCCACGAATACGTATGAGTTCACCTGACAGGTGGGGAAGCAGCAGGGCACCGGCACGAAATCTTCCAGCACGAACCGGCCGTCGCTCTGGTCCACGATGCCGTGGATCACGTCGGGGATGGTCACTCGTTCCATCGGGTTGAAATCCATGTGACGCCCTACGTGGGTTACGGGCTGGAAAACCACGCCGCGCACCGCCGGGTGCTCGATGCCGAATTTTAGGATGGCGCCTACTTCGTCGGTGTTCACGCCCCGTTCGATGGCGGCCACCAGCACTGCGTCCATGCCTTTCTCGGCCAGACGGTCCAGTGCCTTCAGCTTCATGTCCAGCAGGTCTTCGCCCCGGATGGTCAGGTAGGTCTCCGGCCGGAGGCCGTCGAACTGGAAATAGATCACTGGATTCTGCTTGGCCAGGTCCTCCAGGAATTTGTCGTCCCGGGCGATGCGCACTCCGTTTGTGTTGACCATGACCTGTTGGATGCCCCGGTCCCTGGCGGCCTGGATCATCTCCATCAGGTCGGGGTGAATGGTCGGCTCGCCGCCGCTGAATTGGATGACCTCCGGGTCGCCCTCTATCTCCACGAAGCGGTCCAGCATGAACTCCACCTGCTCCATGGTCAGGCTGAAGCCCACCCCCGCGTTGGCGAAGCAGATGGGACAGTTCAGGTTGCAGGCCGTGTTGACCTCGATCAGGGCCAGGCATATGTGCTGCTTGTGCTCGGGGCACAGGCCGCAGTCCAATGGGCAGCCGTCCTTGACCTCGGTGCTGAATTCCAGGGGGAGGGTGCCCGGCTTGTTGAACTTGACCGAGTCCACGTACATCTGGGCGTCGGAACTGATGATGCCCTCGAACCAGCCGTGGGCCGGGCACCGTTTCCGCATGTAGACCTTGTTGTCGCGGATGATGATCTGGGCGTCGATCACCGTTTTGCACTCAGGGCAGATGCTGCGGGTCAATTCGTGAAAGATGTAGTCCGCTTCCTGCTTCACCCTGAGTTTGCCGTTCTCTTTGGGCTTGACCAATTGGGACCCCCGTTAGCGATGGTTCGGCGTATGGACCGCCCGCGAGGCGGCGTCTTGTATACTTCAGATGCCTTTCAGAATCATTGGATGCAACAGGAATTCAACAGGTTTCCCTAGTGTCCCGTCAAGGGAACCTGCTCCAAAAGGTGACAACGATGACGACCGGTCTTGCCCTGTCGGGAATGGTGGTGCTGGACCTGACCCAGATCATGGCCGGGCCCTACTGCACCATGGTGCTGGCCGACATGGGGGCCGACGTGATCAAAGTCGAGAAGCCCAACGGCGGCGACGACAACCGCCGCATGGGCCCGCCCTTCATCAAGGACTGGTCGGCCGGGTTCCTGGCCCTGAACCGCAACAAACGCAGCTTGGTTCTGGACCTCCGGAGTGAGACCGGGCAGGCCGTTTTCAAGCGTCTCGTGGATGATGTTGACGTCGTGGTGGAGAATTTCCGGCCCGGTGTCATGGAGCGGTTGGGTCTAGGTTACGAAACATTGGCGGCCATCAAGCCCAGCCTGGTCTATTGCTCGATCTCCGGCTTCGGCAACACGGGTCCGGACGCCGCCAAGGGCGGGTTCGACCTGGTGGCCCAGGGGGTGAGCGGTCTGATGAGCATCACGGGCCACCCAGAGATGCCGCCGGCCAAGGTGGGCGTGCCCATCACCGACCTCTCGGCCGGGCTGCTGGCGGCCAACGGCATTCTCTGCGCCTACATCCACGCCCTGAAGACCGGGCAGGGGCAGCAGGTGGACACCTCGCTGTTGGAGGCGGGGGTGGCTTATACCGTGTGGGAGTCTTCGGTCTACTTCGCCGACGGCGAAATACCCGGCCCCCTGGGCTCGGCCCACCGGGTCTCGGCCCCCTACCAGGCCCTGCGCACCAAGGACGGCTATCTGAACATCGGCGCGGCCACCCAACCGACCTGGGAACAGCTATGCCGTGCCATCGGCCTGGAGGCCCTGATCGACGACCCGCGTTTCAAGTTGCCCGGCGACCGCAAGGCCCGTCAAGACGAGCTGGCCGCGCTGCTGGAAGAAACTTTTACGACTGACACCACCGCCAATTGGCTCAAGATGCTGGAGGAAGCGGGCGTGGTGGCCGGGCCCATCTACAACATGGAACAGGTCTACAATGACCCTCAGGTGCTGGCCCGGAAGATGCTGGTGGACCTGGAAGACCCAGACGTGGGAACCATACATAACATCGGTATCCCGGTGAAACTATCGGCCACCCCCGGCCGGATCCGCATCCGCGCTCCCATGTTGGGCGAACACAGCGCCGAGGTCCTGCTGGAACACGGTTTCAGCCAGGCGGAGGTGGACGAATTGGTGGAGGCGAAGGTTGTGGTGGAGAACCAGGGGCCGGGGACTAGGCGGTAGGTCAATCGGGCTAGTTGGAGAGCACGAACCGGCGGACACAATCGGGATTATCCAGATTTGGCTCCGTGGGACAGACGTCCGATAGCAGCAGCCGTCTCTGCGCATCAATCTGGAAATCGCCGCTGCGTTGACACCCTGGGGTGTCAACTTGCTCCTGCTTCTGGGTTTCTTTCCATCTCTGGATGACTTAGAGAATCCGTCTCCATCGTCTCCAATGCACCATAAAACGGGTGTTCGCTGCGTTCGGCAGCCATGCTGAACGGCGAAGCCGATTCCCAAACCTCGGGAAGATTCAAGCTGCTTGAAACGAACATAACTTCCTTTCCGCTATACCTCTCCTGAGCGCTGTATGAGAGATAGTAGCCAAGACGATGACAGGAAGAATAGAGGCTGTTCCGCACCGCAGCATCGTAATCGTAGGTGACGACCCAGGGGTTCTCCAACGTCATCACCTTGTCAGCCAAGGCTCGATGTCCATCTAGGGTATATTCATTGAGATACAAACCCTTACCCTTCTCGATGTAGGGCGGATCGTAGAAGACGAAGGCGTTAGGCCCTAACTCCGGGAGAAGATTATTTGTGAGTTCAAGCGCATCGAGGTTGTAAAGTCGAATCCGGTTCTTGTACCTGCTAATCTTTTTGATTCTCCGGATTAGTTCCGGCTTCGTGAACCTTGCGTCTACCGCCCAAGCTCCGGTTTGATTCTTTCCTCCAATCACTCCGCCGCCAATTATGCCAGAACGATTGGAACGATTCAGGAAAAGGGCAGCGAATCCAAGCTCGAAGAGATCGGCTGTTTCACGACTGTCATAAACCGCTCGTTGTCGCTCCCATTCCGCCATCGTCACAGGCGTTCGTTGGATGCGGTCGCACAATTCTTGAGTCTTGTTTAACACCGAGTCCCAGAAGCCATACACTGGCCTGCTAAGATCGTTGATGTGGATGACGGAGGCGTACTCCTCGAACAGCAAGGACAGGGCCAGCGATGCTCCGCCAGCATAAGGTTCAACGTATTGGATGTCTCTGAGACCGTTTTGCTCCAAGAGCCGCGCGATTGCCGGAACCAAACGGCGTTTCCCGCCGGGGTATCGAAGCGGTGTATAGAAAGGCATAAATATATGCTAGCTAAAATTTGTTCGTCTGGCCATACCCGATATTACGCCTCCCACACAGCAGTTATGAATGGCTGTAGATTGTCCCATGCGGTACGCAAATCGGAGGCGCTGGGGAAGAGATAAGGATTATGGACGTACTCATTCATCAGTTTGATTGAAGGAGCCAAAAGGGAGTCCCCCACACATGCCTTAAGCACCGGTGTCGCCTGTTTGTCCGTCAGCTTAGATTGCGATTGTAGGTCTTTTGTGATGGCGGTCAACTTCTTGGATAATACATCTCTCTCCGCCACACCCCGGAGGCCGGTGCGGGCCAGGTAGGTATCTCCGCTGAGTTCGATGAAAACGCGAAGCATGACGCCGACCGAGTTAGTGAAATCTTCCAGGTCGAGTCGGCGCAACTCTACCTCAATCCGGCGGAGCCGCTCGTCTGTAATGTTTATCACGCAATCTCCTGGGATTAGGTACTTGCGTGGTTTTTGCCTCACGGTCTTCGAGGTAGCCTTCCGTTCTGGCTGGATGGTCTCTCCGACGGTGGCGATATCGACCCCACCTCCCTTTGCAGTCGGCGTTACGACTATATCGGCAGGTAAATTATCGGCGAACTTGATTCGATCTTGTACCGTCGTAATCTTAGGCTCCGTTATCGCACCGGAAATTAGACCTTGGACTATCCAGACTAGCGCCTTGGCTACGGGGGCCTCTTGAGCGACCAGCATTAGTTTCCGGCGTTGAAGGCCTAAGCCAATCTTCTCGCGGAAACCGGGTGTATCGAGGAGTCTTCGCAATGTAGTTGCAGGAACGGAATTTCGATCGATTCCGGTGATGTCTCCCCGGCGCTCCAAGAAATCCAAAGCCTGAGTCTCAGTCGGTGGAATTCCGGTTCCTGCGGCAAATCGGGAGGCAGCATCACTCCGCCACCTGACAGTTCCTGCGCCACGGGACTCCCCAGTATGCCGCAACCGGACCCAGTGTCTTGCTTCTTCCCTACCGCTGAAGAGCGTACAATTCACGTCTTCAATCGGCGCAAGTTGGTATGTTCTCGATAACCTACGAATGACGGTCAAGAGTCCAGGCCGAATGGCTCCGACGAACAGGTCAGGGTTATCCAGGGCTCTGAGGGCGGTGAGCCGCCGATTTCCCTCAACCACTACGAACCGTTGGCTCCCATCCTCTAATGGGATGACGTAGAAGGGGTCACCTGGATTTAGGCCGTATTCAATGATGTCCCTGGCAAGGGCCGTTAGTTTTGTCCCTTGCTCGGCGGCCAGAGCGCGAAGTGTATCTCTTTGCCCCTCGCTAGTCTGCGCCAGCCGCGGATTCATCCCATCAGCCAGTAGATCCGCAAGGGGAATGGTCTGAGGTTGAGCCATTGGGGCACCTTCCTAATCGGTGAAACAACTGGGCTTCAGAATCGGTATCTAACTATACCCGAAACAGTACGCTTAGAGTACAGTTGCCTAACCCGATGTCCGCCAGGGCTGGCCGTCAGTCTTTTCTAGAAATTGGTCCACCAGCACGGGGCTTGAGACGATCACGCTGGGTGTGAACAATGCCCCTTCTTTGCCCTGGCGGTCAACAACTTTGGCGCCGGCTTCTTGGGCCAGGACCAGGCCGGCGGCCAGGTCCCAGGGCATCAGGGAGTGGTGGAAGTAGAGGTCGACGCGGCCGGCGGCGGCGTAGGCGAGACCCAGGCCCGAAGAGCCCATGAACCGGACGCTGTACATGCCGGGCCAGAGCGACCGAATCAAGTCCAGGGCGTAACCGGCCTTCTCGTCAACGTAGCCAAGGTCGCAACAGAGCAGGCTACGGCTTAGTTCCGTGGTCTCAGAGGCGGTGATCTTCGCTCCGTTCAGAAAGGCCCCCTGGCCCTCCTCGGCGGTGAACATCTCCTCCCGCACCGGGTCGTAGGTCAGGCCGGCGACGACGTGGTCGTCCTTGGCCAGGGCGATGATGGTGCAGAAGTGGGGGATGCCGTGGGCGTAGTTCCGGGTGCCGTCCAAGGGGTCTACCACCCACTTGTAGGGCGAGTCGCCTTCGACGGGCTTTGATTCTTCGGCCAGGATGCTGAACTCGGGGAACTCGCCGGTGAGCAGGTCCAAGATCGTCTTCTCGGCGGCAAGGTCGACATCGGTCACGATGTCGGAGCGGCCCTTGAAGTGGACCTCATGTTCAGAGCTAAACCGGTCGCGAATGATGGCCCCAGCGGCGCGGGCGGCCTCCAAAGCAACATCCATGGCGCCGCGCCCGTTCTTGGATACCGGCAATTCGTCAGGCATAAAAATTTAGCATTTAACGTTTGGACCCACAACAAAGCCTTTTTTCCACCCTAATGGCGCATCTCTTAGAGGTAGCCGGGCGGAGGTAGCGAGTGAATCGCGCTTGAATCTATGCGAGATTCACGCCTGAGAGAACCCCCGGATTTTAGCATAGGGGCATATCAGCAACAAGGGTTCGCCGGACAGGGAGGCCGGGGTTACTTCGCTTTTTCGGCCTGCGCCTCCAGGAGCCCTCCCGAATAGCCGGGGTCTTCCAGGCCCCGCTGCTCACCCCTGAGGTAGCCTATCTGGCCTCCGTGTTGGTTGAACTCCCAAAGTAGCTGTTGGCACATGACTGCCAGGCTGATGGTCCCGCCCCTGGGGTTAGTCAGGGTGATGTTGTCGAAATCGGCCTCGCTCCGGGCCTCGAAGTACTCGATGCTCTCTTGGCGGACCGCCGCCACGTACTCCAACAGCGCCGCTGTATCGGGGGCCTTGTAGGTCTTCAGATCATCGGGGGTGAATGCATAGCCGGTGTCGTTCGCCACGGCGGGGGCGCGGCCCAATCTCGCGGGCCAGTCACCGCTTTCCCATAACTGGGCGTCGCCGATGAGCCGGGTATGCAGCCAGCGGTCCAGGGTGCGGCCGTAGTGCCAGACCAAGAAGGCGATGGAGGAGCATTGGCCGTTGGGCGTCCAGGCCATCTCGGCGGGGCTAAGACCGTCAACCGCCCGCATCATGGAGTTGTAATGCTGCTCAAAACAGCCTTGGACGAAGGGCTTCAGTTCCATTGGAGAATCACCTATTTGGGCCGGAATGGACGGCCAATTATAGCAAGCAAGGACGCGAAACAGCTAAATTGAGGCGAGGGATCGCTGGGGGATAAACACGAGCCGGTGATGCCCGAAGGAAATGCGCCTAGGCGGCTATTCGTCGGGTTCCGAGTCCAGGCGTCCGCCCAGTTCGCTTAGGAACTTCTCGATCTCCGGGGACAATTGGGTACCGGATGCCGGTTTTTCGGTGGATGGCGAAGATTCGTCTTCCGAATCTAGCTGGGCGTCGTAGTAGGCTTCCATCTGCTGGATCAAGGTCTTGAGTTCCGTGTTCCGGTCGAGGGTGGAGTTCAACTCCCGGTACTGCCGCTGTCCACGGCGCACGGGGGCCAGGTCGGCGGGGATGTTGCTGTAGACCGACGACAAGACCTCAATCATACGAGAAGTCCCCGCGTAGTCCTCTTCCAACTGAACGTACTGGGGCAGGTGGACCATGAAGTTGATGGACTCGATGCCGTCCTTCTCGATTCCTTCCGAGAGCAGGTTCATGATGGTGGTGGGGCCCTGGTAGGTGCTCTGGCGGACCTTGAAGTTGGGCACCGGGTGGTTTTGGACGACGTCGCCCAGGCTACCGGTCACCAATAGGGGGCGGGTGTGGGGCACCGCGTCGTACATCGCGCCCAAGCGGCAATAGCGCTTCACCTTGAAATAATTCACAACTTCTAAGATGGAATCGGTGTAGTCCTCTCCGTTGGAGTGGGGCTCCATCAGGTGCAGGAACAGGTAATCAGGCCCATCGTCGGTGATGGCGTAGCGGATGATGCTATTGGGTATCTTGACCTCGCGTTTGCCGTCCACCAGGCGCATATTGGGCCGGTAGCGGGTGAAGTCGAAGAAGGTGCCCGGGCGCGCCAGGCGGCCCAATTCCTTGGAACCCATGAACCGTTCCAGGCGGTTGAGCGTGAGGGTTCCCACGCTGCCGACGTCCACCCAAGGACGCACCATGGCGAAGACGTGGGGTTCCCGCAACTCGGGTACTGGATCGATCAGTTCAAAAGCGCCGATTCGCATAGGCTCATCTTGCCAGAATAGCTTCGAATTTTCAAGCCCCGCCGTGCCTCGAACTGGTGATATACCAGGCATCGGCCCGTGTGGTCAGCTTTGATTTATCTCTGGTCCAGCATGGTGTCAGCCGAGCCCAGTCCTTCCAACGCCAACCCATAGCCCAAGAGGTCGTGGACCAGGCGCTTCACCACCAAGGTCATGGACACCCGGCTGTAGCGCAGCACGATGTCTGATTGCTGGGCCAACTGTTCCGCCAATTCCCAGGCACGGGGCAGCAACTCGCTTTGGGGCATGACTTCGTTGACCAGTCCCAGGTCCTTGGCTTCTTGGGCCTCGATCCTCTGGCCGGTGAGCAGGAAATAACGGCCCCGGTTCAGTCCCAAGAGCAGGGGGTAGACGATGTGCATGCCGTCTCCGGGAACAAGGCCGCTCATGAAGTGGCCCGAGTCCTGGAACGCGGCGGTGTCTGAAGCGAGGACGATGTCGCAGAGCAAAGGGATCTCCGAGTGGCGGAGGGCCGGCCCGTTGATGGCGCTAATCATGGGCACCTCGATGTCCAGCAGGCTCGTCAAGATGCGTTTACCTTCCCAGTAGGTCTGGTCCCATTCTTTGGGCGCCCGTTTGGGAGTGCCGGCAGCAGTGCCCTGGGGGCCGGTAAAGGTATCGCCGGTGCCGGTCATGATGATGATGCGGTTCTCGGGGTCGCTGCCCACGTCGACGAAGACTTGGGAGAACTCTCTATGGGGGCTGCCTCCCCACTGCAGCGGCCCGCCATCCGTGTGAAAGGTCATCTGCAAGATTCCGTTACGGCGTTCCAAGCGGATGCTCGGGTATTTATCGGCGTATTGGTCCAGAGAGGCCATTTCAATATCTCCCGTCGATATCACCGGGTCTGGGAATGTGAGGCTCTTTGATGGGGATACCGGCCGGCTTAGAGGCCCGGGTCGCTGGCGCCGCCTGCGCCGCCTGATCCGCCTGATCCGCCTGATCCGTTGGACGGACCCCCAGAGGACGGTTGTTCCGGGAATGGAGGTACGGGCTCGTTGGGAACGGGCCCGGCGGGCGTATTCATGAGCGCCTGGGGCGGAGCATCTTTGGGAACAGCGTGCTGAACCACGAAATTGGCCACGTCACGGTAGAGCGGTTCGTCCAGGTTGCAGCCCCGCAGCAGGGTGAAGTCGGGATCGAGCTCCTCCAGCATCTGCTTGACCCTGGTGTCGCCGTGGCGGGCGGCCAGGGCGTAGGCAAGGCCCCGCGTGTCCCGGTCCAGGGAACGCTCGTGCTCTTCGCCCTCTTCCAACTCGATGTCGTAATCGACGCGGTCGGCGATGGCCAACGACTCCATGGCTTGGCGGCGGGAGGCATCTATCTCTTTAACCAGCGTGTAGAGCTCGATCACGGCTCGGGCGGCGTGGCCCAGCAACTCCGGAACGCGGTTCTGCTTGTCGGAGGCTGACTGTGCCGAGTTCCTCGCCTTGGCGAGTGAGTCCTCTTTAGCCCGCCGGCGCTCTTCTTCCTTCTGGGCTTTAGCTTTCTGCAGACGCAATTGGGGGGCTTCCGCAGCCAATGGCTCTAGCCGCTGCATCTCTCGTTCCGCGGATTCGGCTTGTCTCAGGCGATCTTGGAAGCCTTCGTCGATCTCGGTTCCGTTGACCATGTTCAATGCTCCTGAATCACTTGCTGCCGCCGGTTGAAATACCTGGATAGACCCTTTTCACCGGAGACACACATCCATGGGCGGCGCAAAGCTGGCCCATCCAACAATGATACTCAGCCCAACCTGACCTCCCCTGCGGGAAGGCATACGGATTTCCATTATTTTGGCCCCACCCGCGCCTGCCTTGACCCGCACAGACAGCTTGAATAGACTCCTATGGCACAGGATTTAGATAGATTTTTCCACTTATGCAGGCGGTCAAATAATGCGTCGTGCTGCTTTCATCTACGAAGATGCCCTCTCCCGCCATGAATTGCGTTCTGACCATCCGATGCGTCCGGTGCGCCTGCGCTACACCTACCAACTGCTCCAGGAATACGGGGCCTTTGATCATCCCGAGGCGGTGCTCCTTGACCCCCGGTCCGCCACTGAAGAAGAACTGGCCTGGCTGCATACGCCTGAGTACGTCGCCGCGGTCAAAGCTCTTGGCTCCGGGTCCGGCGGAGTTGATGGTGCCCGGTTCGGCTTCAGCGGCCTGGGAGACAATCCGGTATACCCCAATATGTTCGAAGCGGCGGCCTTGAGCACCGGAGGGTCGCTGGTGGCCGCCGAGATGGTGGCCAGCGGCGAAGTGGACGCGGCTTTCAACATATCGGGCGGGCTGCACCATGCCGCCGCGGACCACGCCTCCGGGTTCTGCGTATTCAACGACCCGGCCCTGGCGGTCCACTATTTCTTGAACCGTGGCATGCGGGTCGCATATGTGGACATCGACGCCCACCACGGAGACGGCGTGCAACAGGCCTTCTATTCTGATGACCGGGTGCTGACCATCTCCGTTCACGAATCTGGCCAGTATTTGTTTCCCGGCACGGGCGCCGTGGCCGAGTTGGGAGAGGGCGCGGGCCGGGGTTACTCGGTCAACCTGCCCTTATACCCCTACACCGGCGATGATGACTACATCGAGGCCTTCAGTCAGGTTGTGCCCCCGCTGGTGCGGGCGTTCGCGCCCGACGTGCTGGTGACCCAACTGGGCATCGACAGCTACCACAGCGACCCCTTGACCCACCTGCAGATGACCACCGAGGGTTACATCGAGGCGGTGCGGCAGTTGGCGGGGCTGGGCCTGCCTTGGTTGGCCTTGGGAGGAGGGGGTTACGACGTGAATGCGGTGGCCCGGGCCTGGACCCTGGCCTACGGAGTGATGCTGGATATCGACTGGCCGGACCAACTGCCCCCGGCGTTTGCCCAAGAGCACGGCGCCGGACGGCTGCGGGACGAGTTAAAACCGGAGATTCCATCCCACGTCAAAGTAGATGTCAGACGGCATCTGGAGGAGACGGTCGGGGCGATACGGCAAGAGATCTTCCCGCTGCATGGTCTGAGGTGATAGCGGGTTGAAGTAGACATGGCTACAGACGTAAAGCGGCGTTGTGGACCGCCTATCCAGTTAAAGACGGTCTAAAGGGATGACAGTGGTTGGTCTTCGAGTATTGCCGTGACTTGGTCCAAGAGAGCTAGGTCCCTGAGTCCGGTGGGTGTGATCTCTACCGCCACCGTGCCCAGCGCATCAGGATGAGACGTTAACCTTCTGCCCCCAGACCGGACTAGGACTTGGTCGATGTCGTGAAAAGCTTCTTCCGCTGAATTTCGAACCGCATCTATCGAGCGTAGCCGTCGCGCCCGCGATCGTTTACCACCAGGATCCCCGCCTGAGCTCTTGGAGTGCAGGACTAGAATGGCAACCAACTTCTGCTCCGGCCGAAGACTCGATAGCTTTGCGCTGAAGCTGGCGCTAATCTTCTCTTCGTAGGGTTCCTTGCTTTGACTCATTCCATTACCCAAGAGCATTAAGGGCATTTACGGGGTCGATCATACCGAATCCCCAACGATTGTCTGGCCGGCCAGCAGCTCCGGCGGGATGCCGGGCGGTTTCTTTCAACACGGTCATGATGTCTCTTACAGGTGCCGCCGGCTTGGCCGCCATCAGCAGCGCCGCGACTCCCGCTACGTGGGGAGTGGCCATGGACGTGCCGCCCATGTACGCATACTCGTGGGTGCCGTCTAGGGTCGGCTCGGGCGGGACTGACGAGTAGACCTGTACACCGGGGGCCGCAACGTCCGGCTTTGTCACCAACGCGTTTGGTTCCTCTCCTGGAAATACCAGGCTTGCACCGCTACTGAAGAAAGCCACTTCCAATCCGGCGCCAGGCGTCAATTCCACGGCGCCCACGGAAAATGCACTGGGAGCATTGCCTGGCGAGGAGCTGTTCCCGTGGTTCTCATTTCCGATGGCCACCACCGGCAAGACATCAAACTCGTCTACCAGCTGTTTGAAAACGAGATCGAACAATGGATCGTAAGCGGGGAATCCCAACGACATGCTGATGATATCGGCGCCCTGCTCCAACGCCCAGGATATGCCCTCCAGGAGCGTCCTCACACTTGTGTTGCCGATCAGCACACCTGCGACCAACAGATCCGCTTCCGGCGCTACTCCGATGGACACTCCACCGGGGGTGGTCCCACCGGAAATCGTACCACACACATGGGTCCCATGCTGGCCGCTGTCGAAGGTTGGTTGAGAAGTTATACGCCGGCCCAGAGGGTCGATAACGACAAATTGTTTGACGCGTCCATTCAATGCTGGATGATCACCGTGGACTCCAGTGTCCAATACCGCCACGCTCACGTCTTTCCCTTTGGTAGTGGGCCAGATCGATGGGATATCCAACACTTTTAGGCCCCAGGTCAGCCCGTCAGTTATCTCCTGGCCGGCCAACTCTTCGTAGTCCACGGCCTTGGGCTGAATCAGTTGGATATTTTGGTTGGGCAATACTGCCAGGACGTCCGGCTGATTCCCCAATGCCTCGAGAGTCTCCCGAGTGACTTCCACTGTGCTGATGGGAAGGGCGTTGGAACCGATGGGCGCTGCAACAAAATCCCGCGCTCTTGACGAAATACTTGAGCTTTCTTCGAGGTACGATTTGAAAATCGTCTCTTGAACGGATTGCTGGATCGAGGCCCTCTCTCTCACGTAATCCAATCGCCGCTGCAGTTCCCGCAACCGCCCTCGTGGCGGAGGGGCAGGCGGTGATGGAGTACGGTAAATGACGATGGCTTCCCGTTTGGCGTTCGAGCCGACGTCGGCTAAGAAGGGTTCAAAGGCGGGGGAAATTTTGCTTTCGTTGCTCATGGCGTTTTCATTAACCTCAACCTTTCGATTTCGGGCTCCGGCGCCTGGGAGACCTTCGCGTTGGTTTCCCGATTTCCAACGCCCTCGCCCAGCGCCGCAGACCGGGGATAATTTCTTGATGGTCCTTAAAGTTCGAAGAAGTCAAGCGGTCGACTATACGCCGGATTAGAGAAGCGTAAAGAGGCCAAGAATCCTTGATTAGAGGGTATCCTCGGTCTTCGAAGCCACGCCTCCCAATCTCGTGCATAATGAAGTTTTTTCCACCTAACGGAATGCGTTCATCTGCGAGCACATGAAGGACCCGCAACATAACGGCGTCGACCCCTGGCGCTCCCATGAAATTGGGCCGTGCCTGTAGACCGACCCAAGCAATCTCTGCTTGGGATTCGTAGGCGTCTGTCGCATATGAAGATTCGAAATTTGGCCCCGGCGACTCATACAACTCAGTCTCATTGGGCAGTGCGGCCAGTACGTCGTCAGGTGCATACGCGTGAATTAAATAAACCAATTCGGTGGTCTGATATCGGGTTGCTCCTCGCCAGCCCATTAGACTTTTCACGAGCGCTCCGGAATCGATATGTTCGGGATTTCTTTGTAACCAGCGAAAGGCTACGCTAACATTTTGCGATTCGATAATCCCGACACACCGATTAGAGATCGGCGCAATTTCGGACTCAGGGTACCGAGACATTTGTTGATTGCCGATTCCAGCGGGTGCTCGAGCTATACGTTGGAGGACCTGTTCGCGAAACGCCAAGTCTTGAGCTAACTCGGGTCCGGAGGAAAAGTATGCTTCGGACAAGACGACCACCAAATTAGCGGTATCCGGTTGTGCGACTAGGCCCTCTAGAACTTTCCTGGTGGAGTTAATCGTTGCCAGTCCGCAGTAAAGGGCGATCACCTCTCGCCAGCGGCCGTCGGCATGCTCCTCGACCAAGCGGTCCGCGGCAATATTGAGCCGGTTTCCTTCGTGGACCGCTAGAGCAGCCAGATACTCTTGGAAAGTCAGATGTGCAAATGCGTATGTACCCGGACGACGCTCTAGCAGCAGACCGGTCCGGTAGCGGACATGTTCCAGCAGATTCCGAGCCCGCGCTTCATCGTTCAACACCCCTATGAAGATCTCCAGGACCCCATCCGCGCTGTATTCTGCCCGGTCATCGGCCTGCATCGCCAGCGCCACTTCCCGACAGGCTCTAAGCTTCTCTTCCAGAGGGAATTCGCTATGAATTCCCCGACGTTGGTCCCAGTGATGAAGCAGACCATCGACGCACATCCCGTAGAGCAACGCCCGGTCCTTGGGCAGCTCACCGCTTTCGAAGTAGTTCACCAGACACACGGCGGAAAGCATCAGGGGATTACGGGCCAGGTCCCTGATGAATGGATGGTCCTGGAATTGGCTGACAATCTCTAGCCCATCCTTCTCCCCCTTTTCATGGGCTTCCTCTTCGGGCTCATTCCGGGCCAGCCGCACAGCCGTGCACCAGTGGCGCGTGTACTCAGCGATCTGCGGCATATCAAAGTCCAGCAAATCACACTCGCCAAAGCCGATCTTCTTCAAGGAACCGGGCGAATAGCCCACCGGACGAGAGGATAGGATATAGCGGCATTTAGGGTAATCGGCGACCAATTTCTTCAGCCAAGGCAACACGAACTGGTCCATCAGTTCCGGCTCGGTTTCATCGAGGCCGTCAAGCATGAAAAGGATCCTGCCGTCCTTCATCTGTCGTTCGATCCAGCCATCGGGCATGAGAGATGCCCGGTCCTGGCTAGCCGTTGCGAGCTCAACAAGCCGGACCCCAACCGGAAGGTTTTGGGGGTCCATCTGCCTAAGCCTTAGCAACAGAGGAATTGCCTGTCGACCGGACAGCACAAATTCTATTTCAGCATCGGCCACTTGGAGTTGCAGCCATTCCAGGAAGGTGGACTTGCCGCTGCCAGGAGCGCCGACAATAACATTGCGTGAATTTGACTTTACGTGCTCCAGAGCTGTTTCGCCATCGTCGTCTCGCTCCGGCTCTTCTCCCAATCGCATGCCGGTCCGGCTTTTAAACCGCCTGCGGGCTGATTGGAGATCCATGAGAGCGTCGACCTCGTCGGATTCACTGTCATCCGCATCATCCCTGCGTATCGTGGCAAGTACTTTGGGCATGACGAAAAGCTGGCGAAGGTCGACGTTTAGGTTGGTGGTCATTCGGACGGTGCCAGCCTCCACCTGGTAGAACCTCTGCAATAGATAGTCTCGGTAAAGCAGTTCGTATCGGTCATCGGCCGCAGCCTGGCCGGCGCCGCCCATCGTGCCGAGTTGTTCCGTGATTTGAATGAGCCGGCTAACTACTTGCCGCAGCAACTCGAATGTGGTCGCGAAATTGAGGCGCTGCCATTCTGCCATCACCGGCCCCACCAACATCAAAACCTGGGAAACGGAGTGGAGAGCTACCCGGGATACCGAACCAAGCTGCGTTCGTCCGCCGCTCGGTAGTTCCAGCTTGGGTAATAAGTCCTCTACCACGGCTTCTGGGGTGACGTTCGGGTTGGAAATGTCCTCCAATGACAGATGCTCTGGAATACCGGCAAATCCGGCAAGCACGGACGCGACCTGCTTATTTGTAAGTTCCTGGGCTAGGAAAAACCGCGTGAGCGATTGGGATGCGGCGTCTGCCGATTCTTCGACCCGGCGAAACATGTCGTTCCGCTTCAGCCGGTCCGGGATCTTTGACGAAAACGGGTCGGAGAAAACGCTACGGAATAGGGATTGGTAGAAATCTACTACTTGGTCGTCCGTTGAAACTTGCATTATGGTTAATGATACTAACTTTAACGGGAATACGGGTCAATAATTAGCCAAATGGCCGGCAATAGCGTGCCTGTTATGCCCATGTGACTCGCCCAAGAGCACGGCGCCGGACGGCTGCGGGACGAGTTAAAACCGGAGATTCCATCCCACGTCAAAGTGGACGTCAGACGGCATCTGGAGGAGACGGTCGGGGCGATCCGGCAGCAGATCTTCCCGTTGCATGGTCTGAGGTGATAGCGGACTTAGGGAATGGCATTGGCCGCAACGATCTTTGCCATTCTGAGCGGAAGCCGAAGATTCTCGTTGCTGCTGGGAACGCACAGCCGATGAGGGTATAAGCCCTTGCCGCTGGGCCAAGACTGAAGAAGAACAAGTATACCCTTCGCTTTGGTCAGGGTGGCAGTTGGGTGCAGGGCGACATTTGGCGGAACCCTCGGTAGGAGCACGGCCACGGAGAGAAAAAGAAAGCGGGGGCTCACGCCCCCGCTTTCTTTTCTAGTTCTGGGTTTCCGTAAGTTTAGTTTACGTGCTGCTCCCGGTTGAGCATCTCTTTGGCTTCATCGCCCACGTTGGCCTCGATGCAGTCGCGCAACGTCGAATAGACAGACTTATTAACGGCGTCCATCATCCAGGCCTCATAGGCGGGGTCCGTCTTATAAGTGTTCTTGAGGGTCGCCAGGCGCTGCAACAGGCTCAAGTAATGATACTGGAGAGGCGTCAGGTCCTTATCGATACCCGACAACTGCCAGTTGTTTTCTACGACCGGTGTATCTATCTCGGAGCCCAAGTTAGACATTCCCTCCGCGGCCTTGTCGTTGCCAAGGACTTCCGGGTCTGCCTGATCTTGTTGTCCGCTCATGCTACCTCCATCGGCCACATCCTTCGATCGCTCAAAGGCAGGTCCAAATTGGGAAGTCTATGTATTCTTTAAGGAGTACCGGGCTTCTGCCGTAATTATAGCAGACGGGTTCCTTAAGTACACATGATACCGAAACGATTCATTATGTTCACGAGAAATTCAGTCGATATTCAGGCGAAATTCAAATCTGCCGATACTTTAAATTTTCGTCCAATCTAGATACTACGGTCAAACCGCGAGGGCGGACTCTAGGTTATACCTCCCGGAACTCGCCTTCAACCGTGCCCTCGTCGTCCGCGGGCCCGTTGGTTTCGCCATCCGCTCCCGGAGCGCCGGTTTCGGCGCCGTTGCCGGTCTCGCCGGCGGGGCCTTGGCCGCCATCTTCCGTGCCGGCACTCTGGCTATACACCACTTCGCCCAAGCGTTGCAAGGCGCTATTCAGTTCAGTCGTCGCCGTTTGCATCTCCACGGTGTTGTTGGCGGCGATGGCCGACTTCAGCGCGTCAATCTTGGTCTGGACCTCGGTTTTGAGTTCTTCGGTCACCTTGTCGGCGTTGTCCGCCAAAAGCTTTTCGCTGCTGTAGACCAAGGAGTCGGCCTGATTACGGGTCTCGACCTCGGCGCGGCGCACGCGGTCGGCTTCCTCGTT
>JADFPD010000119.1 GCA_022562475.1 Chloroflexota bacterium | reverse complement strand
CAGCGAAACTAGGCCGTCAAAGCCGTAATCACCCCAATCCGCTAATCGCCTTGCCGCTATGATGGTTCGGAGAGGATCGGTCGAGATACTCGGATTGCCAGTGACGCCAGGTGAATAACGCCGACTCGCTCGGATGGACACACACACTTTCAAGACGGGTGTCGTTCCTGGGAAACCGGTGATTTTAGGTAAGAGCATGGAGGTCCGACGATAATTGTCCCGCACGGTTTTGTGCCAAACCGAGATGACTCAGAATCTTGCGATGTTTGCTCCGGCGTACCCGGCGATCCGATTCACCGGATTCGAGGGTCTCCAGGCGCCGGTAATTTTCAGGGAATGTCTCCAGGCGGATCAGAGTCTGAAAGGCAGCGGGCACTCCGAAAAACAAAGGGACTCGGAACGGCGAAATCGATTCCGCTTGCCATTGCCCTCGTAGGAATTGTCGGAGCAGTTCTAGCCATCGGATATTTTCTGTCGGAGAGCCGAACCGAGGAAATATCGACATCAAACATTCCCATCGAACCGGTTGATTCCGAAGATGCTTCGACGGTGGCTCCTGCAACCTCAGCAGATACAACGTCGACGACATTCCTTGAAAGAGGCAGCCCAGAATGGATAACCACTATCGAATCTGCGGTCCATCAACTTGTTAATTTTGAACGGCAAAAGGACTCATTATCAGTCTTGAGCCAGGACCCGGAGCTTGCTGAAATTGCTCGTGCTCACAGCAAAGACATGGCGTTGAATGATTATTTTGAACACGAAAACCTTGCTGGCCTGACTGCTGCTGATCGGGGGATTGCAGTTGGATATCGGTGTTTGAAAGATTTTGGCAGTTTTTACACAGAAGGTATCTCCGAAAATATTTTCCAGGGCTGGTTTTATTCGTCTTTCAATCCGCGGGGCCGGAATTACATGACGTTGGAGGAGCTAGCCTTTGAAATCGTTGACGATTGGATGAATAGCCCTGAACACCGGCAGAATATCCTGACTGAAACCTACGACCGGGAAGGCATCGGCGTCGGCATTGGCGCCGAAGAGTCGGTCTGGGTGACTCAGAATTTCTGTTAGCAGTTTCGGTTTCCTCGCAGTTCATGTATCGTTCGTCCATCGAAATATGAAATGATAGCTGTGAACAAGACCTCGATACCAGAACGGAGACCAGAACATGGCCGACACAGACCTGGCGGCGGAAGTACATCACTCGGGCGGTACCTATCCTGTAATCGCCGGGTGGGGGACCATCGACACCCTTGGCGACCGTTTCACGGACCTGGGGCTGACAGATACGGCCTATATCATCACCGACACCAACGTGATGAACCTCTATGGCCGCAGTGTCCAACGGGCTTTGCAGAAGCGGGGCATCCCCGCCCACTGCTTCATCATCCCCGCCGGGGAGACCAGCAAGAGTTTCGAGCTGGCCCAAGGCATCTACAACTGGCTGGCGGAACTGAAGGCCGAGCGCGGCCACACCATCGTCAGCGTCGGCGGCGGTGTCCCCGGAGACCTGGGCGGGTTCGTTGCCGCCACCTACCTTAGGGGCATGCCTTTCGTGCAGGTGCCCACCAGCATGGCCGCCATGGTCGATGCGTCCATCGGCGGCAAGGTCGCCGTCAACCTGCCCCAGGCCAAAAACCTGGTGGGAGCCTTCCACCAGCCCAGGGGCGTGTTCGCCGACGTGCGGGCCCTGTCCACCCTGGGCAAAAGGGAACTGGCCGAAGGTTGGGCCGAGGCCATCAAGCACGGATTCATCCTGGACGCCGGCCTGGTGGACGTGTTCGAGGAGCACGCCGAGGCCCTGATGGAAGTGGAGCCGGAGATCTCAACGGAAGTCATCCGCCGCAGCATGGCGATCAAGGCCAACGTGGTCAGCCAGGACGAAAAGGAGACCCTGGGCATCCGCATCATGTTGAACTACGGCCACACGATCGGGCATGCGTTGGAGTCGTCCACCGAGTACGGCCGGTTCTTCCACGGGGAAGGCGTTGCCGTGGGAATGATGGGCGCGGCGTCCATGGCTCAGGAGATGGGACTACACTCCCAAGACTTGGTTGACCGCCAACGCCGTCTTTTGGAACGGTTCAACCTGCCGACCTCGGCGAAGGGAGTGCCGGTGGCCGCTATCCTGAACGGCCTGTCCCTGGACAAGAAGAGCCAGGGCGGCGCCAACCGGTGGGTGATGTTGGAAGAGGTGGGCCGGTCCGTGGTCCGGAGCGACGTGCCCAAGGAACTGGTCGAGAAGACGATCCGGGAACTGGTCAGCTAGTCGTCGGCTGGGGCCAGTTCCCGGCTTTCGCGTTTGGCCCTGATCATCATCGCCGCGATGATCAGGCACATGGCCCCAGCAACAGTGAGCAATACCACCGAAGCCAGAGTCGATAGGAATTCGACGCTGTCTGAGAACGTCGATACCTGGTCTAAGGCCACCGAAACGGAGCCGCCCATGATTGTCACGCCGTATAGGATGCGTATCCGGGCCGGCTCCACGAACGCGGTGGCGGCGGTCCCTAGTTGGGAGCCCACGGAAGCTGCCCCCAGCATGATTACCGCCATCAACGGGTCCACATTGTGGGACAGGGCATATATGAAGGTCCCCCAGGACCCGGTTACGACGATCTGAAACAGGTCGGTGCCGATGGCCACCGTGGTGGGAACTCCCAATCCGAAGATTAAAACCGGCATCAACAGGAACCCGCCTCCCGCTCCCAGCAGGCCTGCAAAAAAACCGACACTGAAGCCCACGATTATCGGGATGAACACAGATAGCTGATCGATGCCGGAGACTGGCAGAGCGACATAGGTGGGTACTCTCCCGAATCCCGGTAGCCAGAAGGCATGAGGCGGAATGCGCAACCCCTGCACCCGCCGGGCCAGGGAAGCCGTTGAGACCTCTCCCGCGGTTGCCGCGGGGTTTCGGCGCTGCTTGAAGTGGTCGTAGATGATGAAGCCGCCAAGCGCGGCCAGCAACACTATGTACACGTAGCGTATGACCGGGCCGATGATACCCGCCGCTTCAAGAGAGGAGTTCAATCGCTCGGCAAGAAATACGCCGGGGATGGTCCCGATCAGCATTATGAGGCCCAAGCGAAGGTCCACGTTGCCCAGGTGCCGGTGCTTGAGGGTGTTGATGATTGAGGAGCCCATGATCAGGGCCAGGCCGGTCCCCACCGCGAATACGGGCGGGACACCGAAGATGAGCAGACCTCCCGTGATCAAGAACCCACCGCCGACGCCAAAGAAACCACTTAGAGTGCCAACCATGACTCCCAAAAGCAAGAGGAGCGCGGGATTGACGGTGACTTCGGCATTTGGGAACCACATCTTAGCCGCCGTCTTCGGGGGTTTTTGACTGGTGCCGGCGCAGGGCGGCCGCCGACCGGAACACTCCAGTCCAGAATAGGCTAAGGCCGATGGCTGAGGCGGCGACCACACCGGTGATTAGCAATGCCCAAAGCAGAGTGTGGCCGGAACTGTAGCTGGTTAAAAACTCGTTCATCTTGGGGCGGCAATGCCTGGGACCGGCTGCCGCAGGTCGGTAATCATGGTTACGGGAAAGTTGATGGGATTTGCCCGTAGAGGATACCATAGGCCCAGCCTGCAACGGCTGCCGCATACACCAAAAAACCTGCCGCATGCAGGACAACTAGAATATGCCGGAAACCAAATTCAACTTCCAATTACAGCACACCGACGGCAGCGCCAGGGCCGGCGAGCTTGAGACGCCCCACGGCAAAGCGCTCACGCCGTTCTTCATGCCTGTGGCCACCCAGGCCACGGTTAAAGGGCTGACGCCCGAAGAGGTGAGGGAAGTTGGCGCCCAAGTAATCCTCAGCAACGCCTACCACCTATACTTGAGGCCCGGTGTGGGAACCGTGGCCAAGTTGGGCGGCCTGCATAGATTTATGGGCTGGGACGGGCCCATCCTCACGGACAGCGGCGGGTTCCAGGCCTTCAGCATGGGGCCGCTGCGGAAAGTAACCGACGACGGTATCCGGTTCCGCTCCCACATAGACGGCAGCGAGCATAATTTCACCCCCCAACTGGCCACGGCCAACCAGGAAGGGTTGGGCGCGGACATCGCCATGTGCTTCGACCAGTGCATCGCCTACGGGGCCTCGGAGAAAGAGGTGCGCCAGGCCATGGAGCGCACCCACCGCTGGGCCCAGTCGTGCTTCGACACCCACCAGTCATCCCCCACCGGAGCGGCTGCGGGGCAAGTCCTGTTCGGAATAGTACAGGGAGGCACCTTTTCGGAGCTGCGGGACGAGTCGGCCCGCGCCATCTCGTCCATCCCATTCCAGGGCTACGCGGTGGGCGGCTTGGCGGTGGGCGAAAACAAAGAAGACATGTACCGGTTCACCGGCCAGGTGGCGGAGTTATTGCCCCAAGACAAACCCCGGTACCTGATGGGCGTGGGTTCTCCCGAGGATCTGGTGGAAGGTGTGGCCAGGGGGATCGATATGTTCGACTGCGCTCTGCCCACCAGGGTAGCGCGGAACGGTAGCCTGTTCACGCCGGAAGGCAGGGTGGACATCAACAAGGCGCGGTACGCGGAGCAACAAGGGCCGTTGGACGAAACCTGTGATTGCTATACCTGCCGGAAATATTCAGCCGCCTACCTGCGGCACCTGTTCCGGGCCAAGGAGTTGTTGGGTCTGCGGCTGGCCAGCATCCACAATCTGCGGTTCGTGCTGGCGCTGATGGAACGCATCAGGGCGTCGATATTGGAGGACAGGTTCGACACCTTCCGCAAGGATTTCTTAGACGTATATCAGCCAACCGACGAAGCCGCGCGGCAAGCGCAGAAAGAACGATGGCTGCAGACCCGGGGCGGGTAGCTAACCGGGTGAAAGCAAGGCTGAGCAGGGACTCCGGGCCGGGCGCCGAGCGAGCTAGAAGCCGCCGGCAACCGCCGGGACGATACTGATCTCGTCGCCTTCGTTGGTTGGGGTCTTCAGTCCTTCCAGAAACCGGACATCCTCGCCGTTCACGTAGATATTCACGAAGTAGCGCAGTTCGCCGTCTTCATCGACCAAACGGTCTTTGAATCCGGGAAACTCGCCATTCAGCTTCTCCACCATTTCACCGAGATTGGCGGACTCCACCTCTACCTTGTCCTTGCCGTTGGTCATACGCCGCAGTGGCGTGGGAATTCGGACCATGACACTCATTTGGAAAAACCCCCTTCCTGTTCAGTCACTCCGTTTAGGCACTCCGTTTAGGCACCCCGTTTAGGCACCCCGTTTAGGCGCTCCGTGTTTCTGGCGCCGGGGGCAGGACTAACTCCTACCCATCGATCACATCCCCGCCAAGCGGGTCCACCCGCACCCCCGTGGAACTGACCCATTCCAGCCCACGCTTTATCTCCGATTCATCGCCTTCCAGTTCCAAGACCACCCAACCGACGTCTTCGCCCACCTCGGCCCGGCGTATGTTGGTTACGATCTTGAACTTTTGGCCCAACTCGTAAATCACCGGCTGCTTCACCAAGTCTTCTTCAAAGACGAACTTGACTCTCTGCTTGCCCATTCCCGAACACCTCCCGGCTATCTACACCAGCTATTTGACGCCTTTGAACGCCTCTTCGAAGGAACGGATGCTGGGCTTGATGGAGAGCGGGTTCACCACGTGCTCCACCGCTTCTTGGGTCTTGAGTCCGTTGCCCGTGATGTAAACGACGGTCAATTCGTCCGGTTTGATGGCGCCTGACTTGGCCAGGTGCTTGAGCCCTGAGATCGTCACGCCGCCGGCTGTCTCGGTGAAGATTCCTTCGGTTTCGGCCAACAATTTGATGCCATCTACTATATCCGATTCCGGCACCGCATAGGCGGACCCGCCGGATTTTTCGATCACTTTCAGAGCGTAGATGCCGTCGGCGGGATTCCCGATGGCCAAAGACTTGGCCAAACTGTCGGGCCGCACCGGAATGACGTGTGACTGGTTATTGTTCCACGCCGTGGCGATGGGCGAGCACCCTTCCGCCTGCTGCATGTGCATCTTGGTGGTGACGGCCGGGTGATGGACGGTGTTCTGGTCTACTCCGAAGGAACTGCTCGGCACCCCGTCCAGCAGACCCAGGCAGGCCAATTCGTTGAAGCCCTTCCAGATCTTGGTGAACATGGCGCCGGAGGCCGAGGGCACCACCACGTGGTCGGGCAGCCGCCAGCCCAGTTGCTCTGCCACCTCGTAGCCTAGGGTCTTGCTGCCCTCCGCGTAGTATGGCCGCATGTTGATGTTGACGAAGGCCCAGGGGTAGTCGTCGGCCAACTCGCTGCAGAGCCGGTTTACCTGGTCATAGGTGCCGTCCACCGACACCAGCACCGGATTGTAGATGGCGGCGCCGATGATCTTGCCCTTCTCCAGATCGGAGGGAATGAAGACCACGGCGCGGACACCGGCCCGGGCACAGTGGGCCGCCACGCTGCAAGCCAGATTTCCGGTAGAAGCGCAGGCGATGGTCTCGTAGCCAAATTCCAGGGCCTTGGTCGCGGCCACGGAGACGACTCGGTCCTTGAAGGAGAACGATGGGTTTACGCTGTCGTTCTTGATGTACAGGTTGTTCAGTCCCAGGGTTTTGCCCAGACCCTTGGCCTTGAGCAGCGGAGTGAATCCCGCCATGATGTCCACGGGGTCGTCGCCCTCGGCGGGGAGCAAGTCCTGGTAACGCCAGATGCTCAGAGGTCCGGAGGCGATACGGTCCCAGCTGACAACCTCGGAGATGGTGGCGTAGTCGTACACCACCTCCAGAGGGCCGAAGCAGAAATCGCATACATTCAGCGGTTCCGCCGGGTATTCCCTGCCGCACTCACGGCATTTAAGTCCATTTAAGAAAGCCACCTAGGTCGGTCCCTCCTGGCCATAGAATGGCAGGCGCAAAAGCCTAAATAAGCCTGGAATTTACGCGTCCAGGCTGCCCGTGATAGTAACAAAGCCCCTATGCGATGTCAACTTGACTCACGCCTGGCAGGGTGCTCCAGCGAGCCTGAGAAGCTCATCGTTTTCGGTCCCGCCCGTGGTGATATAATCCCCGGAGCGTTTGCCCTTAGGGGGCCGGTCGGTGGAACTGATATGGGTAATGTGATTATTAGGATAGTGCTCTGCTCCGCGCCCACCACATAAGCATTCTCCAGCAATTCTCCATCCCGCTGATCATCGGCGTGATCGCCGGGTTGGTCTTTGCCAACATCGACATCCACGCCTACGAAGAGATGGTGGACTTCCATATCTTAGGCGGGGACACCAAGATCTTCGGGAAGGCGGTCACGGTCCACTTCCTGGTCAACGAGATATTCATGGTGTTCTTCTTTGGCATCGCCACCAAGGAGATCACCGAGTCGGTGCTGCCCGGCGGCGCGCTGAACCCGGTCCGCAAGGCCATAAATCCCTTGATGGGCACCCTGGGCGGGGTGCTTGGGCCGGCGGGTTTGTTCCTTCTTCTGGCTTGGGTTTTCTACGGGGGTGGCAGCGACCTGAGCACGGTGGCCAACGGCTGGGGCATACCCACCGCCACCGATATCGCTCTGGCCTGGCTGGTGGCCCGAATCATTTTCGGCGCTTCCCACCCGGCGGTCAACTTCCTGCTGCTGCTGGCGGTGGCCGACGATGCCATCGGGCTGGGGATCATCGCCGTGTTCTACCCGGACCCGGAATTCCCCGTGGCCCCTTCCTGGTTATTGTTGGTGGCCGCCGGAATGATAGTGGCCTACGTCATGCGGCGCTTCCACGTGCCTTATTGGCCCGTTTACATCCTGATCGCCGGGGGGCTCAGTTGGGTCGGGCTGGTCAAATCGTCCATCGAACCGGCCCTGGCTTTGGTGGTAATAGTGCCCTTCCTGCCTGGACCCCAGGCCACCCACGGGTTATTCGAAGATGAAGACTTTGAATTTGAGCACCCACGCACCGGTGGCTCCGAGGCCGTTGCTGACCAGGTTGTGGAGGCGGAAGCCCCTGAAGAGGCCCTGGAGCCGCACCACCGCCCTGCGCCCCTGGACGCCTTCGAACACCAACTAAAGCTGCCGGTGGATTTTGGGTTATTCTTCTTCGCATTCATGAACGCGGGAGTCGCCTTCGCCAGCATCACCCAGGTCACCTTCATCGTGCTGCTCTCGCTGATCGTCGGCAAGACCGTGGGAATCACGTTATTCTCCTGGGTTGGCGCCCGGCTCGGCTTCCCCCTGCCCGAGGGCATGGCCAACAAACACCTGCTGGTGGCGGCCATTATCGCGGGCCTTGGCCTGACGGTCGCGCTGTTCGTGGCCGGCAAAGCCTACGAGGACCCGGCCTTCCAAGACCCGGCCAAGATGGGCGCGGTGCTCAGCGCCGGCGCCGGCGTGATCGTGCTGGACCCCGATGCCCGGCCAGGCTTGAATGTCAGCGGGGGCGGGCGACTGAGAGTAAAAGGATTCATCTTTGACAATTCTGAAGGAGGGGGCGAAACAGAGACGGGAGTACCGATCGACAACGGAAACAATGGAACCGCCGCATCCGCCGGACAACCGAATTCCGATACGGGTGTTTTTAGCAGGGGGATGTTCGTTGTCGGAGGTGTCGACAAGTTTGAGAATTTCAAACCTTACGATCCGGGAGGTCCCAATCCCTTAAAAACCGGTGTGCTGCCCGCGCCCGATCCGCTGATTACCCTGGCAACGCCGATGGTTTCAAACGGCGTCCTCAACATCGATCATGGCTCAGTCGCCGTCACAAGCAACGGCTCTTCACTGAAAACTTCTCCCGACCCTAGCGGGCAAAACAGTTATGATGATGTCACAGGAAAAACGACGTTGTATCCCGGTTTGTATGGTTCCATTGAAATCACCGGAGGCGATGTGTTTTTTACTCCCGGGATCTATGTGGTTATGGGCAAAAAGAAAAATACTCTCAAAATCACCGGCGGGATCGTTGATGCCCAGGGGATCATGTTTTACAACACCGGCCATAACTACAACCCGGAGAACGGGTTACCGGATATCAACGACAAAAAAGCCAAACCTCCCTTAGGAGACGGGGCAACCGTCGGTGGGTTTACTATTAATGCCGACATGAAG
>JADFPD010000023.1 GCA_022562475.1 Chloroflexota bacterium | reverse complement strand
AGAACAACCTAAACCAAAGCACTGGATCGAAGGGCTCACCACGAACGGAACCAAAAGCACACCACGAACGGAACCAAAAGCGCACCACGAACGGAATTCCCAGAAGCGACATACCAACAAACCCGTTCGTCCTGAGCGTGTCGAAGGATGCGCATAAGTCATCTTCGCCGTGAAGAACAATCTAAACCAAAGCAATGGTTCGACGGGCTCACCACGAACGGAACCAAAAGCGCACCACGAACGGAACCAACCGCGCACCACGAACGGAACCAAAAGCGCACCACGAGCGGGACCAAAAATTCACCACGAACGGGCCCTAGCCTGCTCACGCCATTAACTATTCGGCGCCCGCCACTCTCCGAAGACTTCACGCAGGGCCCCTGAGACTTCGCCAACCGTCGCCAGGGACCTGATGGCCTCCAGCGTTGGGGGCATCAGATTTCCGCCTTCGCCGGCGACCGACTTCAGGTCTTTCAGCGCACGCGAAAGCGCCTTTTGGTCCCGCTTCCGTCGAAGCTCGTCAATCTCGTCCCTCACAGTGCCGCCCACGGATGGGTCGGGATGGTGAAGCTCGATGGCAGGCGTCTCGTCGGTGGTGAACCGGTTCAGTCCCACCACGACCCGTTCCCCCTGCTCCACCTCCCGCTGTAACCGGTAGGCCTCTTCACCGATCTCTTGGACCACCCAGCCCGACTCGATGGCCGCCACCATGCCGCCACGGTCTTCGATGCGCTTCAGGTATTCGTCGACCTGCTCCTCGATCTGGTCAGTGAGGCTTTCAACGTAGTAGGAGCCGCCCAACGGGTCGATCACGTCGGCCAGTCCGCTCTCGTAAGCAACTATCTGCTGGGTGCGCAGGGCCAGGGTGGCGGCCTCCTCCGACGGCAGGGCGTGGGCCTCGTCCATGGACGCCGTGTGCATCGACTGCACCCCGGCCATGGCGGCGATCACCGTATGGAGAGTCACCCTAACTATATTGTTCTCCGGCTGTTGGGCGACCAGCGTGCTCCCGCCGCTGCCGGCCCCGGTCCTAAAGGTAAGGGAGCGGGGGTTCTTGGCGCCGTATCCTACTTTGAGCAGCCGGGCCCACAACCTGCGGGCGGCCCGGAACTTGGCCACTTCTTCAAGAACGTTGTTGAACACGCTGAAATTGAAGGCGATGCGGGGAGCGAAATCGTCGATCTCCATTCCACGCGACAGCGCTTCGTCCAGGTAGGCCCGGGCGTTGCCGAAGGCAAAGGCCAGTTCCTGGACCAAACTGGAACCGGCCTCCCGCACGTGGTAACCGCAGATGTTGATGAAGTTCCACCGGGGTAGGTGTCCGGCACAGTACTCGAAGAGGTCCACCGTCATCTTCAGGGATGGGCCCGGAGGAAAAATGTAATTCCCTCTGGCGATGAACTCTTTCAGGATGTCGTTCTGGGTCGTTCCGCCGATCTGCTCGAGGGGGATCCCCTGGTTCTGGGCGGTCACCACGTACATCGAAAGGACCGACTGGGCCGACGCGTTCACGGTTAGGGACGGAGTTACCTGCTGTAGCGGCAGTTCCTGGAAGAGCGTCTCCATCTGGCGCACGGACGGGCAGGAAATGCCGACTTTCCCCACTTCGCTGGAAGCCAGGGGATGGTCCGGGTCCATGCCCAACTGTGTGGGCAGGTCGAAGGCCACGTTCATGCCGGTGAGGCCCTGCTCCAGCAGATGCCGGAACCGCGAGTTGGTCTCTTCCACCGTGTCGTAGCCGGCGTACTGACGCATGGTCCACAGGCGTCCGCGGTACATATCCGGGCGGATTCCCCGAGTGAACGGGTAGGTCCCGGGAAACCCCAGGTCCCGCAGATAGTCCTGGTCCGGTGCGTCCTCGGGCGTGTAGACCGATTTGAGCGGCATGCCGTAACTGGTCTGCGGAGGTTTTGCCGGTTCTCCCTGGCGAGCCAAGGCGACGGCCAGCTTACTTTCGTACTCCCGCCCGGCTTCCCGCAGATCTTTCCTGGCAGCGTCGTCGGCCATGGTTCCTCCTACCGTCACCGGTCATGACGGTGGCATCGTAGCACAGGCAGAATGATGCGGAATGTGGTTAGACCGCCGTCCCGTAGATCTGGTCTGGGACTACGATGACTGCGGCGCGGCGGTCGTCGACCATGGCCTGGTCGTATTCCGGCCAGTTGGGGTGGTCCTGGTTGGTGGCGGCCCGGTAAACGTCGCGCAGGGCGTCCCGCAGGTCATTGGGGGAGGTATTATCCGAGGAGAGGATGGTGGCCCGGCCCTCCAAGACCAGATAGCCCCACCAGTCCTGTTTGGAGACCATCAGAGAGCACCGGGAGTCGCGCTGCAGGTTGAGCAGCTTGGCGCGGTCGGCGGTGGTCGAGAAAGCCACGCCGTCCCGGTACGCCCCACAGGTGACGATACTCATCTGGGGCATGCCGTTTCTTCGGAAGCAGGTCAACACCCCCTGATGGTTCTCGGTAGCGAATTGTTTGACATTATCCGGTAGCATCATCGTTCTCCTTTTGTTCCTCTTGGAGTGGTCCCTCTTCCGGAGGCCCCTCTTCCGGCAACTTCACCTCAGGGCGGGCGTCGAAATCAATCTCGTACATATCATAGTGGGTCGGGCGCATGCGCAGCCCGGCGTAGACCCCTTGGGCGATGGTGTTGTCCTTGTCGACGTAGAGCCGTAGCCCGCGGACGTCACCCTGACGCCGGGCGTCCTCCGCGGCGTAGTAATGCAGGGCCTTGTAGACACCCAAGCGCCGGAATTCGGGGACTACGTAGACGCTCTGAATCCACCAGAAGAATGAGTTTCGCCAATCGCTCCACTCGTAGGTGATGAGCAGTTGGCCCGCGGGGCGGCCGGAATGTTCGGCGATCAGGTAGAATCCCAGGTCATTACGGGTTAGCACCGCCTCGACACCCGGCCGGACCACTTCGATGTCCAATATCTTGCCCTCGGTCTCTTTGGCCATGGCAATGTTGAAGTCGATGATGTTCTCGAGGTGCCTATAGGTGGCGTGGCGGACCTGGATGTCGCTGCCAGGGACTGAAGTCAAATCTTTCTCCCGCGCCTAGAGTTGGTGCGCCAGGCACACATCAGTCGATCCAAAATGTGGAACCTGTTTCGTCCTTGTGAACATTGATGCGCACCGAGAAGCCATCCTTCAGGTCGTCCAGATGCGTGATCACCAGCACCTTTTCAAAGTCGTCTCCGATGGTGTTGATCACGTCCAGTATCCGCTCTCGCCCGATGGTGTCCTGGGTGCCGAACCCTTCGTCGATGAATAATGTCGGCAAGGGCGCTCCGATCCGCTGGGCCAACACCTTCGACAGAGCGATGCGCAAAGCCAAGTCCACCCGGAAGGCTTCGCCACCGCTGTACATCTCGTAGCTGCGCGGTCCCAGTTCGTCGCTGACCATTATTTCCAGGGTCTCGCGGGGGTCTCCCTGCCCTGATGCCCGCTCCCGCTGGGTCTCCAATTTCACGTTCATGCGGTTGTCGGTCATCCGGCCCAAAAGCGCATTGGTCTCATCCTCCAACCTTGGCACCACCGTTTCGATGAGCATGGCCTGGATCCCCTGGCGGCCAAAGGCCGTGGCCAACTCCCGGTAGATGGACTGCTCGTCTTGCAGGGCGGTTAGCCGCGCCGTTTCGGCGACCAACTCCTGACCCAAAGATTCTTGACGTTCCACCTGGTTCCGAAGATATCCCTGACGCTCGATCGCCTGCTGAATCTTTACCCCCAGTTCCCGCTCCCTTTGCTCAGCCTGGGTCAATTCGCTCTCCAGAGCAGCCAGACCCACCAAAGCCTCCTTGGCTTCAGCGGATTGAGACAGCAGCAACTCCAGTTCTTCCTTACGGCGCAGGGTCATGGCGGCATTCTGGTCCGCTGCTTCCTTGGCTGCGGGCAGCCCGGTCTCAGCCTGCTCCAATAGCCCTTCTTGCTGGGCGAACTCGTCCAGGTCCTGTGTCTCCTGGAAGATACGCTGGCGGGTCTCGGGGTCGTATTCCAATTCCTGGATCTGGGCTTCCAGCTTCTGCAGTTGGACCGACTCCTCGGCGGCGAAGGAGCCGTCCGCCAAGGCCGCCCGCATGGCCTCCAGTCTGGGCATTGCTTCGGCCTGGTCCAGCCGTGCTTGCTGGGCTTCCTGTATCTTTTGCTCCAGTTGCTGTAGGTCCACCTGACGTTTGGTTTTGGCCTGGGACAATGATTGCTCTTGTGGTGGTAGGCGGCCCTCCAACTCTGACGTCTCGGCTTGCAGTGTTTTCACCTGGGCCGACGTATTGCGGTACTCTTCCCGCTTTGCTTGGATGTCGGCTTCGAATGTCTCCGCCAGGCGCTGGCAGCCGTCCTCACTCAGAGGGGTCTGGCACAGCGGGCACACCGCTTCCTGACCATTGGCGCCGTCGAGCAATTCCTTCTTGGCGGCCAGGTCTTTTCCTTCGTTTACCGACCGCTCCAGCGCGCTTTGCAGTTGTCCCGTCTGGACCGCCAGACCGTTGAGTCGCTCCCGTTCCGCCGTCAAGGCCCTTTCCTGTTCCTCGATTCCCGGACCTTCGTCCTGTAACTGCAGCTTGGTGGCCTCGAGTTGCTCCAGGCCCTGGGCTTTGGGGCTGAGACCGGTCTCGATCTCAGAGTTCAGTTGTTGGACTTGCGACCCCAGTTGGGTCCGCTTGATGTCGATGGCCCCCGAGGCGGCCGTTCGTTTGCCAACTAGTTCGTCGAAGTTGCGTCCGGCTTCTTCGAGGCGGGCGAAGGCGGCGCGGGCGGTGGCCAGTTGGGCCGCGCCCTGGCGGATGGCCGGGGCCTGGCCCACCAGGTTCTCGAAGGCCACCACCTGCTGCTGGGCCGTTTTATGGGCTGCCTCGAACTGCTCAATCTCCTTGCCCAAGGCAGACGCCCTCTGGGCCGCTTCTTCCTGGCCGGCCTGCTGCCGGCGTAGTTCGCCGACCTTTTCCCGCACGCCCGAGGTCTTCAGTTGTTCTTCCGCCAGGTCTTTATTCTGCGTGGCGAGACTGGATTCGACTTCCTCCAATTCCGCTGCCGGCGCCACCAATCGGTCCAGCTCCCGGCGCAGCCGGTCCACCGTGCCTTCCGAGATCTTGGCGCTGTTTTCGGCCACACTGTTCCGCTCCCTGGCGAGCATCTGGAGACGGTCATAGGCCTCCAAGCCCAGGATCTTGCTGAGGACAGCCTTGCGTTCCGCGGGTGTTTTGTTGGTGAACTCGCCGGCGCGGCCTTGGACCAAAAAAGCCGAGTTGATGAATGTGTCGTAGTCCATGCCGATGGTCTGGTCGATGCGGGCCTGGGTCTCGCGGATCATATCGCCGGTGATCGGCCGGGGCGTGTCATTCTCCAAAACCATCAATTGCAGGTCGGATGCCCCGCTCCGGCGGCGCGTGCCGCCCCGGGCGTGGCTGCGGATCACGCGGTAGTCCTGGCCACGGGAGGAGAAGTCCAACTCCACCCGGCATTCGTCGGCGCCGTAGGAGATTATCTCGTCTTGAATCTTGCCTCGGGCTTTGCCCCACAAAGCCCAGGTGATGCTGTCCAACAGGGCCGATTTGCCGTGGCCGTTGGCGCCGCACACGCAGGCGATGTGGAGCCCGGTGAAGTCCAACGTAGGTACGTTTTCCCGGTAACACAAGAAATTCCTGAGAGTGAGCCTGAGGGGTATCATGGTGAGGGCCTCGTGCGGGACCGTGCCCGAGAGCTTGCCAAAAAGCTTGGAGGAATACCGGCCACCTGCAACCTCCACCACACCAAAGAAGTCTGCCCGCGGCCCTAGGGCCGGAGCGTAGCTAATTTTAGCACAGCGCCGGACACACGGAACCCATGAATCAACAAGCAGAGATCATCCAGGTCCAAGACCTGCGCAAGAGTTATGGCGAACTGAAAGCCGTGGACGGCGTCTCGTTCTCCGTGAGTTCCGGAGAGGTTTTCGGCATCCTGGGCCCCAACGGCGCGGGCAAGACAACCACCGTGGAGATTCTGGAGGGGATGAGGGCTCCCGACAGCGGCTCGGCCGTGATTAACGGGATCGACGTACGGAAGGACCCGCGGGCGGTCAAGAAGGTCATCGGCATCCAGCTTCAATCGTCGGCCTTCTTCGACCGGCTGAACCTGACGGAGATATTGGACGTGATGGGCAGCCTCTATCACCGGGAGATCGACGCGATGGACCTGTTGCGCGATGTGGAATTGGACGACCGCGCCAACGCGCTATTCAAAGACCTCTCCGGCGGACAGAAACAGCGGTTTTCCGTTGCCTCCACGTTGGTCAACGACCCTATCCTGCTCTTCTTGGACGAACCTACCACCGGGCTGGACCCGCAGGCCCGCCGGCATATGTGGGCGCTGGTCCAGCGGTTCAAATCGGAAGGCCGCACCGTGCTCTTGACCACCCACTACATGGAGGAAGCCGAAGAGTTGTGCGATCGGGTGGCCATCATGGACCACGGCAAGATCGTCGCCATGGACCGGCCGGCGGCGTTGGTTGAGTCTCTCCTGAGCAAAGGATTCCGGAAAGAACACACGGAGAAGCTGGCCAACCTGGAAGACGTTTTCTTGGACCTGACCGGCCGGGAGCTCCGGGACGAGTGATGCCCGACCGTTTGCCACAGACTGGTCCCACACTCAGCCCCACCCGGGCGTCCCTGGAACGGTAATGTTGAAACATCTGCTTCAAATTAATCCCACGCTCAGCCTCATCCGAGCATCGCTGGAACGGTAATGTTGAAGCATTTGTTTCAGACTAATCCCACGCTAAGCCTCACCCGGGCATCGATGAAGATCTGGTTCCGGGACCGGCAGGCGATCTTCTGGACCTTCTTCCTGCCAGTGGTGTTGATCTCCGTGTTCGGCCTGCTGGACTTCGGCGCATTTCGCACCGTCGATCTGGGGATGGTGGACTTGGCCAATAACGATGCCTCCCGGAAACTGATCGGCGAGGTCCGGGCGCTGGGCACCTTCGACATCTCCGAGGACCTTTCCGAGGATGAGGAGCGGGAGGCCCTATTGGACGGCGACCGCGATCTGGTGTTGATCATCGAGCCGGGGTTCGGCGAGGAGCAATCCCCGGTCCGGCGACAGGTCACAGTGGTCTACAACCAGGGCCGGGCCCAAGAATCGGCCGCCGGGCAGACCATAATCCAACACGTTCTGGACGGGATGACCTTCGCTGAAGGGAATATATCGGAGCGCTATAGCATCAAAGCCCTGCCGGTCGATAGCCGCAATTTGAAATTCATAGATTTTCTGATGCCGGGCGTGGTCGCCATGTCGATCATGCAGATGGGCCTTTTCAGCGTGGCCTTTTCCTTCGTCCAATTGAAGAGCCGGGGCGTTTTGAGACGGCTGAAAGCCACACCGGTGCTGCCGGCCAGTTTCATCTTCGCCCAGGTCTTCATCCGGCTGACGGTCTCCATCCTGCAGACCTTGGTGCTGGTGGGTCTGGCGGTGGTGGCTTTCGACGTGCACCTGGAGGGCAACCTGGGTTTCATGCTATTGCTGGCCCTGCTAGGCGGCGGGGTGTTCGTCAGCATGGGATTCGCCGTTTCGGGATGGGCGCGCACCGAGGACGTGGCCGCCCCCGTGGCCAATGCCATCGCCCTCCCCATGATGTTCCTCTCCGGCGTGTTCTTCCCCAGGGACGCCATGCCCGGTCCGCTGCGGGCCGTGGCGGACTTTCTGCCATTGAGCTACCTGGCCGACGCCCTGCGCAACGTGGCCGTTGACGGCGCGAGTCTCTGGTCCCAATGGGACAATGTCCTTGGCTTGACCGTTTGGCTGGCCATAACCTTTTTCATAGCGGTCCGGCTGTTCCGCTGGGAGTAAGGCGTCCATGACAACCTTGACCCTTAATCTCGGGCCAGCCTACAATTCAATGTAGAAACTTTTCCCAAAAGGCAGCCACAGCAGATATGTTTGAAAACCTAACCGAGCGGTTGACCGGCATCCTGAACAAGCTGACCAGCAAGGGCCGCTTGACCGAAGGCGATATCGACGAAGCCCTGAGCCTGGTCCGGCGCTCGCTGCTGGAAGCCGATGTTAATTTCCGGGTAGCCCGGGACTTTGTGGCCGCCGTGAAAGAGCGGGCCATCGGCTCGGATGTTCTGGAAAGCCTTTCACCCGGCCAGCAGGTGGTGAAGATCGTGCAAGAGGAGTTGACCAACCTCCTCAGCGGCGGCGATCACTCCCTGACTCTCTCCAGCCAGCCGGTGACGACCATCATGCTGGTGGGCCTGCAGGGCTCCGGCAAGACGACCACGGCCGCCAAATTGGCCCTGCACCTGCGCCGCCAAAACCACAAGTCTCTGCTCATCGCCGCCGACCTGCGCCGTCCCGCCGCCATCCAGCAATTGGAGACGCTGGGCAAGCAACTGGACATCCCGGTCTATTCCGAGGACCCCAAGTCTTCCACCGTGGTCCAGGTAGCCAAGAACGGCGTGGAAAAGGCCCGTCAACTGGGGGTCAACTGGGCCATAATCGACACCGGCGGCCGCCTGCAGATCGACGAAGACCTCATGAAGGAACTTGGCGAGGTCAAGAAAGCGGTCAACCCCCACGAAGTGCTATTGGTCGTGGACGCAATGACCGGCCAGGAAGCGGTTAACGCCGCCGAGGGGTTCCACGCGCAGGTACCGCTGACCGGCCTGATCATGTCCAAGATGGACGGCGATGCCCGCGGCGGCGCGGCCCTGTCCATCACCCGCGTTACCGGCATCCCCATCAAGTTTATGGGCGTGGGCGAGCGGCCCGACGGCCTGGAGGCCTTCCACCCGGACCGCCTGGCCTCCCGGATACTAGCCATGGGCGACATCCTGACCCTCATCGAAAAGGCCCAGGACGCGGTGGACGAGAAGCAGGCCGAGGAGATGGAGAAGAAGTTTCGCCAGGCCAGTTTCGACCTGGAAGATTTCTTGACTCAGATCCAAAGCGTGAAGAAGATGGGCTCGCTGTCATCGGTGATGGAGATGATTCCGGGGATGAGCCAACTGAGCAAACGGATGCCCATGGGCGACCTGGACGACGGCCGTATCGAGCGCATCGAGGCTATCATCCGGTCCATGACGCCCCAAGAACGCCAACGGCCGGAGATCCTAAACGGAAGCCGCCGCCGCCGCATCTCCCGGGGCAGCGGCACCACCCCCCAGGACGTGAACCAACTGCTGAACCAGTTCAAGCAGACCCAGAAGCTGATGAAGCAGATGGCCAAGTCCCGCAACCCCATGGCCCTAATGAAGATGCTGAAAGGCTAGTTAGACCGGCCGCGCGTACAACGTTTCCAGTTACCTGAAGAGTTCGCACGCTCCCTTGATTAAAGGTCGGAGTTTCTCTCGTGCTTCTGGGATACTCGCGTTGTGATTGTCGGTGTCGACGACGACGTCAATTCGCTTCACCCAGTTCCTCTAGACCATCATCAGCGATTTTGGATTCTAATTTTAGATATGATTCGTCGTACTTTCTGACAAACGCAGCCCCGAACCTAGTCAGACTCTGCGAAGCGCGCCTCATGTGACCGCCGAGTTTCATGAGGTCTGGAATTTTCTCGGGATGCTGTGCTAGGTACTTTAATGCCTTTGATGGGACTACAGATCCAGACGAGTCCAGAAACTCCACAGCATTTGGCATCCAATCACCTACCTCGTCAGAAATCGATCTTACGGACACAAATGAAACTTTAAACTGATTGCACGTCTTTGCAATCCAGTAGCTTTCCATGTCTACTGAAAGAGAACCATAGTTCTCACCCAAATATGCTTTTTCGGTGGGATCGTCGATGATATTTTCCACTGTTACTGTTACCCCTTCGTGGTGAGGAATATCCATATCCCTGGCGATTGAAGAGGCAAGTGTCGCGAGGTGTTCTGCACAATCGATTACCATTGATTCTGGGCCTGGCTCAACATCGGAGACCAAATCATGGTGGGGAATCAATCGCTTGCTAATAACCAAGTGGCCAGCACGAACCCGGGAATCAGTTCCGCCGGCAAACCCAAGAGTTATGATGACATTGACCTTATAATCCAAAATCAATTTGCTCACAACCGATTCTGCCGCCACTCGCCCTATGCCGCCTCGCGCGGCAATAACCACGGCATTCTCCGCCTCTCCGGATGCGACTTGAATCCCTGATTCGTCCCGCCATTCCCCTAGCTTCAATCGTTCTCTCAGACCGTCCAGCTCAAGCTTGACCGCACCAGCAACCCCAATCCTGACCAGACGCTTCAGCTTTGTCGATGGTTTACCACCGCGACCCGTCGACTTCCCAACAAGAAGCTCTACTAAACGGCGAGCCTCGACTTCAGAGAGCGGTTCTTCACCTAATATGAGCTTGAAAATTAATAACCGGTCTGCATCCTTGAGTTGGTTTTCGAAGGCTTCGGCGTCCCAAGAATCTTGCTGGTGATCATCGTCCGTTAGATTATTGGCATTATGAAGTTGATACAAAAAGTTTGGAGGCAATTTGAAATATTCCTCGAGGTGATCCAGGATTGGCTTATCCGGCAACCTCGTTGTCTCATTTTCGAGCCTCCACAACTGGGCCGGAGTCACGTTGGAACGACCATCAAAGGCGCTGATTGTTTTTATGCTGGTTCGGGTTAGGCCGCGCAACCTGCGAACGAACTGACCTATCGTCAAAAAATCCTCCTCATTGGGTGTCTCTTCGCTTTCGAAAGACCTCTCAGTTGACGGAACGGCCAGGATATTTACAGAATAGCATGTTACCCTAAGGTAGTGAGTGGTTCGGTTAGGATTTTGACCCTGTGTCCATGATTACAGATCAACACCCGAACGAAATATCTTACGGATATTGCAGGCATTTTAATCACCAATTAGCTAAGATTCAACCTAGTCTAGCACCGCGGTTCCTGGACAAGCAATATGAGTAACGAACAGACCTGGTACTTGATTCGACACTTTCAGGTGAAATCAAACCTTGAATGCTCTATGGACCACGCTCGGAGTCTTGGCTGGCATCATAGTGGGGTTCGTACTAGGACTTGCGGTGATTTATTTGGTTAGACTCGTTGTTTACGGGAGAGATGGGTCGCCAGACGTAAATCCGTGGCCGATCGTCAGGAATTTGGTTGTATCGTTCAGCGGAATGCTTGGGGGGGGAGCCCTGGGGGCTATTTACATATCACCACTTCCCTCTGTAGCTTATGGAATTGCGGGAACATTTACTACAATGGTGGTAGTTGCCATTATTTTGCTCAATAGGAATATCAGAAATGTCTTCTTCAAATCGTAAAAAAAACGCGGCTGTGGTCGTAAGCCAATTTGTTCGATTACTGTTGCGCGACTCACCGAAAGCAAGAATAGAGTCTCTTCAGGTGTACCAAATCAATGGGGATTCTCCTCCGGAATTGGTTTCGATAAGCAAGGTCGACAAGATTGACACCGAGACCAAATTGTACATTCAGGCCAAGTATGTATCTGAAGGCCAAGAGTATACCGATAGTTCCGTTGTTCGAATCGCGGACGGCGGCGAACTCAACGTTTCGCAGCCGTCCCAAGTTTACGATATTGCGGACGGCAGTGTAGACACGAGCCCGCATGAGGATTGGATGTCAATTGGTAAAAGTTTGAATACAGCGTTTCGCGTCGCGAACGCGGTGAATACAGCAGGGAAATTCCTCGGTATGGTTAATCGCTAAAGACGATATCCCCCACCGGCACCGCCACGTTCCATCAGAGCGCATCTTCTTATTTTGTCACCCCACACGTAGCCGATGCATATTCCCGTGTCGAATTCTCTTTGAGTGCTGACTCAGGACATTTTCGCCGAGAGCGGTTGGTATGCTCTGGTCCCGCTGACCGGTCTATCAAAGCGGCGGTTGGGCGGTTCGCTGGCGCTTCCCGAGGCAAATTTTGGTGTGGGCCCCTAACCTAATCCAGACTCGGCACCACCAGTTCCGTGAACTTCTCTAGTTGTTCCATCTGATTGGGGGAGGCGAAGCGGACGATGAAGTAGTCGGCGCCGGCGTCTTTGTAGCGATTGATCGCGTCGATGCATTTTTGGGCAGGGCCGAAGACGCAAAGCAACTGCTTGCTGATCACTTCGTACGGCGTGCTGTAGTAGGCCCGCATGAATAGGTCGCCTTCCGACAGGGCCTCGTCTTCATCATTGAGATTTACCGAGATGTAGAGGGCGCGCGGCATGCCGCTCACGTCCCGGTCCAGCTCCTTGGCCTTGTCTTCGATCTTCTCCCAGCATTTGGTGAACATCTCCGTCGAAGGGACATTGGTGATCCACCCGTCGCCTTGGGCCGCCACTCTTCTGAGTCCCCGCCGCACCCAATTGCTGGAGAGCCAGATCGGCACCGGTTGCTGGACCGGCTTCGGCTCCAGGCTCACGCCGCTCAATGGATAAAACCCCTCTGGACTTGAAACGTCGTCTTCGGTCCACAATTTCCGGAGAATATCGATACTCTCTTCCATTCGGCCAGCCCGTTCGGCGATGGGCACACCCACCACGGCATGCTCATCCAGGAACATCTGGTTGTTGCCCCTGCCCGCGCCCAGTCCCAGCACGACGCGGCCGTTCGAGATGTTGTCGATGGTCGCGATGGAGTGGGCAAGGTGCACCGGGTGCCGCAGGGCGTTCAGCATGACGGCGGTCCCGATCTTGACCCGGTGGGTGCGCACGGCAAGGGCGGCCATGACCGCCAGCGGCTCCAGGCGGGGTTTGGAGGTGATGCTATCTCCAACCCAAACCGAGTCGTAGCCGATGCGCTCCGCGGTCTCCGCCATCTGCCAGTTCAGTTCTACGCGGGGTCTGCCGCCTTTGGCGTACACCAAGACGCCCCTGGTGGGTAGCAGAACGCCCATGTGGTTCATCGGTCCCAATTGTTCCTCCGAGCCAAGTCCGTTCGGTCCGCTGATTGTTTATTCTTAATCGTGCCTGATCACGGGTTTTTGCAAGTAGGTACCGGGCAATTGCTCGGCGATCAACACCCGCATCGGTCCGTCCGCGGAATTCCGGATGCCGTGGGCGGTCCCTGCCGGAATGAAAACCAGGTCTCCGGTGTCCACCGCGATCGTTTCATCGCCGACGATCTGATGGCCCTGTCCTGAGAGGTAATAATGGACGGACTCGCCGTGGCTGTGGAACGCTTCGTCGTTGTGACCGGGGGGCACCACCCGAACCGATAGCTGAAGGGTGTGGATGTCGAACCCCAACTCCGGAGCGATCAGGGTGGTCGTTTGGTTGTCGGCCGGCGTTTCCCAAGGGACTTCGTTGCGGGGCACCAGGTAGCGCTTGGCTTCGCGCCGGTGGTTGAATTCGTCATCCAGGACACCGAGCTCATGCAGTAGGTGTTGCCGCCAAGAGTAAAGGGCTGCCGAGTCCATTTTCGCGGGGTCTTCCTTCTCCATCTTGACCAGGCGGCTGTCCAGGCTCTCTTGCTCAGACAAGTCGTCCACATGGTACTGCCACGAAGCCGGGACCGGCAGGTGCGTGCCCGGGATCTGGTGGAAGGCGATGAACACCATGGGTCCGTCGCCGGTGTTCTCGGTGCCGTGCCAGATATTGGCTGGGATGAAAGCCAGATCACCGGGCGACACCTCAACTTCCTGGTCGTCGATGATCTCTTTACCCTTGCCCTCAAGATAGTATTTGACCGCATCGCCGTGGGTGTGGAATGCGCCATCGACCCCGCCGCCGCCGATCTGCCGTTTGAAGACCCGGAAGGTGTGTATGTTGAATCCCAGTTCGGGGGAAATGATTCTGGCGAGCAGATGCCCTTCTTGCTGCGTGGGATGCACCCGGGATGCCGACTCCCACTGGATATCTTCGGCCTTGACCAAAAGCCGGTTCTCTCCCCGCCTCCGGTCGAACTCTTTATCGATACGCGAAAAGTGGGACAGTATCTCGTCCCGCCTGCCGGCAAGCTCGAACGGGTCCATGCCTTGAATATTCATGGGATTCGGTTGCTTCCTTTACCGGCGTTATAAGACGCCGGTCCACCTGGCAAGTTTCCTGTTCGGATATCCGCCAAAATGTGACCTTCGGTATTATACGTGTCCCGAAGGGGAAGGCAAGAATCCCGGCAGTTCACCCCTAACCCACGCGGTTCCCCTCATCGACGTATGACGTCGCGCCCACGGTGGAGATCTTGATCTGCTGGCGGTAGACCATTTCGCCCAGGTTGTGTTCGGCGTGGTGCAGTTGGGTGGACCATTCCACGTCGGCGGCGTTGGGACCATCTACCAGCGCTTCCTCCAGCACCCTTCCGTGCATCTCCCCGCCTCCGGGTATACCCAGGACCCTGAGGACCGTCGGCGCCAGGTCCAGGTTGCCGGACGGGGTTTCCACCTTGATGTTGGACCTGAAACTGGGGCCGCCGGCGAACAGGATGTTGTGCATCTCATGACGGCTCATCGAACCGTGCTGCCCCGTGCCGGGCTCGCCGGAGGTGGAGTAAACCGAGCCGGGGTAACCGGCCTGGTTGGCAGTTGACTCCCACAGGAAAGAGAGTGTCAGTTCGGGCGCCCGTGGCCCTTGATTACCCACCAAAGATGCCGGCAGGGTTCCTGGGATACCGGCGACGGCGTCGGACGCCGTTATCGTGCCGCACCAGGGTTGGGCCATCAGCCAGGAGGCCAGCCGTTGGGCGGTGTCAAGGTCTCCTTTCGGGGTATAGAAGAGCGCAGCGCCGCCGTTCTGAGCGACGATCACGCCACCAGGCCCTCCGCCTGATGCAAAACCGGCCTCCTTGACCAATGCTTCAACACCGACGGTCGCGGATATGGTCGAGTAGCCATGGTCGGAGGCCACGATGACGTCGGTATCTTCGGCGCGGCCGGTCTCACGCAGCCATTGCATCAGGTATCCGAACTGCCCGTCCGCCTCCTTGACGGCGGTGTCCGAGAGGGTGGAACCAACCCCGGCGGCGTGCTGGGCCCTATCCGGCTCCGAGGACCAGATCAAGGCCACGGCGGGCATGCGTTCGGGGAGCACATATTCGGTCATGATTCGCGTGGCGTGGGCCAATCTCGACGTGTTGGGCACCGCTTCATCGGGCCACGGACCGAACCGGTCGATGAGCGATTCGTGCAGCTCCCGGGGAAGGGCGAATGTGGGGTGTATGGTCGCGCCGCCCGAATCTTCGGCCGTGGGGTTATGGAGGTAGGCATTGCCGCTGGTCCCAACGCCGATGGCCACGTATTCTTTCCCCTGCTGTGCGAGGACCTCCGCCAACGTCGGCGCCAGAAGGACCGGCACTCCGGCCTTGGCGACCTTAGTCAATTCCGGCTCCATGGCCCCCATGGCCTGGAGCGGGTCAAAATCTCTGATGACAAGCCTGTTTCCGGCCAGGCCGTGCCCTCCCGGATTCATGCCGGTGACCATGCTGGACGCGTTGACCCGGGTCACAGTGGGAAAAACCGAATGGTGGTTGGCGAAGGTCACCCCCCCGTCGGCAAAGGCCGAGAGATTGGGCATCAACCGGGGGTTTACTTGCGCCGGCTGAAGTCCGTCGAATACAAAGACCAATATAGAGGACATATATCTCTCGCTTTACCGGTTTAGACGCCTTCGAGACCTAAGGAGCCAGGGCCCTGATGGTCCGTTCGTAAGAGCCCCTCAGTTCTCCCACGGTCAACGGGGCGATCACGGGCTTCGTCAGTCCCATCCCGCGTAATTCTTCGATCCGTGCCCGGCAGACCTCAGGAGGGCCGACCACGCCCAACTCTGACTGCATATTCTCACCGATGGCCGGCGCCATGGCCGGGTTGCCGGCATGGTCCCGGGCCACCGCCGCTCCCGCCATCTCAGCATCGAACCCGGTGTTCCGAAAATAGGACCGGTAGTGGGCGCCGCCGGCGTACCGGGCGATCTCTTGCTGCAAGCTGGTCCGGCCTGCAGCCAAGTCGTCGGTGACGACAACCCGGAGGTAACCCGATATCTCCACCTCAGATGGGTCCCGGCCGGCTTTGGTTGCTCCCTCCCGCACAAGTCTGACGGCCTGCTCCAGATAGCTGGCGGCGGTCCAACTCAGCAGCACACCGTCGGCAATTTCCCCGGCCAGTTGCAACATACGCGGACCCAATGCTGCGATGTAGATGGGCACCCTACCCTGAGGAGCGGCGCCGCCCAATGACGCCCGGCTCACCGAGATGGCCTCCCCCTGATGGCTGACTTCTTCACCCCGCAGCAGGCCGCGCACGATATGAATCATATCCGACAAGTGTTCCATGGGCTGGTTGTAGGCCACCCCGTGTCCGTTCTCCGTCGCCGGCCGGTTGCCGACACCCAGTCCCAGGATGAACCGGCCGTCAGAAACGGCGGCCAGCCCCGCCGCCGACATCGCCGTGATCAGGGGCGTTCTGGAAAACATGGGCAGTATGCCGGTCCCCAGAACGATTCGGCTGGTCGCCGTGGCGATGGCGGTGAGTTGGGTAAAAGAGTCCCGCCCCGCGCCCTCGGTCATCCAAATCTCACCGTAGCCGTGTTCCTCGGCCAGCGCCCCCAGAGATCGAATATCAGCCACGCTCAACTGATTTTCGTTCCCCAACCTAAGTCCTAGAAACGGCATGAAGAACTCCCTGCAAGATCAAATCTCCTACTTAACCCGCACCGGTCCTTAGCGCGCTGAATAGATAGACCGTGGCGAAGGTCCGGTAAGGAGACCAACGTTGGGCAATCTCCTCCACTTCGGCGTCGGTTACTTCAGCGCCGTCCTTGAACAGGCGCGAGACCACCCGTCTCAAGGCCAGGTCGCCCAGGGGCAGGGCATCGGGACGGCCCACGGCGCGGACCAGCGTCCATTGGGCCGTCCACAGTCCCACACCGCGCAGAGCAGTCAGTCTCTCGACGATCTCTGCGTCGGTCAATTCTCCCAGTCTCTCCAGGCCCACAGCGGCGTCCAGGGCCGACCCAGCCAGGGCGTGGACATACTCAGCCTTTCGCTGGGTCAGTTTCATTGTGTAGAGCTCGGCGGGAGTCGATGCCCAGATCGACTCCGGCCTGGGGAAGGCGTAGTAGGTCTCGCCGTCAAATTCGGCGCTGGGGCCAAAGGTCTCGATCAGGAGGGTGCGGATTATCCGGGCCACGCTGGTGGATATCTGCTGTCCCAGCACCGCCAGAACCAACGCTTCGAACACCGAGGCAGTGTGGGGCAGGTGCAGGCCGTAGAACCGCTCCACCAAACCCGCCATGACCTCATCCGACCTGCCCAATTCATAGAATGGGCCAAGGTCTTGGTCCACTCCCAGTAGCCAGGACACTCTTTCCCGAGCCAAGTCGACGTCCTCCGTGCTCAACTCTGGGCCCTGTAATTCCAGGGCCAGTTCCGGGGCATCCACCGTGCCGTCCGACCGCACCGATGCCAATACCAGCTTGTCTCCCAGGTCCAGGAGCCGGCGGTAGACACCATCCTCCATGGAATCGGTGCCGTAACGGCTTTGGAAGTAGGTGTGGTAACCCGCCGTTAGCTCGAAATCGAAGGGCGCCACGGGGCGGATAGTGGCGGTCAAAAGGTCCATTCGCTCACCCGCCGCCGATGGGCGCAGAGCCCACCAGGAAATGCGTGGACCCCGCGGGACCAAGCTCGGTGCGCATCAGGTTGACCTTGTCCGCGGACCAAGATGGGGCGGCGGGCAACACAGCGGCGGCCATGACCTGGCCGATCTTCCGCAACTGCCCATCAGGCACATCCCGGCGGACCCGGCCCAAAGTCAGATGGGGAGAGAATGGGCGCTGCTCCTTGGGAAGTCCCAGTTCCGACACGGCATCATCAACGGCCCGTTGCAGCGCCGACAGGGTCTCCAGTTCGCCATCCAGACCGGCCCACAGCACCCGGGGACGCCGGGGGTTGGGAAAGACACCGAGCCCGGAGATTGAAACTTCAAATGGGCTGAACCCGGCGGCCACCGGCGGCAGCGCCGCCAGGACCCGATTCACCGTTGAGGCGGGTATGTCGCCCATGAACTTGAGGGTCAGGTGGATGCCTTCGGGCCGCACCCAACGCACGTAACCGCCGATCTCCGAGTCAAACCTCTTTACGACCTCTGCGAGCGCCTCGATGCCCACGCTCGGGACCGGTATGGCTATGAAAGAGCGGACCTGCTTTTCTCCGCGCGTGGTCACCGTCGGCTGGCCTCCCGGAGCCGCCCGTACCACTCAGCCAGGTCGTTCAGGGAATATTTGGCGTTGGCCGGGCTTGGATTGGGCACAACGAATACAGCGGAGGCGCCGATCGTCCGCTCCTGTAGACCGAGCTCTGCTCGTTCCTTCACGCCCTCGCCGTGTTGGAGGTAGGCTTTGTAAGCCATCAGTCCGTGGAAACAGACCAGCCTCGGCGCGAACTTTATTATCTTATCTTTCAGCACCGGGGCCCATCGGCGGAAGTCGGCGGCCCGAAGTCCCGACCCCATAGATGTGGGGCGCTTGGCCACGTCGGTGAAACCGATCCCATCGTCCAGCAAGGTGGCGTCTTCCTCGGAGGTGACCGGCCGGTCCACCAGTCCCGACAGGTTGAAAGCCGGCCAGAAGCGGTTGCGCGGGTTGGCGAAGTAGTGGCCCACCTCCGCCGAATATTGAGACGGGTTCAGCCCCACGAACAGAATTTCGAGGCCCTCCCGGAGGTGGTCGGGCAGGGTTACAAAATCGTACGGCACCCCTAGGCCGACGCTCATAGGCCCAGCAATTTGGCCGCGTTTCCCGAAAGCAATGCCGCTTCCACATCAGGGGCAAGTCCGGCGCTCCGGGCCTGCTCCAGGGGGCGGGACATCTCCAGCAGCGGGTAGTCGCTGGCGAAGAGGACCTTTCCGGCCCCGGCCAGTTCAGTCACGGTGGCAAAGACCTCAGGCCGGTAGAGAAAGGGTGACGCCGCGGAGTCGAAGTACACGTTCTTCAAAGATTCCTTGACCTCGGGCATGAGGGAGTAAAACGGGAGGCCGCCCCCCCAGTGGGCGCAGATTATCACGTTTCCGGGAAAGTTCTGGATGAACCGGAACAGCTTGCCGGGGGTGGTGCCGCCCTTGCCGGGGTAGGTGTGGCCGACCGGTTCCGATGCGTGGACCAATACCGGCAATTGATTGGAGCGGGCCAGTTCCATGACCGGGGCCATGGCCACGACTTTGGTGATGTCGAAACCCTGGGTGTCGGCGTGGAGTTCGCCGATTCCCGCCAGCCCGGCGGCGAGGCACCGTCTCGCTTCCGTAACTGCCCGCTCGCCCCAGGCTGGGTTGACCGAACAAAATCCGGTCAGCCGGCTGGGGTTGTCGGCCACGGATTGGATGATGTAGTCGTTGGCTTCGACGGCCACTTGATGATTGGTCCAGCCCATTCCCATGACTACGGCGCGCTCCACGCCGTCGCGGTCCATGGCTGCCAGCAAGTCCTCGGCGGAAGCGATGGTGGCGTTGGGTTCCGACAGCAGCGCCGCGAAGGTCGCGTCACGTTGGGCGATCTCGGCTCTGCGGTCGCTGAAAGAGGGTGGCAGGATGTGGCAGTGAGCGTCAATTACCAAGGCTAAATCTGTACAATCATCGTACTGGCATGAGTGAGGGGGTGAGTATAGCATCGGAGGTTGTGGTCCGCCGCCTTAGGCCGGGGCGGGCGAATGGTTTGACCAGAAATGGCCCTTCGACAGGCTCAAGACAAGCGAAATACACGTTCATCGGTCATCCAGAGGCCGTCCCGGAACTTAATCTGTAATTCCGAGGTCCCGATGCGTCAGGATAGATTCTTGTTGCTGAACAACCATCGATGACTGCGCGCAAAGAGACCTTTCGCTTCTCTCAGAGTGACATGCTAGGGACGGCAAAACGAGATGGGAATTCCGGGCCACGGAAACGAAGCTTTTATCATGAACCGTAACCCAACAGGTGGTGACCCGATCCTTGTGGGCGTCGCCGCCCCAGACTTCACCCTGCCGATGCCCGAAGGCGAGTTTCTCTCCCTTCAGGAATTAAGGGGCCGGAAGATTTTATTGGTCTTCCTGAGGCATTTCGCTTGAGTCCCTTGAAGGGAGCATCTGTCGCAGTTGCGGCAGCGGCACGGCGAGATTCAGGCCAAGGGCGCCGACGTGGTGGCCATATCCTTTGAGCCCAGGGACCGACTGTTCCAACTTACCCGTCAGCTCCAGCTGCCTTTCCCCATCCTGTCCGACCCGGAGCGGGACGTTTACGCCGCCTACAGCTTAGCCCAAGGCAGCTTGCTGAAGATATTCTCGCCCAAGACGGTGTGGGCCTACCTTAAGCACTTCGCCAGGGGGCGCCGGTACGAACATGCGACCAGCGACTGGAGACAGCTTGGAGGGGATTTTGTCCTGGGAGAGGACGGGACGGTGCTGTTCGAGCACCGGGGGCAAACGCCATCTGACCGGCCAACCGTGGCCAGCTTGATCGAGAGACTGGGCGGCTAGTGGTCGCTGCCGTCTTCGCTGTACTCGCTCTCGTTCTCGTCGCTTAGCACTCCGGTCTCTCTGCCCTGGAAGATGTGGACCACGAAATTTCCGCGGTTTATCCCCACCGCATCAACGATGTCTTCGTCCACGGTGTCGATGATCTGCTGGACGGTCTCTTGGGTCAGGCTCTCATCCACGGACACCGCGACGTGGACCATTTCCGGGGTGAAATGGATGTCCACGCGGCCGACCTGACGGTCGTGTTCCATGACCAGATACGCTTCGGAATAGGGGGTGCGCACCTCGCGCTCAAATTTCAAATCCGCCAATGATGGCCTCCCTGTTCTCCGGCCTTGATTACGGCCTGACGTGTCCCTTGCCCACTATGATCCACTTATAACTGGTCAGCTCTTTTAGGCCCATGGGGCCGCGGGCATGGAATTTCTGGGTGCTGATGCCCACCTCGGCGCCCAGACCGAACTGTCCGCCGTCGGTGAATTGGGTGCTGGCGTTGACGTAGACTACCGCCGCGTCCACCTCATCCAGGAACCTGTTCGCGGCCGAGTCGTCATCGGTGATGATCGCCTCGGAGTGGCCGGACCCGTAGGTCTCGATGTGCTCCAGTGCGTCGTCCAGCGAATCGACCACCTTCACCGCGGCCGTAAGGGAAAGGAACTCCTTGCCCCAGTCGTCCTCGCCGGCCGGGAGGGCCGCATCCGGCGCATCGGGTCCCAGTATGCTGAGAGCCCGGTTGTCGCAGTGAAGCTCCACCCCTGCATCGGTCAATTTCTTGGCGATCAGTGGCAGTCCGTCGGCAGCGATTTCCGCGTGCACCAGCACGGTATCCAGGGCGTTGCAGATGGAGGGACGCCTAACCTTGGCGTTGTGGACAATCTCGACCGCCATCTTCAGGTCGGCCGCCCGGTCCACGTAGGTGTGGCAGACACCGATGCCGCCGGTTACCGCGGGCATGGTGGCGTTCTCGGCCACGAACTTGACCAGGCTCGCGCCGCCCCTGGGCACCAGCAGGTCGATGTATTCATTCATCTTGAGCATGGCGTCCACCAGCGACCGGTCCGGGTTGTCCAGAAACTGGACGGCGTCGGTCGTGACGCCGGCTTCTGTGAGCGCCTTTCTCAGCAGGGACACCAGCGCCGTGTTGGAGCGGATGGTCTCTTTGCCGCCCCGGAGGATGCAGGCGTTGCCCGACTTGAGACAGAGGCCGAAGATATCGACGGTCACGTTGGGCCGGGACTCGTAGATGCTGCCCACCACTCCAAGCGGCACCCGGCGGCGGCTGGCGATCAGTCCATTTGGCAGTGTTGTGGTTTCGATGACCTCGCCGACGGGGTCGGGCAATTCGGCGACCCGTTGGACCTCGTCGGCGGTGCCGTTCAGCCGCTCACCGGTCAGCAGCAGCCGGTCCAGCAGGGATTCGTCCAGCCCTTCGGCCTTGGCCTCTTGGTAGTCCTCTTCGTTGGCTGAAAGAACGCCGGCCTGGTCGGAACGGAGCAGACCGGCCAGGTTGAGCAATACCCGGTTTTTGTCCTCGGTCGACAATCGAGCCAACTTTCGGGAGGCTTTCCGGGCGGCTTGGCCCAGGGCGGTTACATCTTGTACTGATTTGGCGGTCATTCTCTGATCCAACGGCCTAGAGGAGAACCAAGTTGTTCCGGTGCACCACTTCCTGGCCATAGTGGTAGCCCAAGGTCTCTTCGATGCGGTCCGAGCGCAGGCCTTGGATCTTGCCGATGTCCCGGGCCGCGTAGTTGGCGATGCCGCAGGCTATCTTTAGACCCTTGGAATCAACCACGTAGATGGACTCGCCGCGGCTAAAATCACCCTCCACGGACTGGATACCGGCCGGCAGCAGGCTCCGGTGGTCCGTCAGCAGTGCTCCCGCGGCCCCGGAGTCCACGATTATCTTACCCCGCTGGGAGATGCCGCTCAGCATCCACCGCTTGCGGGCCTCCAACTTGCTGTCGGCGGGCTTGAAAAAGGTGCCCACTGACTCCCCCCGCGCGGCGCGCACCACCGCGTCTTCAGCCCGGCCATGACACATCACCATGGGTATGCCCGACGCCGTAACCAGCTTGGCGGCTTCAAGTTTGGTGGCCATGCCGCCCCTGGCCCAGGGTTGTAGCTCCTCTCCCGCCAGGCTCTCGATGTGGGCGTCAACGCGGTCGACTTCGGCGATCAGAGTTGCGCCGGGGTCGGTCCGAGGGTCCGCTGAATAGAGGCCGTCGGTGTCGGTCAAAACTATCAGCAGGTCTGCGTCCACCAGGTTGGCCACCAACGCCGATAGGCGGTCGTTGTCACCGAACACCTCGCCGATCTCATCCACGGCCACCACGTCGTTCTCGTTGACCACCGGCACAACCCCCAGCTCTAGCAGCCGCTGCAGGGTGTTGCCCACGTTCAGATAAGACTGCCGGTTGGAGAGGTCGGCGATGGTCAGCAGGGTCTGGGCGATCTGGGCGCCGTGGGTGGCGAACATCTCCTGATAGGTGTGCATCAAACGGCTCTGGCCCACGGCGGCGAAAACCTGCCGTGAGGAGATGTCGGGCCCCATCTCTCCGCGGATCTGCCCCAGGGCCGCTCGGCCGGCGGCGATGGCGCCGGAGGTCACCAGCACCACTTCGCCCGAGGCGTCGCGCACTTGACAGACCTGGCGCACCAGGTCGGCCATGACTTCGGAGTCCAATCCGGAAGGGCCGGTTAGGGCCCCAGTCCCGGCTTTGACCACGATACGCCGGTAACGAAGTGCGCCGGACTCCGGGGTGGACTTCGCCTTGTTAGGTTGACTTGCTCTGGCCATGATTGGGGTCTTTGGGGCTGAGAATCGGGATAAAAAAATGGGCGGTCCGAGGCCGCCACCTTCAGTAATGAGTATAGCACGCACCCCATTCTCCCCGGATTTCAAATGCGGTCAAATATTGCTTGTAACCGGGCCGCCCAGGCCATAAACTAGTTGAAAAGGGGCTGGCTTTGTTACCAGCCCCCTTTTGGGCGTGTGATTTTATACTTCTGCCCAATCCAATCGAAGCTGAATCGGAGATATTAGCCACCGTATGACCCTTAAGGGAGTCCTGGAATTACTGGACCGCAACCCCGAGCACCGGGGCAACGTTGACGCCTCGGGCGCACCGGGTGAATCGTCGGGAGTCACCGTCCGTCAGGGGGCCCGCGCGGCCTTCCTGGCCTCTTTGTGGCGCCGACAGCGGGGCCCGATCCTGGTGGTCACGCCCCGTCCCGACGACGCCCGGCGTCTCCACGACCAATTGCTGACCTACCTGGGCGATGACCAGCCGGTCCACTTGCTCCCCGAGCCTGAGGTGCTGCCCTACGAGCGGCTGGCGGTGGACGCCAATACCGGCAACCAACGGCTGACCGCCCTGGCGGCCCTGGCCGCGGCCGGCAGGTTCGCCGGCCCCGGACCGGACGTGCAACCACTGGTGGTCTGCTCCGTTGGTTCAGCCCTGCTCTATACGCTGCCCCCGGAGTTGATGGCCGGAGTATTCCCGGCCACCGGAGAGTTGAGCCTCTGGAAGAAGGGCGACCGGATACGGATCGACACCCTACTCGGCCAGTGGCTGGACCTGGGCTACCGCAACGAGCCGGTGGTGGAAGGACCGGGGAGCTTCAGCCACCGCGGCGGAATCCTGGACGTTTATCCCACCGGGTCCGATTGGCCCCTGCGCATCGAATTGTGGGACGACGAGATCGATACTATCCGCTACTTCGACCCCGTCTCCCAACGCTCCATCCGGCCGGCCGATGAAGTCCGCCTGGCGCCGGCGCGCGAACAACTGCCCGGCTTGGCCAACCAGGAGACGGTCGCCGCCCGGACCGAGGCCCTGGACTACGCCAAGTGCGGCGATGAAGTCCGCGGCCGCATGGCCGAAGAACTTTCTCTCCTTTCGTCATCGCCCAATCCTGAGACCCTCTCTTTCTACAACGGCCTGGTCAACCAGGCGCACCTGATGGAGTACATCGGGGCCAACGGCCTGGTGGTATTGGAGCGGTACGGCAGGGTGGAAGCCGAGGCCCTGGAACTGGAAGAGCGTTTTGAGCGCATGCGGGAGGCCAGGGAGGACCGGGGAGAATTGCCGGTCAATTTCCCTTCGCCCCACATGGACTGGGAGGAGTTCTCCAACCGGCTGAGCGGCGTGCCTCAGATGCAACTGCAGACCTGGGTGGGCGACGACGAAGACAAGATTTTCAGGCCCTCCACCCCGTATTACGGCAAGCTGGAACAACTGGCCGCCGACGTCCGCCGTCACCAGGCCGCCAATTACGCCGTGGTAGCCGTCACCCAGCACCAGCGCCGGGTCGCGGAGATACTGGAACAGGAAGGCGTGAGCGTGACCCAGACCGACTCCTTGGAAAGCGCGCCCAGCGCCGGCCAGGTCTGCCTGCTTCCAGGCTACCTGCGGGACGGGTGGACCGTTGAGTTGCCCGACGGCGCGGAAAGCGGTGAGGCCACCACGCTGGTCCTGCTGACGGACTCCGAACTGTTCGGCACGGTGAAAGAGCAACGTTACCACCGCCGCCGCAAGGCCGAGCACGGGCCCGAAGTGGTGCTTGCCGACCTGGTCCCAGGGGCCCACGTGGTGCACATCGACCACGGCGTGGCCCGGTTCGCCGGCACCACCCGCATCGGCGACGATGAGGACGAGAAGGAATACCTCATCCTGGAGTACGCCGAGAACGACAAGCTGTACGTGCCCACCGACCACCTGGACCGAGTGTCGGCATATGTGGGCGCCCAGGACCAGCCGCCCTCTCTCACCCGGCTCAGCACCGCCGAATGGGCCCGGGTGAAGAACCGGGTGAAGGGTGCAACCAGGGAGATGGCCCAGGAGTTGCTGCGCATCAACGCCGCCCGCGCGCTGGCCGTGGGCCACGAACACGGCGCCGACACGGTCTGGCAGCAGGAACTCGAGGACTCGTTCCCTTACGTTGAAACCCCGGACCAAGCCAGGGCCATCATCGAGGTCAAGTCCGACATGGAGGCCACCCGTCCCATGGACCGTCTGATCTGCGGCGACGTTGGCTACGGCAAGACCGAGATCGCGCTTCGCGCCGCCTTCAAATCGGTGAACGACGGCATGCAGGTGGGTATCTTGGTTCCCACCACGGTCTTGGCCCAGCAGCACTACGCCACCTTCAGCGAACGGCTCAGCCCTTTCCCGGTCAAGATTGAAGTATTGAGCCGGTTCCGGACCCCCAAAGAGCAACAGGAAGTGATCGAGGGTCTGAAGGACGGCAGCGTGGACATCGTCATCGGCACCCACCGGCTGCTGCAGAAGGACGTGCAGTTCAAGAACCTGGGACTGGCGGTGGTGGACGAGGAACAGCGATTCGGCGTGAGCCACAAAGAACGCCTCAAACAACTGCGCAAAGAGGTGGACGTGCTGACTTTGAGCGCGACCCCGATCCCCCGGACCCTGAATATGGCCCTGGCCGGGATCCGGGACCTCAGCACCATGGACTCGGCGCCCGAGGCCCGGCTGCCCGTGAAGACCTTTGTCTCCGAATATTCGGAGGACGTGATCAAAGAGGCCATCCTGCGGGAGATGGAACGGGGCGGCCAGGTTTTCTTCCTGCATAACCGTGTCCGGACGATCCATCAGGCCGCCGCCGACCTGAATAGACTGGTGCCCCAGGCCAGGATCATGGTCGGACACGGACAGATGGCGGAATCGGAACTGGAAGACGTGATGGTGGATTTCGCCAACGGCGACGCCGACATTCTGGTCTGCACCACGATCATCGAATCGGGGTTGGACATGCCCAACGTGAACACGCTGATCGTCGAGCGGGCCGACCGGTTCGGACTGGCCCAGCTCTACCAACTCAGGGGCCGGGTGGGCCGCAGCGAGCACCGGGCCTACGCCTACCTGATGGTTCCCAAGGGGCGCCGCATCACCGAGGCGGCAGACCACCGGCTCCAGGCGATCTTGGAGGCGTCGGAATTGGGCGCCGGCTTCCGCATCGCGATGCGGGACCTGGAGATACGCGGCGCCGGCAACATCTTGGGCGCATCCCAGAGCGGCCACATACAAGAGGTCGGCCTTGACCTCTACACCCAGCTTTTGAATGAAGCGGTCCGGGAATTGAACGAGGAATCGGGCGGGGCCGGCGTGACTGAAGACCCGCCCCTCGATCTGCCACGGATCGAACTCCCCATGAATGCCCGCATCCCGGAGGACTACGTGGACCACCTGCCCACCCGGTTGGCGGTCTACCAGAGGCTGGCCAAGATGACCGACGCCGACTACATCCCGGAGGTCCGGGAGGAGTTGAGGGACCGGTTCGGTCCCCTGCCGGAAGAGGTTAAGAACCTGTTGACCCTGGTCGGCCTCCGGATCTTGGCCGCCGATGTGGGAGTGGAATCCATCGTGCAGGGCAACGACGCTATCGTCCTGGCTTTGCGGGTCCCGGTGGGCGGAGCGCGGGTGCCCCTCCAGAGGGCCCTGGGGCCGTCGGTGCAGGTCGGCAACACCCAGATGCAGATGCCGCTACGAAGACTGGGTGACGAATGGCTCTCCCGCCTGACCAGGGTTTTGGAGCGCTTCTTAGTCTTCCAGGAAAATCTTACGGCGCTCGCCGGGCAAGCCACCGCCGATTGACCCCACGCCTCCCTCTGTTGCCGTTTCTTCAGCAAACCGCCACGGCCGGTCCGGCGTATCAATCATTGAACCCACATCGCTACGGCAACATCTAAACGATTAAAGAATGTCTGCGGGACCGCGCTGGTTTTAGGTCTCGCAACGGAGGGCGCTTTGAGGGGCAATTCAACGGATAGTCAGCCAATCGGCCAGGATTCCGGCAAGAAAAGAAGCATGCTTAGATTCTTCGTTCCGTTAGCGTTGGTTCTAGCAGTGGCGGCGATAGCCTGCGGCAGCAGCACCGGCTCATCCATCATCGGGGACGAATCGTCTAGTTCCGGCGATCTGGCGCCCGACTTTACGATCACCATGTACCAGGGCCAAGACGTGGTCGGCGGACAGGAGGTAACTCTTCACAGTTTGGTCGGCCCAAAACCCATCGTGCTCAATTTCTGGGCCGGGCTGTGCCCACCCTGCCGGGCTGAGATGCCTGACCTCCAAGAATTCAATGATGAATTCAAAGACCGGGCGCTCTTGGTGGGGGTAGACATTGGCCAATTCTTGGGGTTGGGGAGCACGGAGGACGGGCAGGAACTCTTGGACGAACTCGACATAACCTATCCTGCCGGGTTCACTACCGAAGGCGGAGTGGTCCAGGACTATGAGGTATTGGGCATGCCCACTACGATCTTCATCAGCGCTAACGGCAAGATCTTCAACAAGTGGACCGGCGCCCTGAACGGAAGTATCTTGAAGGAAAAGACCCTGGAGATGCTAAACCAGTAATCCCTAGTTGTTGCCCTGTTCACCATAAGCCCGCCGCGCATAAAAGCATGGTGGGCTTTTTGGCCGGCCGTCTCAGGATGTCTTTCGTGAATTCTGTCATCCTGAGGAGTTAGTCCCGCCACGTCGGGAAAGAATCTCGTTGCTACTCAACCAACGCTGACCGAGAACTAAGGGACCCTTTGCTGCGCTCAGGGTCACACACGGGCAGTGCCGTTCAAACCGGAAACCAGGTGCGGCCGACACACTTGAGGCGATGCCGTCCCTGCCGGTCTATCGTGCGGTATAATATCCGCAGCCCTGCTCGAGCCCGCTTCCAGCGCCGCGACGCCTGGGAGCCGGGATGCGGCAGGCAGTGTCGGGGTGTAGCGCAGGGGTAGCGCGCTGCGTTCGGGACGCAGAGGCCGGAGGTTCAAATCCTCTCACCCCGACCAATTAATTTACTAATTGCGTCGTAATCAGTATCATCTCCAGTGATCTAAGGCCTGCATCAAACAAAAACGTTCCATCTTCAGTCATCATTCTATTTCTTAAAGCCCTTCGTTCGAGCGGGATTACACCGAACAAACGATGAGCGACGCTCTCGGGAAACATGGTTGGGACGTAATCTTGTGTGACCATACCATGCCCGAGTTCGACTCCTCCTCCACTCCGAAACATTTACACGAGATTGGTCTCGACCTGCCATTCATCATCGTGGCCGGCGCCATCGGCGAGGACATCTCCGTCGCGGCCACTAAATCGGGGGCCCATGATTTCATATTGAACCGCAACATGCACAGGCTCGGGGCGACCGTCGAGCGGGAGATTCGGGAGGCTAGGTGCGACGGCAAAGCAAAGAGGCGACAGAGGCAGGCCGGGCCCTCCATCGGGAGCTTGAAGATTCCAATAAACAGGCCGAGGGTAGCCTGAGAGAGTTCGCAGCCTTGAACTAGGCTTTGGATGAGCTGTATGGAAAGGGCGCACGGTCCCGCGTCATCGACCTTGCCCGGCATCTATCACAATCGGAGGTAGTTTCTGACCAAGAAGAATTGATTAACTTCTCCATCTTGGCCGGGTCCCAATCTTTGGCTGACCACAGATATAACGAGGCATTAGCACATATTCAAAGAGCGATGGCGGCTGAAGGTCATGGGCCTGTAGGTGCAATTCAGGCGGAATTATTTTTTGACTGGGGCAGGCCCAGGCTGCCACGCTCAGCGGGCAACAGCTGGGAGGCCAAAGGCGGTGGACCACTAGACCAAACCGTTGTTAGGGCAGCGTAATTCTTATCGCTCCGACAGCACTAACAGACCAGCCCAACATCCGGGAGTTCAGCTTAAGGTCGGCCAGTTGGGAGGTCGGTGTCGGCAAAACAACTGGAGGATAGGCTGAGTTATCCCTACACGGTTGCCACCGGTATAGCGTTCCACCCCCATTACGCCGCCTTTAGCTTGACGGGTTGATGAAGTTGATTCCTCCCCCGTCTCCACTAGCAAAATCTTGGCACTCCCCCATATGAGGATATGGGGGAGTGCTTTTTTTCTGGTGTGGGAACCCGGTAATTTGGCGAATCAGGGAATACTGCCATGAAAGGCTGGGTAGGTCGCCTTAATAGCGAGAGCCAGCTCTAGGAACCCCGTCGCGGACCACGCTTACGAGCAAAACACCCCGCGGCATGGCGCAAGGCCCCCCGCACGGCTGGTCGGGCCTATTTATAAAAAACTGAACACCCGAGACTGATGTTAATTGTTCGATAGCAAATTAATTGATTGACGACACTGCTCTAATCGCAATATTGGAATTTGAGCAGAACGCGAATTCGCCTAGTCGCGTGGAGGCATCTTTGGCAGATCGGTACAGAGAGAAGCAGTAAGTCCTTCTCGCACAGGAAGCGGCAGCGATGTAGGCTGATTGCGCCCATCTAGCCACACCTGCACGGAATGCGCAGCGGCGATCAACGCTTCGTCGCTCTGACGCCAAATTCGATAGACCAACTGGAAGCTGCTTTGGCCGACAGCGTGCGTTGCCGTCCAGATCAACAGCACATCTCCGTAAAAAGACGGGGCCAGGTATCGACAGGTATTTTCCGCCAAGGCGAAGAGGTTTTTGTCCTGTGAGCCACGCGGGTGCCACACGCCGAGACGGGCTAAATGCTCCAGGCGGGACTGGTGAAAATACTCGAAGTAGACCGCGTTATTTACGTTTCGGTCCGCATCCATATCCGCCGGACGTACAATAAGTGTTGTAACCGTGACGTGCGAGCAGGGTTTATCTGACATCGGCCCTCCCTCCGGTGGCTTCAATGTATCATGCCCGGCCAAACCACAACCAAATAGCGTCGGGCTTCTGGACGAGAGTTACGACTGCCGCTTTACCGAGGGCGTTGAAGCCCCGCAATGCCGCCGCCTCCGGGTCCGGCTTTTACACCGACGGCAGGTTGACCAAAGCCCCAAAACCCGCTCGAGGCCACCTGCTGGTACCGAATACCAGGCACGTAGACCAGTCCGGCGATCAGATGTAAAGTTCTACAGTGATGCCGCCTACGAGCGGTCGCAGTTTTGAAATTTCCAGGAGGACATATGACTAGAGTGATTCGCGTCGGCCTGATTCAAGCCTCTCTGGGCGACGACGTTCCGGCTGAACTGGAAAGCATCAAGACCCATATGATCGAGAAGCATATGGCTCTGATCGACGATGCCGCCAACCAGGGCGTCGAAGTACTCTGCTTGCAGGAATTGTTCTACGGCCCTTATTTCTGCGCCGAA
>JADFPD010000022.1 GCA_022562475.1 Chloroflexota bacterium | reverse complement strand
CTCCTCGTGTGCGAACTTCAAGTTTGTCGTACAGGTTCTCAATGTGGAACTTGACTGTGTGAAGGCTCACGGTCATTTCCTCGGCGACGTCCTTGTTCCGGCCTCCAGTTGCCAGAATCTGCAAAACTTCTAACTCCCGTTTTGTGAGGTGCGGCCACTCGATGCCTGATGGCTGGCCGATTCGAGCCTCGTCAGGTTCAGATTCTCGGAACTCAGGCGGGTTTTGCAAACTCTGCTCCCTGCATAATTCTAATGAAGCGTCCATCTTTGTCGCTTCATAGACTCCGGTCCAAAGTTCGATCGACGATGTGGTCCTATTTCTCCGTAGTGCATCTTGCGCTCGGCTAACGCTTTCGAGACGTTCGTTTGTTGTAGACCTCTGCCGAAAGAATCGGTTCGAAAATAGAACCAACGGAGCGGTGAATTCCTACTCCCTATTAAGCACTATTAATCACCGACAATCTACTCAAGCAATCACATCAACGGCACAGGGTAATTGCTTAAAAACGCGAGGTGATTACCTGAATAATTCCATCCAAATATCCGATAGTGAAGGCACCGCAATTGAGTACATTAGTTGGGCGCACCAGATGCGACACTGCTTGGCTGACAGGAGGACCCGAATGGTTGCTATCGCAGATCCCGTAACTCGCGAAGAGCTGTCCAGAATTGTAGAGGGCGCCAACGAACAATCTACGTTGGATGAGTTTATAAACTCCCTCGAACTGTCGTTCCACGAAAAAGACGTGGTCATCGACTCGCTAGCGGTATTGCCCGACCTCGGCACCAGCCCCAAAGCCTTGCCGAAAAATGCCCCGGACCTGTTCCGTGATGGCTGGTGGGCCTAGGAGTTCCGAAACCAGATAACAGGTGCCAGATGTTATCAGCACGGACATCCGAGTCTGTTAAGAGCGAGATAATCGAGATAGTTCATTCCGCAGACCTAGGCACCGGTCTGCGGAAATCGGTCTTGGATGCATTAAGTAGTAAAACCAGGGTCTTGCCTGAGGGCAAACCCAATCTGTGTTCGGCTTTAATGATTCGATCGCACGAATCGGCAGGTGGCAGAGATTCGTCAGAGGTCATACCTGTCGTGGCAGCGATGGAGATGCTCCTCGGCGCCTACGACGTTGTTGATGATCTAGAGGATGACGAGGTACCCCTCCCGGAAAATCGTAGAGACTTGGGCCATATCTTGGAAACGGTGGCCTCGCTCCTCATGTTATGCCACACGGCGGTCGGCAGGTCATCTGATTCCGGCATGCCACCGGTCAGGGTTCTCAGGCTATACAAAATCATCGACAAATTGTCGGTGGACGCACTGAGGGGCCAGAATATGGACATGGCCTTCGAATTACGGTCTGATGTCCCGGTCAAGGAAGCCCTCAACGCATCGTCACTGAAGTCTGCTTCTTTAGTCCGGTGTGCCGCTGAGTTAGGTGCGGCCGCCGGGACCGGTGACGAGGACGTTATTAGGCTGCACGCCCATTTTGGCTGGCACTTTGGTCTGGTGCTCCAACTGATGAACGATGTTTCAGCAGTTTGGCCGGGAGGACCACAAAAATCGGACCTGAGGCTCAAAAAGAAGACGCTGCCCATCGCATTTGCACTCAGCTTAGCCGAGGACAACACCGACCGTCAGCACTCCAAAGTCGTAAAGCGGTACTTCGGAGGCGATCGGTCAACGTCAGAAGATGACGTGAAGATGGCTCTCTGGCGCTGCGGGGCGATACATTACACCTGGATTGTAGCGGCGAAGGCGAAGGCCAGCGCCGCCACGATCAGCCGATTTTTGGAACAATCGGGTGAAAATACGCCAAAAATGAGCGAATTGCTGACCTGATTTTCGCAAAATTCGTAACAATGGTAAACTTCCGAGATGCTGCGGAAAGCATCATCGGTTGCTTGGTGGTTACTGGCAATCTCGTTCCCCATTGCCATGGGTGCGGGTGTGCTGGGGTGGTTCGACGATCCACGCCTAGGCGTAGCTGTAACTCCGCTGTCTGACGGAAGGATGGCGATAACGAAAATACTGCCAGGCGGACCAGTCTACGAATTGTCGCCTGCGGAAGTTGGCGATTTTTTGATTGAGATCGATGGCCTCGCAGTTAACGAGGAACTCATCAAAAGCCGCGGTACAACAGGAACCTCTTTCGCGATTGTTAAGTCGGACGCTGGTGGGGCACCTACCGGGGTTTTCCACGGACAAGACGAGCCTCCAATTTCAAGCACGGCGGTCGCCGTTAGCCTCTTTTTTATAGGGTCGGTCTTTGCACTTACCAGTTTCTTTGTGTTTTCCAGGTCGGCCCGATCTCCCGAAATTCTCGTATTATCTTTGTTTCTCATTACGATGGCGAGTGCTCTTGTCATCTCGCCAGCCTCCGCTCATTGGTTCCACTGGCCGTCATTGGTGGGACCATTGATCGGCGTTTGGGCTGCCACACTTTTTGTGATTTTCTTCCTAATGTTCCCACTCAAACGAAGATCCAACAGGCTGATTTCGGCGGTGGTACTGTACGGGATGCCTATTGGAGCTTTGGTCATTACCACTCTTTACCTACTGGCCTTCGAAACGGAAGCCGGAGTTTATGATATTGCCCGGCAGTTATTGTTTATTTACGTAGCCCTCGGGTTCCTTGGCGGAATTGCGCTTCTGGTAACGGCACTTTTTTCAACCAGTTCGCCCGTAAACAGAGAACAGTTACGTATAACGGCGGTCGGTATCTCCGCCGGAATTCTCCCATTTATAATCCTGACGGTTGTTCCCCAATCATTGGGGATGTCGACCTACATACGGCCAGAGATCAGCGTGTTGGGTATCGCTATAATTCCTCTATCGCTCGCATTTGCGATCCACCGCTATCATTTGATGGATATACGCCGGTTGGTCCATCGTGGGGCAGCGTACGCGCTAATCTCCTTCACTGTTTTGATTATCTATGGCGTAGTGATCGCCATCATAGGGTTGTTGGCGGGAACGGAAGTGAGCGAAAGCCTAGGTCTCCAGGTTACTCTGATGGTTTTGCTCTTCGCTGTATTGCCCTTCGTTTTCGGGAGCCGTCGTTTCGCATTCGCCACTGTTGACCGGTTGTTGTATCGCGAATATCTTGACCATCCTGAGTTGACCAGGCGGCTCAGCGTCGATGCCTCGACCGCCCAAAACGCCGATGATCTCTCCAACAACGTTCTGGGCACACTGCTAGATGAACTGCGGTTGTCGTTCGCGAGTTTCGCCAGGGTGAGCAGCGATACGATGCTGTTGATCAGTTCGGTAGGAGCGGTTCCTTCAGGAATTCGTGAAAGAGTTGCTGAACTCGCTGGAGAAGAGTCCAATCTTCCCGTCTCTTACTCAGAAAGTTGTGTGGATGACAATCTTGGCAACGCCATGATGGTTAAGGTGAGGAGAAGTCCAACATTGGCTTGGGTGCTTTGCCTTGGCCCGAAAGTCACCGAAGAGCCGTTCAGTAAAGACGATGCCGATCTCGCCCAGTCCGTGGCGGGCCATCTCACCACAGTTTCGGAGAAACTGGACCTCTTGGATGAGCTTCAAATAAAGAACGCAGAGCTTACCGAATTTACCCACCGGCTCGTGGAAACTGAGGAAGCTGAACGGTCGCGCATAGCTTCATATCTACATGACGAACCGTTGCAGGACATATCAAACCTGATTTGGCGTCATTCCGAGTCCGGCCTCCCTGAAGACGTCGGTTTGGAACTACAGCGTATCGCGGAAAATTTGCGAAATTTCACTGCCCGCCTACAGCCTGCCCAACTAAGCGATCTGGGCCTAGTTCGATCTTTGGAATGGCTAGTGGCAGAGGCAGGCGCTGCTGGAGAGTTCAATTCCAAAATTGATGCAGGGTCCGTGGGCCGGGACAACAGATTTAGCGACGCTCTAGAACTCGCTGTATATAGGATCGCACAAGAGGCACTGGCGAATTGCCAGCGTCATTCTAAAGCGGCTAACGTATGGGTCCGGCTTACGAATCGAGAAGACAGATTGGTCCTCCTGATCGAAGACGATGGGGTGGGGTTTGTACCAAGCAAAAGATCTGATGCAAGTAAACAGCTTGGGCTGATCGGGATGCGCGAACGTGCTAATCAACTTGGTGGTCAAATCGAGATTACGAGCCGTCAGCCTCGGGGAACCAAAATAATGGTTTCACTGCCTTGCGGGAATATGGGCCGGCTAGAATCATCCGATAAGGCGGTTCTTTAATAATGGCCACTGTATTGATCGTAGACGATCACCCGATCTTTCGGTCGGGAGCCGCGACCGCATTGTCGGCTACCGAGGACTTCGAAGTGGTAGGTGAAGTCGGTACCGTCAGTGAAGCAATAGAGATTATCCGTGATCGCCAGCCTGACCTCATTTTGACGGACATTCGTCTCGAAGGCGACTCCAATGGCGTTGCACTGGCAATTCAAGTCCGGGCGGAGTTCCCAAACATCAAGATAGTAGTACTAACCAATTACTCCCACGAACCGTATATCAAAGCGATGATGGAAGCTCAGGTCGAAGGGTATTTGCTGAAAGACGTGCCGCCGGCAGAAGTGATCGACTCAATACGAAAAGTACTAGACGGTAAGAGGGTATTCTCGGATCCGATTACGCAGAAGCTGGTTAAGGGTTACCTTGGCGCTTCCAAGAATGACGGGAATCTACCGATAGAATCATTAACTGATCGAGAATTGGAGCTACTTCAAGAGTTAGTGCACGGGCTCTCAAATGGGGAGATAGCTGAGCACCTGAATGTTTCGTTGAAAACCGTTCAGGGGTACCTTACCGTCATCTATGGCAAGATGAATGTAAAGACCCGTTCGGAAGCAGTATTTCGCGCAATCCAGGAAGGTCTAGTCATAGTAGGCGAATAATTCAAAGATTCCGGCACGCCGGCATAATGGTCACGGCAATCTGAAGCTGATGCCCCGACCTGTGGTCAGTCAGTTTGCCAACGGCTCTCCGAGGTTAGTCCCTCTAACACCATTCGACGCACCCCCCACCCGGCCCTGCAAACGGTTCTGCCACCAGCACGCCATTAGCCGGCTCGCCCAAGGCCGCTAGCAAGTCTTCGACGACCTTCTCAATCATTGGCCGCACATCACGCGATGGGCGTTCGCCATGAATCCGGCGCCTAACCGGTCTCCCGGACCAACTCCCCTACCTTGGCCTTGATCTGGTCCCTTATCGCCCGCGCCGCGCCCTGGGGGATATTGACGGGGTCATCGATGTCCCAGAACGTCACTTTGCCACCTTCAACCAGATAACCCGGCCAAGAATCCCGCTGGGCCATGACGATCACCCGATCTGCCGCGCTGACTAAGTCGGCCGTGAGTTGGGTCCTTTGTTCCGAAGAGATGTCGAGGCCCTCCTCGTCCATCAACTCCAACACCAGCACAACGCTGGGCGATTCCTTGGCACGTTGGGCCACCGTCTGGCCTTCCATATCGGCCACCACGGTGCCCGCGCTCGTGGACAGGCGCTGGGAAAGCCGAGTGAAGAAAGCCTGGGCCATCTGGCTTCGCCCAAGATTGGCCCGGCAAACGAAAAGCACTTTCATCGCTAGAAAATCAGGCGGCGGGTTGGGCCAGCACGCCGGGGGCGACCCGGCGGGGCAGCCATCTGCCGTCGCTGGAGGAGCCCAGCAGTTTGCCGTCTTCGACGATCACTTTGCCCCGGAGCATGGTCATCACCGGGTAGCCGTGGCATTCAAATCCTTCCCAGATGGAGTAGTCAGAGTCGACGTGCAGGTCATCCAGCGTCAGCTTCTTCTTGATGTCTGGGTCGAACAGCACGATATCGGCGTCGCTGCCCGCGGCGATGGCGCCCTTCTGGGGGTACATCCCCAGTATCTTGGCTGCGTTGCCGGACGTGATATCGGCGAACCGGTTCAGCGAGATGCGGCCGGTGGAGACCAGCTTGGTGAAGGTGACCGGCATCCGGGTCTCGATGCCGTTGTGGCCGCCGCAGACGGTCTTGATGGTGTCGCCGGACAGCTTCACATCTTTGTAGGTGGTCCATTCGTCGGTGGCGGTGGTGCACATGGGACCGTCCACCAGGCCCTGTTGCAGGGCGTCCCGGTCCTCGGGGAATTTTAAGGCCGGGTAGGTGTGGACCGCCAGGCCGTCCGGCTTCTTATAGTCCTCACAGGTGAACTCCAAGTAGTTGTGCAGGGCCTCGCCGTAGACGGGAAGCAATTTGGCGCGGGCTTCGGCCACGGCGGCCACGCCCTCTTTGGCCGTGGTGTGGACGAAGTAGATGCCGGTCTCGGTGCTCTCGGCCAGGCGGATAACCTTACGGAAGGCGATATCCTCCGAGAGATTATTGTGCACCAGGTGGAGGTTGCTGCCGTGGTCGTTGCCCTCTGAGACCAACTTGTCTTCCATGTAGGTGACGATGTCGTCTTCCTCGGCATGCACGGCCATGATTCCGCCGTGCTTGGCCACTTCCTGAAACACGGCCCACAGATGCCCGGTGGGTACCTTGGCGAAGAAGGTTGTGAACACCTTGAAACTAGCCAGCCCAGACTGGATGGCCTCGCCGATCTCGCCGATGGTCTGTGGGGACACCGCTCCGGCCAGGATGTAGTGGAAGGTGAAGTCAATGTAGGAATGGCCGGTGAAGGTCTGGCGGCGTTTCTCGATCTGGGCCATGATTGGGTCGGCGGGCGGCACGGCCCCTGGGTTGAGCGGCAGGTTGCCGGCAAAGTCCACGTAGGTGGTGACCCCGCCGAAGGCCGCGGCCCGGCTGGCGGATTCAGGCGGCTGGGTGAAAACTTCGCTCTTGCCGCCGGCCCAGTAGTCGGGCACCGGAACATTGATGTGGGTGTGGGGCTCGATACCGCCGGGCAGCACGATCTTGCCGGTGGCGTCGATGCTTCGGACACCTGATGCTTCAAGTGTCCCTGGGGTGGCCACGGCGACGATCTTTTCGCCCTCGATGCCCACATCCATCACCGACGCGCCTTCCGGCGCGACCACCGTTCCGCCCTTGATGATTACGTCCAGCATCTGCGCCTCCGTAGAATCTAGGTTCGGGCGCCGGGAACGGAGACTAAGCTAGCACGATCTCTTCCGCCAGCGTCTCCGGGACCCACCGGCCCAGCAGGTCTTCAAGGTCGTCGCGGCACTCTTCCAGGCGGTGTTCCGCGCCTTCGTAGAGCACCAATTCCTTGGGCTCGTTGGCCATATCGTAAATCTGCTGGCCGCAGGCGAAAGAAAGGCGCGTGTCGGCCTTGCCATGGACCACCAGCAGTCTGCGTGGGGCCACCCGCCCGGCCATGCCGGCGCCGTAGGTCTGGGGAGACAGGGCCACCACGCCTTTGATGTGGGAGCTGTTGGCCCCGGCGGCGATGACCACGGCCCCGCCAAAGGAATGGCCGACAACCACCACCGGTTGGTGCCCAGTGCCTTTCAGAAAGGACACGCCGGCCAGCAGGTCAAGGGCGCATTCAAAGACATCGTTGGCGTTACGGTAGTCCAGCCGCAGAGAGGTGATGCCTTCACTTATGAACCGTTCGGCCATCCGGGCATAGGTGCCGGGGCCGGGGCCGCCGAACCCGCCGCGTGCGCCGCAGACCCAGATCACCCCGTGGCCGGCGTTGGGAGCGCGGTGGAGGATGGCGTCGAAATCACCCCGGTTGGTCTTGAACCTGAGGCCTTCTCCAACATCGCCGTCCGGGAGACCGATGTTCTCGACTTCCCGGATGCTCATCAGTTCGTCAACTGATCTGGCTTGCTCTTCAGGCATATCTAGGCTTAGTCCAGGAAATCGTGCAGGACGGTGATGAAGCCTCCAGGGTTGTCCTCGAAGACCATGTGGGCGGCCCGGTCGACGTGGACCAACCGACCGTTGGGCAGGACCTGCACCATCTTCTCGGCGGTCTCCAGACCCAGGGTGTCGGTCTCGGAGCCTCTGACGATCAGCACCGGGCAGTTGGTTTTGGGCAGGTCCAGCCAGAGGTCCGGCGGCGGCGAGCCGGTGTTGTTCCGGCGTTGCTCCCGTATCTGAAGGTCGTAGCGCCAGCCGAAATTGCCGTTGGGCAGTTCCTTGGTGGCGTAGGTCAGGCGGCGGCGGAGCACCGGCTCGGAGCAGAACCGGTTCTGCTTGCTCTGGTAGGCAACCACGTCCTCGAAGGAGTCGAACTCCTCCGGAACGTCCTTTATCTCTTGGGTTATGCGGGCCGAGCCTTTGGGGTCAAGGTCTGGACCGATGTCCACGATGACCATCTTCTGAAGTTTGCCTGCGTTTCGGCCGGCGAAGGCCATGCTATTTCGGCCGCCCATGGAGTGGCCGATTAGGATGAACGAGTCCAGCCCTACGGTTTGGCAGAATCCTTCCAGGTCGGCGACGAAGGAATCGCTGGAGTAATCTCCGCCCGGCGCCCAGTCGCTCTCTCCCCTGCCTCGCTGGTCCAATGCCAGCACATGGTAGTCCCGGCAGAACTCGGCGGAAACGTCGTCCCACGAGTGGCTGTGGCCTCGCAGCCCGTGAAGCAGCAGTATCTTGGGCTTGCCCTCAGTGCCCCAATCCAGATAGTGCAGGTTGATGCCGTTTACGTTGACCGTCTTATCCTTGGGTTGCACGGATGTGGCCATCTCGTCTCCTTTATAACCGTGGCACGCTTAACCAGGGCGCCCTGGATTGCGCACCAGTTTAGCATACGGCCAGCACGTCCAGCCGGTTTGTGGCGGGTGTGCTAAGCTGGCCGAAATCCACCATATGGAATATTCAAGAAATACTTCATGAAAGCGATCCAGGTAACCGGCCCTCGGAGACTGGAATTTGCCGACGTGCCGGTCCCAGAACCGGCGGACGGCGAAGTCTTGGTCAAACTGGAAGCCCTGTCGGTCTGCGGCACCGACATGATGGCCTACCGCCATCCCCAGCCCGAGGAAGACTACCCATTGGGGCCGGGGACACCGTGCCACGAGTGCGCCGGGACCATCGTCCAAAGCAGGTCGGCGGAATGGCCGGTGGGACGCCGGGTGATCTATCTGCCCGCGCTGAACCTGAACGGGGGCGCTGAATACGTAGTGGCCCAGCCGGAAACCTTAGTCTCTCTGCCGGACAACGGCGACATGGGCGAATGGCTTATGTGCCAGCCCTGGGGCACCGTGTTGTACGCGCTGGAACAGGTTGGGGAGCGGGTTGGGCCCGTTGCCGGAAAGAACGTGGCGGTCCTGGGACAGGGGTGCATCGGACTGCTATTCACCATGACCCTGAAGCAGATGGGCGCACGAAAAATCATCGCCATCGACTACCACGAGCACCGCTTGGCGATGTCCCGGAAACTGGGCGCTGACCTCGCGATCAACTCTAGCAGGGTCGCGCCGGAGAAGGTGGTGCAAGAGGTGTTCGGCAACCAGGGCGCCGACATCGTGATTGAAGCCAGCGGCGACCACAGGGCCTTGGACCAGTGCGTGGCAATGGCGCGGATGTACGGCACGCTGGTGCTCTTCGGCATACCGGAGGAGAAAGAAGTCACCTTTGACTACCTGACGGCCATCGCCAAGCAATTGACCATGGTTGGAACGGTCAGCGCCACCTGCGAGGCCCCCGACAGGCCCATCCAGCAAGCGGTGGACCTACGGGCCAAGGGCGAAGTCGACCTGTCCTGGCTGATCACCCACCGTTTTGGGTTCGACGAAGCCCCCGCGGGGTACGAACTCTACGCGAACAGGGGGGATGGGCTGATCAAGCTGGTTTTGGAGATCTAGTGGCGATCAACGTCTGATAATCAACAGCGAGAAGTAGTCCAGGTCCTCTTCTTCTAGCTTTGAGATATCCTCCACCACGGTCTCCCGGGCCGTACTGGCTTGGCGGACGTAGGTGGCTTTGCCGGTGAGACCCAGTTTTTCCAGGTTTGCCAGGGCCTGCAGCAGGTCCCGGTCCACCTCCATCAGCACGGTGGTGTCCGAGTTCGTGATCGCCTCGCGCAGGTCGTCGATCCCGTAGACCTTGGGCAGGATGGTCAGCCGCTGCCCGTGGGTGACCAGGGGCATGCCGGAGCTGGCCGCCGCGGCCATCACCGATGAAACGCCAGGTATCACTTCCGCGTCCAGGTCCGGAACCACCGCTTTGACGCTCTCCAGTACCTGGAAGAACTCGCTGTAGAGCATGGGGTCGCCTTCGGTGATGAATGCCACGTCCCGGCCGTGATGCAGATGGCCCGCGATCTCTTTGGCCGCGTCGGCCCAGGTCTGCGGGCTGACCGGCGTGTCGTCATCGGAGGGAATGGTGATGGCTAGAAACTCGGGTTCCGCCGCTTCCAGAACGCCCTGGACCACGCCAAGTGCGTAGCTCTCCGTGCCGTCGTCCAATTGGGTGAAGCAGATGACCGCCACACTCTGCAGCGTTCGCTGGGCCTTGATGGTCAACAGTTCCGGGTCGCCAGGGCCGACTCCGACTCCGTAGAAGGTTCCCTGTCCGTGATTACCGCCTCTGGTTGTCATTTATTCGTTACTCTAAACTGCGCAATCGCAGTAATTCTGGGTTACTGACGGGGTCACCCCTGTTGGGCCATGACCCAATCGTAGATATGCATGGTAGCAAAACAATCGTCCTCGTTGTAGATGAGGATCTTTTCCTTGGAGATGTTGTCGTTGCCCCCGGACTCAACAAATTTCATATAGAGGTCCATTGACCCAACACCGGTCACATCATCCTGCTGCCACCGGAATCCCAGGCATTTGGCGATGGCCTTGAGCCCCTCTCCATAGGCAGGGAAGGCGTATCCCTTGGTGGCCCAAGGCGAAAGGTCTTCCATACGCTCCAAAACCACCGCCGCCAACTGGGGATCGACCCCGTAGCGCTCGACCATCTTCGTAAGATGGGTGCGTTCGTAGTGGTGCCAATGGTAGAAGATGGGGTCGTCCAAGGAGCCGGCCCACTCTAGAAAATCGTTCAGATTATCGTCTTCTTTATCGAAAGTATCGGCGAAGAACGCCGTATACTCGCCCTCGCGCCCAGGCGTCCGGTACACCGCGCCGATGAGGTAGTTCACCATCTCCAAGCCATCGCCTTCACTCTGGTCCTGAGCGCCCTCAAAGTCGAAGAAAACCTCGGTCTTGCCCCGGCGTATCTCCCCCAACTCGCCCCGCGGCAGCGGTTTCTGCCCTTGTATCGCCTGGGCCGACACCACCATCTTTCTGGCGGTGGCCGCTCCGATGCGCCTGACGCTAACCAGTTCGGTCTCGTTGGCCTTGGCGATGCTCTCAAGCGTCGCGTAACCCGCTGCCACCAAATTGGTGCGGACCGAGGCGCCGACACCGGTTATCAAAGACACGTCGTTGGCCGCAACGGCCTGGCTGTCGACGAACGATGTCCACGGCCAACCGGCAACGCCGTAACAGAAATCGACCCGCTTGCCATGGATTATTTCTCTAACCTCGGCCAGCACTTCGTCCAGCCGGTGGTCAACCTCCGCCATGGTCACCGGAATCACGTCCATATCACCGTTGACCATCTGAAATTCCAAGGGTTCGTAACCTTGGACCAATCCCAGCACCCGGTTGTAAAGCGCTCCCTGTAGAATCTGGGACTCCCGCAGCCTGCGGGCCGACTTGATCTCGACCACTCGGTAACTGAAATCGCCGAAGACCGAAGGCAAGCCGTCCACCCGTTCCAGAACGTCCGGGCGTCCGGTAAGGCCCTGGGGCCAGCAGACCAGAGGCATGTTCTTGATGAACGTCCCGCCTCCCGACATGATCTCCAAGGAACGGCGAAACCCTTCTTCCTCGGTGGTGAAGAACTCCTGGATGCCACCGGGATAGAGCTGGTCGTTGACCCGGTCCTGATGGGTATTACCGATGTCGAAGATGTGCTGCTGGAAATCGTTCATCGGGTCTTTGGCGTCGGCCGGGGCGTGCAGGGAACACCAGAAAGTTATGGGCGATTCGAGATAGCGTTCGACCCAGCCGGCCCTAACGGCCTCGCTGTTGTCGCCATTGGTAAACTGACGATAGATGTCTTCGACATTCATATCCGGACCGGCTGGGCTGAAGTAGGAAACTGGATAAGACAACGGATAGCGCTGGAGCTATTTGACCACCACATTGACCAAGCGGCCCGGAACATAGACCGTCTTGGCCACCGACTTTCCTGCAACGTAGCTTTGGATTCTGGGGCTGGCCAGCGCCAAAGCCCGGGCTTCGGTCTCTTCGATGCCCGCGGATACTTCGATCTTGTCCCGCACCTTGCCATTGACCTGGAGGATCAACGTGATGACTTCTTCGGCCGCCAGGTCATCGTCCCAAGTGGGGAAGCCCTGTTGATGGATGCTGTAGGGGTGGCCGTTCTTCTCCCAAAGTTCCTCTGTCATATGGGGGGCCATGGGGGCGAGTAGAAGCAGCAGTTTTTCAGTGCACTCCCGCCAAGTCTTGGTATCAACGCTGGCGTCGGTCCACGCCCGGTTAAGGTGGTTGGTAAATTCCATGAGGGAGGCGATGGCCGTGTTGAACTTGAACCGGTCCAGGTCGTTGTGGCATTTGCGGATGGTCTGGTGCAGCAGGCGGTTGGTGTCCCGCACCGCGTCCGTGTCCACCGGAGTATCGTCCAAAGAATCAGCGTCGCGGACAGCGATTTCCCAGACCCGGTTCAGCCACCGGGCGGTCCCATTGATGCCCACATCGCTCCAGGGCCCGCCTTGGTCCCACGGTCCGATGAACATCAGGAAACAGCGCACCGCATCGGCACCAAGCTGGCCGACGAAATCATCCGGGTTGACCACGTTTCCCCGGCTCTTGCTCATCTTCTCGTGGTCCGCGCCCAGGATCACCCCCTGGTTGAAGAGCCTCAAGAAGGGCTCGTCATAGTCGATCAGACCCATGTCGTGCATGCCCTTGGTGAAGAAACGGGAGTACAGCAGGTGCATCACCGCGTGCTCGGCCCCTCCGGTGTACTGGTCTACCGTCATCCACCGCTTGAGCAGCTTGGCATCGGCTGGGTCGTCCGAATTATGGGGGTCCAAGTAGCGCATCATGTACCAAGACGAGTCCATGAATGTGTCCATGGTGTCGGTCTCCCGGCGGGCGTCTTCGCCGCACTTGGGACACTGGGTATGGACAAAGTCATGGTTGGTGGCCAAAGGCGACTCGCCGGTGGGCTTGAATGCGGCATCCTCGGGCAGCAGCACCGGCAGGTCCGCTTCGGGCACCGGGACCACCCCGCAAGAGTCGCAATAGACCATGGGTATGGGAGTGCCCCAATACCGCTGTCTTGAGATCAGCCAGTCACGCATGCGGTACGAGACTGTTCTGCCTCCCCAGCCCCTCTTCTCCAGGTCGGCCGCGATAGCCGACTTGCCTTCGTCGTTGGTCATCCCATCGTAGGCCCCGGAGTTGGTCATGAAACCGTCGCCCAGATAGGCGTCGGAAAGCTCTTTTCCGTCCCACTCGATGGGCGCGATCACGATGCGGATGGGCAGCTTGTACTTTCGGGCGAAGATGAAGTCCCGGGCGTCGTGGGCCGGAACGCCCATGACGGCGCCGGTCCCGTAGGTTGTGAGCACGTAATCGCCGATATACACCGGGACACGCTCTCCGTTCAGCCGGTTCACCGCGTAACTGCCGGTGAACACACCAGTCTTCTCTTTATCGGCGGAGAGGCGCTCGATCTCAGAGGTCTGACGGGCCTTGCTGATGTACTCGTCAACAGCCTCACGGTTCTCGGCGGTCGTCAGCCCAGGGACCAAGGGATGTTCGGGGGCCAAGACGATGAATGTCACCCCGAATAAGGTGTCGATGCGGGTGGTGAAGGTCGGTATCTCCTTCTCTTCCAATCCAGCGGCGGAAATATCGAAAGCTATCTCGACGCCCTCGCTGCGGCCGATCCAGTTCTGCTGCATGGTCAGGATCTTCTCCGGCCATTCTTCAAGGCCTGAGAAATCCAGGAGACGGTCGGCGTACTCGGTTATCTTGAAGAACCACTGCTCCAGGTCGCGGCGGGTGATCTCCGTGCCGCAGCGTTCGCAGGTCCCGTTCACCACCTGTTCGTTGGCCAGCACCGTTTGACAGGACGGGCACCAGACGACGGGGGCTTCGGCCCGGTAGGCCAGGCCCTTTTCGAAGAATCTCAGGAAGAACCACTGGTTCCACCGGTAATACTCGGGCAGGCAGGTGATCACTTCCCGGTCCCAGTCGTAGATGGCCCCGAGGGAACGCAGCTGCCGGCGCATATTCTCGATGTTGCCCATGGTCCATTCGTAAGGATGGATGCCACGGCTGATGGCCGCGTTCTCAGCAGGAAGGCCAAAGGCGTCGAACCCGATGGGATGGAGCACATTGTAGCCCTGCATCCTGCGGAATCGAGCGTGGGCATCCGCCGGAGCCATGGCGTACCAGTGGCCTATGTGGAGGTCGCCCGACGGATACGGATACATGGTCATCTCGTACCATTTGGGGCGGGGGTCGTCGTCGGATACTTTATGCAGGCCGTCCTGCTCCCAACGTGCCTGCCATTTGCGGTCGATCGCGGCGGGGTCGAAAGCCAATTCGACCTGCCGTGGGCTGCTGGTCATCTATGGTCTCCTCAAGTCGGGGGCGCCGGCAGATTCCGTTTCATGGCCGACGTTTCTCGTGACAATCATATTAGCATACAAGCTGTTCTAGTCACGAAATCAGACGGTGCCGGTTGCATGATTTCAATGGAATAGGCCCGCTGGGTTCATTGACACAAGAATGGGCGAATCCTAAAATCCTAATGCCCCATAAATTCTTCTTGAAAATACGGTTCGGCTATACGGTTTCAGCCGTTTTGGCGCTTCCTCTGGAGGCCCTTCCCTCACGTTTTTCCCACACGTCTTCCCACAGATTTCCCTCGTTTGTCAGATGCCGAATGCGTCTTTACTTTGCCGGTCCCCATTCGCTGTTCCGGTATCCGGCGGCGGCCGTCTGCCGGTCCGGCTAACAGGCCCTGAACATGGCATCTAGACGCCCGCGCAGGCCGATCGACAACATAATCCGGCTTCGGAGACGGCGGGAATTATCGCCCACGGTCGCCGATGTAGACGCGCCCAGAGTAAACCGGCCGCGGTTCGGCACCACCTCTATCCTTCTCTCAGGCTTTGCGCTATTGATCCTGGTTGGAGGAGGTCTGCTGACCCTGCCCATAGCGCATAACGGCGCCGGGTTCACCACCATGGAGACCGCGTTCTTCACCTCGGTCTCAGCGGTGACGGTTACCGGACACACCGTGGTGGATACCAGCACCTATTGGTCCAGCTTCGGCCAGGCCATCATATTTCTATTGATCTTGGTCGGTGGGTTGGGATTCATGGTGGTGAGCACATTTATCTTGCTGTTGATCGGCCAACGGTCGACCCTCCAAGAGCGGATACTGACCCGCGGGCTGATGCGGGACACGGTGGGCGTGGGCCAGATGGGAGGATTACGCCATATCGGCCGTACCGTGGTCGGGGTGGTGTTCTTGGTGTATGCGCTGGGAGCCGCCGTGATCTTCGCGCAGACCCAAGGTCTCGACGGACTGGGCAACCTGCAGTCCCTTTGGCATTCGATATTCCTCTCGGTTTCTTCTTTCAACAACGCCGGCTTCAACATCGTCCCGGAGGTGCCCGGAGGAAGCAATGTCGCCCGCTTCGTCTCCGACCCCGGTCTGCTGATCACCATGACTGTCCTGATGATTCTGGGAGGTCTGGGCTGGGTCTTAGTGGTAGACGTTTCCCGCAAACGCCGGATCTCCCGTTTCTCGTTGGAAACCAAGTTGGTCTTGGTAACCAGCATCCTACTGTGGGTGCTGGGCGCGGGAGTGCTTTATCTGGCGGAGTTCGCCAACTCCGAAACCATGGGCAATTTCAGTTGGATAGACAAGATCATGGGCGCCATCTTCAGCTCGGTCAGCGGCCGTACGGCCGGCTTCACGATCATGGACTTCGGCGAGGTCAAAGATGTCACCAAGTCCACTTTCTCCGGACTGATGTTCATCGGCGGCGCAGCCGGTTCAGTGGCCGGCGGCATCAAGGTCGCCACGTTCGCGGTCTTGATGGCGGCTGTGATCTCCTCCCTGCGGGGCCGCCCACACGCCGAGGCCTTTGGCCGGGAGATTCACCAGTCGCAACTGCACCGGGCTCTCACCGTCGCCGTTCTCGGATTTGCGTTCATCGTGGTTTCGGCGACAGTATTGACCACACTTGAACCCGATATCCCGTTCATAGACATCATCTTCGACACAGTTTCCGCCTTCGGCACCACCGGAGCCTCGACGGGCATAATTCCGGACATGGGTCTAGCCTCGAAGGTCCTGTTCATGATGCTGATGTACGTTGGCCGGCTGGGTCCGGTGGCATTAGCCCTCGCGTTGGCGCCCGAAGACGATACCGAGGTGTACCGTTTTGCCCAAGAAAGCGTTAAAATAGGATGATGCGATCAAAAGGGAATTGATGCCGTGAAAAAACAAGTCTGCGTAATCGGGCTCGGAAGGTTCGGGTCCACCCTGGCCCAGGAGCTCTTCCAGAGCGGTCATGACGTTCTGGCCATCGACGTTGATGAAGCCAAGGTCCAAGCCCAGTTGGACCGGTCCACCTACGCGGTGCGTGCCGATGCCACCAATGAGTCGATCCTGAAAGAGTTGGACGTTGCTGAATACGATGTGTGCGCCGTGTCCTTGGGCAGCGAAAACATCCAGGCCAGTATCCTGGTCTCCGTGCTGCTCAAGAGCATCGGAGTCCCCTTCATCATCGCCCGCGCGGCCAACGAACTGCACGGCTCCACGCTGGAACGTATCGGCGTGGACCGGGTGGTCTATCCGGAGGCGGAAAGCGCCCGGCGCACCGCCCACGTCGGTTTTGAGACCGGGGTCATCGATTACATGCCCATAGTGCCCGACTTCGGCATCAGCAAGTTGCGGCCGCCCGAAGAGATGCTGGGCCATACCCTGGAAGAAGCGGGTCTCGCCGGTACAGCCGACCGTCATGGAATATCGGTCCTGGCCATACGACGCGGCCGGACCTCCTTCCTTCACCCGGCCAAAGATGAAGAGATCAAGGCTGGCGACGTGTTGATCGTGGCGGCCACGAATGAAAATTTGGGCAAGATTTCGGAAATAGCCCGCCATCTCGAACCGGCTTCGAACACGCGCCACTCCCACCGTAACGGCGCCTGATTCCGAAACCTTAGATGTCATGACGCGCCGGGACCACTCTGCATACTCTTGCGCCAATGGCTTGACCTAGTCGACACCTTTGCCCAAAATTGAATCCATCTGGAAATACCGTTTTCAGACCACAACCCACGGCCGGAGAGCAGGGCTTGCAATGCCTGTTTCCGACGCCGTCCTAGATTCACGAAAATCTTATTGTATTGGGTGGACGCTGCTCGTATAATCTGCCATTGATTATTGGCCACGGTATCGGCAATACCTCCGTGGTTGAGCCTATGTCACCAAATCAGGACGGTGCTCGGCTATGCGATTGGACGCAAAAAGGCTCTTGGTGCCGGTCAACGGCAAGCCATACAGTGAACGCACCTTTCGGTGGGCGTGCCAGATGGCGCGGGAATCCAAAACGGAGCTCCACGCGGTCTATGTGATAGAGGTCCCGCTGGAACTGTCGTTGGAATCTGAGATTTCCGAGGATATCAACAAAGGCGAAGAGATCCTGGCCCGCATCGAGGCCATCGCCTCCGAAGAGAAGTACAAAGGACTTCAAGCCCGGTTCTTGCGGGCAAGACAGGCCGGCCCCGCGGTGGTGCTGGAATCCGAAGACCGGTTCATGGACCTGCTGATCGTGGGCGTTCCCTACAACCGCCGGTTCGGGTCCTGCACACTGGGCACCACGGCGTCTTACATATTCCACAACGCTTCGTGCCAGGTGATGTTCTGGCGGGAAAAGGCCCCATCGCCCTTCTTCCCCAGAGACTAGACCATGAGGGTTTTGATATACGGTTGTAACCGGCTCAGCGCCAGCCTGGTGGCCGATCTCGCCGGGGACGGCAACGAGATAACGGTGCTGGGCGGCGAGCGGGACTGTCTCGAAAGCGTGGCCACCCACCCCGGAGTCCGGGTCGTCCTCACCGCGGAGCCCATGATGCAGGACTACCTGCAGGAAGGCGGCATCGACCATGCCGACGTTTTCCTGGCGATGTCCGCCGACGACCATCAGAACATCCTGGTCGCCCAGATCGCCAAGCACATATTCAACGTCCCCAAGGTGGTCTGTCATCTTGGGAGCCCCCAACTTCAAGTCATGTATGCAGCCCTCGGCCTGGAAGTGGTAGGCTATTCATTCGGCCTGCTACAGGATGTCCGCCAGGCCATACAGGGATAGTCCGAGGGGGCTAGATGCACGCAGTTATCGCCTGATGTACGTAGTGATCGTTGGTTGCAGCGAGGCCGGTTACCATCTGTCCAAGGCGCTGATCGCCGGAGGGCATGAGGTGGTGGTCGTGGAGAAAAACCCCGCACGCTTCCAGCTCCTCAAGGAGGAATTGGGCAGCGTAGCTCTGTTGGGCGACGGCACAGACGAGATTACCCTGAAACGGGCCGGCATCGCCCGGGCCGACGTCGTAGTGAGTCTGACGGGGAACGACGCTACCAATCTCGTTGTCTCGCAGATGACCAAGCACATCTTTCAAGTTCCCCGGACCATGGCCCTAATCAAGGACCCCAAGAACGAGCCCATCTTCCATGAGATCGGCGTCGATGTGGTGGTCAACTCCACCCACCTCGTGCTGGCCAGCCTGGAGGAAGGGGTTCCAGGACGGCCTCTGGTGCATCTGATGAACCTGCGGGTCCCAGGCATGGAACTGGTCAGCGTTTCCATCCCAGCCGATTCCAACATAATCGGCAAGCGCCTGAGCGAGATCGAGCTTCCGCCAAACAGCTTCATAACGCTGATGGTCAAGAAAAGCGGGGCGACTCTGCCCACGGGCCGGTCGGTGGTGGACCCCGAAGACGAGTTGGTGGCCGTCACTCCGGAGGGCAACGAGCAGATCCTCTACGACATCCTAACTGGGGTGTAGCCATGGCCCCAACTTTGGGATTCCTGGGTCCGTCCGGCACCTACACCGAAGAAGCCTCTATCCTCTACGACTCCTCGGCTGAACTCCGCCCCTACCCAACGATCAATGCCGTGGGCGAAGCGGTTGCTTCGAGGGAATTGGAAGAGGGTGTCGTGCCCATCGAAAACAGCCTGGAAGGCTCTGTGAACTCCACGCTGGACCTGCTGATCAGCCAGCCGAGTTTGTTCATAAAAGGGGAAGTTGTGGTGCCCATCGACCATTACCTGATGGCTAAACCTGGGACCGTGCCGTCCGATATCAAGGTGATTTACTCTCATCCACAGGCATTGGCCCAGTGCCGGATATATCTTGAAAAGAACTATCCCCAGGCCGAACAGATGGCTTCCCTCAGTACGGTACTGGCGGTATCGGACTCATTAGCCAGTCCGGTGCCGGCGGCGGCGATAGCCCCGCGCCGGGCATCCGAATTGAACGACGTGGAAGTTCTGGACCATGGGATCCAGGATGTGGCGGCCAACGTGACCCGGTTCGCGGTGCTGTCACTCGCGGACCATGCTCCGACCGGACGGGACAAGACGTCCATGGCCTTTTGGTTCGAGGACGACGAGCCGGGGCTACTCTTCCGGGCCTTGGCCGAATTCGCCAAAAGGGACATCAACCTTTTCAAGATTGAATCCCGGCCCACCAAACAGAGTCTGGGCGAGTACATATTCCTGATGGATTGCGCCGGACACCGAGAAGAGTCTCCCATGAAAGAGGCGCTGGCAGCCCTGTCTCAGCCGATCAGCATGCTGCGAGTATTAGGGTCCTACCCCCAGTGGGACCCCAAGGCCTAAGCCGGGCGGCAGAAAATTCGCCCGAAATAGCGTCGGCCCTCCTCCAACGGCATTGCTAAGAAACCCAAACACCACACACAACACTTCTTAGCTGGTCAACCGATCGGAGGAGGGCCGACCGGGATACTGTCAGTCCACCCGGTAAACGCCTTCCACGGCGGTCCTGACACTTCTGTCACAAGGACCGTATACCCGTCTTATTTTTAATGGCTTCTACTTTCTAAGCAGATGCCTCCTTGGCGGATCAGCGTGGGAACCGCGCCTCTCCGTATTCGGACATTCTCATTCGTATAAAAATGTTTTGAGAAAGTTTTTATACTTTAACCAAATATTGCCCTTATGTCAAATCGAAGCCAATCGTCGCGCAAATCCGCCTGCCAGAAGCCTTGACAACCCTTTAAACTGCGCCGGATCGACCGTTTTTTCAGTTCCAGCGGGCTTCATAGATGGCCGTACCCTGGTTTTCGAACACTTTTTTGCCCAGGCTTTCAAACTTGTCCAGGCCATCGCCGACGTAGGTGATCCGTTCCAAGTCGCCCACCACCACGTATTTCACCCGGTACAGGCGCAGCAACTCCAGCGCCCGTTCCTCATTGGTGGTTTCGTACATCTCCCTCACGTCCTGCGCTCTGTCCGTGATGGCGAAGGAATAGGCCGCTCGCTGTTGTATCTGGTGCCACGGCCAGCCAATTACCGTGGGCAGCCCGGTGTAGCTCGCGAAGCGGGCTCCCCACCGGTATTGACTCAGATGGGCCTCCAAGATGACCGGAGAGCCCACCACGTTGTCTTGGACCCATCGGATGGCCTCCAAGTCCCATTTGAGCTCCAAAGTCTGTTCCTGCTCTTGGTGGAGCGCCGCTGCCATGTAAGCCGTGCCGTCCAGTGTCGATGGGCCGTCGGTGAACCGGTCGGATATTCGAGCCCGGCTGCCCAAGGCCGTGTAGACAAAGCTGGAGCCGATGAGTAGCGCCAGCACCAGCATCCAGACGCCCGACCGTAATCCGATTTTCGGCCGTAGGAACCCGGAAGCCCCCAAGTGCCACAACATGTAGGCTGAGACTATGCTGAGCAGCACCCAGATCTCCAAATAATACTTGAAGAATGTGTTCATTCTGCCGATGTCGCCCTCAACCCGGACGAGGTCCACCCCGATGCCGATGAATAGGGCGAGGACCAATAGGACCAACGGAACGACTTCGTAGGGGCGCTCTTCGTTCTTAGAGGCAAATATCCCCCAGGCAACTATCCCCGCCAGCGTCAAAAAGACAAGGAGCAACGTCACGTTCCAGAAACCGGCGGCCGCGAAGAAGGCCGCGGCCAAGACGCCGGCTACCACGCTGACCCTTAGCCAGCCGATTTCCGGCGCCGTGGTCTGGCGATCGCGGGACCTAAAGCTCCAGACCAGATCTTTCAGCGTGCCGCGGGCCTGATAGAGCAGGAACGACCCAATGACGAATAAGAAGAGTCCGTGGATGCCAAGGAAGCGGTCCACCGGGGTCCGCCACTTGGATACGTCCAGGCCGCTGTTGAAGGTCTCGTAGGTCAGATGGAAGGGCAAGAACGCCAGTATGCTCACCGCCACCACCCCAACCACCAGCACCGCCAACAGAGCCAACTTCTCGGTCCGGGCGCCATCGGTGAAGTACACCGCCAACGACAGCAGGCTAACGGTGAGAATAAGGTAGGTTGGGAAGTCCCAGCTATTCACCACCCAGAGCGAGCCCAGACCCAGGGCCAAGGCCGCCGCAGACACGATGGTCCAGACCCAACCGCCGTCCCTCAGTCCCACCACCAGGTTCAGCCCAAGACCGATCACCAGCAGGGTAAATGGAATCACCATCATGTGGGCGTGGAGGTCGGCGAACAAAAAGGTGAAGAAGGGAAACTCGGTGATGTGGAAGGACACGTCCGAAAATCCAGCCACCTTTGCCGGCACCCAGAAAGCCAGTGGGTTGGGGTCGATATTCTCCATATTGGGCAACATACGGCTGCTGCGCCAGAAATCGAACGCCGGGAAAGGGGTGCCGTCCACCACTCTGTGCCAGGAGTTTTGGACCATCTGCACCATGCCGTCCAAGTTACCGGCCACTGCGGTGAATAGCCCCGCGATCACCCCCGCGCCGACGGGACTCCAGACCCACCGCCTCCATGGGGCCCGCTCTTCCCCCAAAGTCAGGGGCGAAAGAACGCCGATCCCGGGCACGGAGATCGAGAGGCTGGATGCCCGGCGCTGCCGTACTCCTTCAGCCAGGTTGTAAACCAACGTGTACGCCCCGGTGATGGTCAGTGCGAAGAACATTGGCACGGCCAGGTTGAAGGCGGTTGTGGGCAGGATGCCGGTGACCCGGATTATGCCGGAGACCACGAAATATCCCCAGTAGTAGTAGTTCAGAAAACCGCCGGCGAACCAGGGGTCGAAGGGCGGCAGGGTCGTGGAACGGACCACCGCGGTAAGATAGGCCAGTTCCATGGGTTTCTCGCCACCCCGGAACGGGTGCCAAAGGTCTGGGTTGGCATAGCGCAATAGGACAAACCCCAGGAACGCAACCAGGAAAAGGGCTTCGCCAAAGAGCAACAACCGCCAATGCTCCCTGAGAAAGCCCGTTATCTCCTGCCATTTGAGCGCCAGTGTGGTCAACGATAACCCCGCCATGACTGCGAGGCCGAAGTAGACCGCCCACCGGGAGAATTCCATCCACCCCAACGAGACGACGATCCAGGCGATATAGCCGACCGCCAGCAGTCCGAAGATTCGGGCCAATATGATCCCACGGTCGGGGAGAGGCCGGAAGATAAACATGGTGAACGGCAACGCCGCCAGGTAGACCAACTCCACCACCAACAGCCAAGCGAGCACGGGCAGGTCGTTGGTCCAACCATCCCGGTCCACGATGTCGGAGAACGTCCCGCCTTCCTGCTGGGCGGTCAAGTCATTTGGCGAGAGCAACAGTCCCACCGCACGGTCATCAGCCGCCTGAGGTCTGATCTTTAACCGGACCCGAATAACGCCCTCGGTCAGGTGGGCCGTGTTCTTAAATAACAGCACCCGCGGGTGGTCATACCCCACGACGTTGTCGTCGGCATAGCCCAGGTCCAAGCTGATCCGAGGGCTGTCTCCGGGATTCAAAGGCTCGGGCCGTTCCAGGCCGGCCCGGCCGATGGCGTCGTCGCGGAATGCCACGCCCAGCAGTTCGGGATAATTGGTGAATTCACGGTCGAGCTCGTATCCCAACCGGCCATTGAACAGACCTTGGTAATACTGATTGCTGAAGGGGAACCGTTCCGGGTCGCGGGCGGCGCTGGCGTAGGGGCGGCTGCTGTAAAAGACCACATATTCCGACGAGGCCAGTTTCCCAGCCAGGGTGTTCATCTTCTCCAGGGTGTCGGCCTCATAGACCGGGAACTGCCAGACGTCATAGGAATAAAGGTTGGGCACGAACTCGTCCCAGTGGTTGTCGCTGACGATGGCCGTTCCCCGGGGCACGTTGGCATTGATCCATTCCGATGCCGTGACCGCCGGGTGGTCTCCGGCATAGACCTTCTGGAACGCCAGGGCGTAAAACCCGGTGGCCGCCACAACGAGGACCACCACGGCGATCGCGATTGCTGGCAGGAAACGGGCCGGGTCTCCGCGGCGGTACACCAGGTGGACCTGCAGAGGACGGTAGGCGGAAACCATCCAGAGCAGCATCCTGGACCCCATGATGATCATGATCGGCATGAGCGGGAATACGTACCGCAGGAAGTGGACCTCGAAGGTCTCCAAGAATATGAATCCAGGCACCACCCAAGCAAGCAGGAACAAGTCTGAGCGCCGGGTCGTCTTGCTGAAGGCGGCCACCGCCGCGGTGAACGGTATGGATGCCCAAGCAACGACTCCCAGAGGTAGGCCCAGACCCCAGACCGACGACTGCTGGATCTGGTAGATAAACGCAGGCGTGTCGATGTACTGGATGGTGAATGGCCACAGTCCGGCGTTCCGGGCCATGCGGGTCTGCGCGGCCAGGTCCCCCACGAACGCGCCGACGTCCAAGATAGCGTAGGGAGCCGAGACGAAGAAAACCCCCGCCGCCACCAGCCCAGCCAGGGCGGCGTGGCTGTAGATGCGTTGCACCAGTTCCGGGGTTATCTCAGACCAACGGCCGTCCACCTCGTCCAAGACACGGTACCAATAGATCAGGAACATGGGCGCCAAGATCGGGAGTAGGCTCACCTTGGGCGCGATGGCCAAGCCCAGCATCAGGCCCAGGATTACCGAGTCTCGCAACTGTTTGCGTTCCAGCATCCGCCACATGGCCCAGAAACTGGCGAGGGTGAAGAGCACGGAGAAGGTCTCGGGACGGAAGAAATGGCTATTTTGGATGTGGATCACGGATAGCGCAGTGAAGCCGGCCGCCAGCAGGCCCACCCCGTTGCCATAGAACTTCCGGCCCAATACGAAGACCATGGCCACGGTCCCGACATCGGCCAGGGCGGACAACGGCCGGCCGAAATAGCGCATGTCCAGCGCGTTTAAGTCGGTGAATAGTTCCGCGATAGAGCGGAAGAAAACCATCACGTAGATCAGGATGCTGCCCAACGGGAACCAATGGGGGTTCAGAGGGCTGCGGTCTTTGTCGAGCAGCGTGCCTATGCCCGGCAGGCCCGGCTGGGCGTCGGGCTCGCCCCTGAGGTAACCGCAGTCTTTGGCGCCGGGCGCGTCAGTCAGCAGTTCGTACATGCACCCGGAGCGCATGTAGATATCCCGTTCGTCTGGGTGGAATGCGAAGCCCTGGTCCCAATTGACGCCGTTCAGCCGTAGCGCAAGGGCCACGACCAGGATGACCAGCAACACGTAGAAAACCCAAGAGACGTGTCCGCCAAAAGTCAGGAAATGATGAGTCTTAAAGGCCAAAGCCAGTCCTCAACGCCACCGACAGGTATGGGATGTGATCCAGCTTATCGATGATAATCATTATATTGGGGCTCCTGGATATTCCGTGTATAAAAAAGCCCCCCGTCCCCAAGAGAATGGGGGCCGAGGGACTTTCCAAATTCTAATAGAGCTCTTAAAAGCCCCGTCTGAACTTACGGACGGACCCGTATATCTAGATGCCTTTTTCGGACATCATCGCGGCCAGGTCGGCGGTGCGGCACGAGTAACCCCACTCGTTGTCGTACCAGCCCATGACCTTGACCATCCTTTTTTCCATGACCATGGTGGACAGACCGTCGATGATGCAGCTATGCGGATTGCCCTTGTAGTCGGAGCTGACCAGAGGCTCGTCGCTGTATTCCAATATGCCCTTCATCCGGCCCTCAGACGCCTTGATGTAGGCCTCGTTGATCTCCTCGATGGTCACGTCCCTGGAAACCATGGCGGTGAAGTCGGTGATGGAGCCGGTGGCGGTGGGCACCCGGAAGGCCACGCCGTTGAGCTTGCCGTTCAGTTCCGGCAGGACCAGGCCCACCGCCCGGGCCGCGCCGGTGCTGGTGGGAATGATATTTTCGGCCGCCGCTCTGGCGCGCCGCAGGTCGCTGTGGCGCTGGTCCAAGATCGCTTGGTCGTTGGTGTAGGAATGGATGGTCGACATCAGGCCGTGCTCGATGCCGAAGCTGTCGTGAAGCACCTTGACCATGGTGGCGAAACAGTTGGTGGTGCAGGAGGCATTGGAGACGATGTTGTGTTTATCAGCGTCGTACATGTCATCGTTCACTCCCATCACCAGGGTCAGGTCCTCGCCCTTGGCCGGCGCTGAGATGATCACTTTTCTAGCGCCGCCCTTCAGGTGGCCGGCAGCCTTGTCGGCGTCGGTGAAGAGGCCGGTGGACTCGATAACCAGGTCCACGCCCATCTCAGACCAGGGGATCTGGGCCGGGTCTCTTTCCGAGAATACCTTGATGCTTCGGCCGTCAACGACCAGGTCGCCATTGTTTGCCTCCACCGTTCCAGGGTAGCGCCCGTAATTGGTGTCATACTTCAGCAGGTGGGCATTGGTCTCCGCGTCGGTCAGATCGTTGACGGCAGCCACCTCAACATTCCCGGCATTGCGGCTCTCGTTGGCCCGCAGCACCAACCTCCCGATTCGGCCAAAACCGTTGATTCCGATCCTAGTGACCATGCTCCACCTCCGGTTTCTTAAATATTATTCGCGAATCAGAAAAACCGGTCATCGCGACGTTATGTCCATTAGCCAGAAATTCCGGGTTCATGATACCCGCTGCCGGAGCCGATGGAAAGAGAATTTTGGCCCTATTGGCATATATACATCGGAATCCGAGGGCAGTGGCCTGGCTTCAGCTTGAAACAGGGCTAAGAACGGCCCAGGTAATCGAAGGCAGATTCTCCGGCGTAACGGGCCTTGTCACCCAATTCGGACTCGATGTGCAAGAGACGGTTGTACTTGGCCACTCGCTCCGACCGGGCTGGGGCGCCGGTCTTGATCTGGCGCACGTCCCAGGCCACCGCCAGGTCGGCGATGGTGGTGTCTTCGGTTTCCCCGGAACGGTGGCTCATGACGGCGCCCCAGCCGGCCTCCCGGGCCATCTCCAGCGCGGCCAGGGTCTCGGAGAGGGAGCCGATCTGATTGGGTTTCAGCAGCACCGCGTTACTGGACTTCTCATCGATGCTCCGCTGGATGCGCGTGATGTTGGTGACCAGCAGGTCGTCGCCCAGTATCTGGGTTGAGCCGCCGAGGAGGCCGTGCAGACTGGTCCAACCTGCCCAGTCGTCTTCGGAGAGGCCGTCTTCGATGGACACGATGGGGTATTCGCCGGCCCACTCTTGATACAACTTCACCATCTCGCCGGAGGTGAGGCTGGCGCCCTCACGCTCCAGAACGTACAGACCGTCACCTTCATCGAAGAGTTCGGTGGCGGCGACGTCCAAGGCGATGTACACATCTTTGCCTGGTTTGTAGCCCGCCTTTTCCACCGCCTTCAAGACCATCTCGAGGGCGTCCCGGTTCGAAGGTAGACTGGGGGCGAATCCACCTTCATCGCCCACGTTGGTGTTGTGGCCGTCGGCGCCGAGTAGGGTCTTCAGCGAATGGTATATCTCTGCTCCGGCACGGAGGGCGTCGGAAAAACTGTTCAGCCCCACCGGCATGACCATGAACTCTTGGATGTCCGCCGAGTTGGAAGCGTGCTTGCCGCCGTTCAGTATGTTAAACATCGGGACCGGCAGCGTGACCTGGCGGCCCGCGGCTAGATAGCGCCAGAGCGAGCCGTTGGGGCTGCTCACACCAGCGGCGGCCTTGGCCACCGCCAAGGACACGGCCAGAACGGCGTTGGCCCCCAGGTTGCTCTTATCGGATGTGCCGTCCAGTTCGTTCAGACCGGCGTCGATGGCGGCCTGGTCCATGGGAGAGCGGCCGGTCAGCCACGGGCCGATGGTGTCATTCACGTTGGCCACGGCCTTCAGAACACCGTTGCCGTTGAACCGGGATGGGTCCCGGTCCCGGAGCTCCAGGGCTTCGTAGCTGCCCGTGCTCGCCCCGGACGGGACCGCGGCGTGGGCCGCCAGGCCCGTCGATAGAACGACTTCGGCTTCGACGGTGGGGTTGCCTCTGGAGTCTAGTATCTCCCGGCCCCGGACCGAGCTGATGGTCACGCCGCTGCTAGCGCTGCTCATTACGACCTTTTGTGGCAATCAGTGTTTGGGATTAACGATGGTTGTTGGCGGCCGCGGCGGCCAAGGCTTTATCCACGGCGTCGGCGGGGCTTTCGGCCTGGATGATGGCGCCGACGATGTCGATGCCGTCGCCATTGGTGCTCAATGGCCAGGTCTTCAGGCCGATCACGGGGATGCCGTCACCGAGGGCGTGGCCGATCTCCGAAAGGGTCCCAAAGGCCCCGCCGATGGCGATCACCGCCTCGCCGGTGTGGACCACGATAACGTTCCTGGCGTAGCCCATGCTGGTGACGATGGGGATGTCCACGTAGCTATTGGCTTCGGCCGCCGCCCGGCCCGGCAGGATGCCGATGGTGGTGCCCCCCTCGGACTTGGCGCCGCGGCAGACAGCTTCCATGATCCCACTGAGTCCGCCGCAAACAACCATAACGTCCCGGCGGGCCAATTCACGGCCGACCTCTTCCGCCATGTCCACATGCTCTTTGGTTGACGGATTGCTGCTGCCGATCACCGCGATTATCATCTGTAGTTAGCCTTAGATATGGGAATATCACGCCTGATGTATGGGCTATTCAGGAGATGGGTAATTATATCAGACCTCCTATATCACCCACAGCCTTCGTGCCTGAAAAACCCCATCATTAGTTCATGACGGCGCGGCTGGCAGCCTCGATAACGTCGATCAGCGGCCGGGGATAAACGCCCAACCAGATCAGGGCCACGACGCCGGAGCCCAACACTGTCAGCAGCGATAGAGAGGGACGCCGGGTCAACGCGGGGTGCTCGGCCAACAGGTCTCCACCGCCGTCGCCGGCCGGCGTAGGCTCGATGTAGACCTGGCGCAGGACCTGCAGATAGTAGTACAGAGAGATCAGGCTGCTGAAGACGGCCAAACTGGCCAGCCAGAGGAATCCCTCGGCCGCAACCGCCGTAAACAGATAAAACTTCATGGTGAATCCGACGAAAATGGGCAGCCCCGCCAAAGAGAACAGGCCCATTCCAAGACACGCGGACAAGAACGGCTGGCTGTCCGCCAGACCGCCCAGATCGGCGATCATCTCCTTGCCGGTCATGTTGAAGAAGGAGATTATGGCCGCGAAGACCACCAGGTTGGTTATGGAGTATCCCACCAGGTAGAACATCACGCCGTTGGAGGCCAGGTCCGAAGTGGTTGACAGGGCGGTTATGCCAGCCAATAAGAACCCGGCGTGCCCGATGCTGGAATAGGCCATCAGCCGTTTCAGGTTCTTTTGGGCCAGGGCCACCAGGTTGCCCACCAACATGGTGACGGCGGCCAATACGGCGAAGACCAACTGCCATTGCTCCCAACGCTCCGCCGCGGGGACGAAGCCCTCCGCAACCAAGCGGAGGATCAGGGCGAACGCCGCGGCCTTTGAGCCGATGGCCAGATAGGCCGTCACCGGGTAGGGCGCGCCTTCGTAGACGTCGGGGGCCCACATGTGGAAGGGCACGGCGGAGACCTTGAACATCAGCCCCACCAGGATCAGTCCGACACCGACCCAGAGCGCCGGGGCCACCGCGGAGGCCGAAGCCAGTCCGATGGCGATATCTTCAAACTTGGTCACGCCCAGGGTGCTGTAGACCATGCTCACGCCATAAAGGAGGATGGCCGAAGAAACCGCACCGACGATGATGTACTTTAGGGCGCTCTCATTGGACTTGGCGCTGTCCTTGGAGTAGGCCGCCAATACATAGAGGCAGAAACTAAGCAGTTCCAAAGCGATGTAGGCAGTGAGCAACTCCCGGGACTGGGCCATCACGTTCATGCCCAAGAGGGAAAACAGCAGCAGCCCGTAGAATTCGCCCTGGTGCTTAAGGCGGTGCTCCACAAAGTCCATGGAACTGAGGATGATGAACACGCCCATTCCCATGAAGAAGACCTTGAAGAAGAGGGCGAAATCGTCCACCGCCAAAAGGCCGTTGTAGAGGGATTCTTCTTCGTCCCACAGCATGACCAGGGACAACACGATCAAGGCCAATAGACCGGCTATGGAAAGCCACGCCAGGTATCCCTTCCGGCCTTCGGGCAGGAACAGGTCCACGGTGAAGACCAAGAACGCCAAGCCCGCCAGAGCGAACTCAGGTGTCAAGAGGCCAAGATTGTCCGTTAGGCCGTTCACTGGCGGCTACACTCCCGGTATCGTCTGGACGCCCACGTTGATCACCCGCAATATCGGGTCGGGCCAGATTCCGACGAAGAATAGGATTCCGACAAATGCGCCACCCACGGAAATCTCAACCGGGCTGGCGTCGCGCAAGTCCGCCCACCGTTCGTCCGGCTCACCCATGAAGGTCCGCGCCAATAGGCGCAGGATATAGACCGCCGTTAGCGCCGCGCCGACGACGGCCAGGACCGCCAATGGCAGATAGGTACGGAACGCCCCGGTGAATACCATAAACTCGGCGATGAACCCGCTCAGGCCCGGCAAGCCCAAAGAGGCCAGACCAGCGATGGCGAAGAAGAAACTGTTCACCGGCATCCGGCTGGCCAACCCGTTCAAGACTGATATGTCCCGAGTGTGGGTGCGGTCGTAGACGGCGCCGACCAGAAGGAACATGAGGGCCGTCATGATGCCGTGGGAAAACATCTGCAAGACCGCGCCGCCCACGCCGATATTATCGAGCGTGGCGATGCCCATCAGCACGTAGCCCATATGGCTAACGCTGGAATATCCGATGATGTATTTCAGGTCGTTCTGGGACATTGCCGACACCGCGCCGTAGAGGACGTTTATGGTGCCTAAAGTGATCAACACCGGCATCCAGTTGTCGGCCCCCTCGGGCAACAGGAACATGCCGACACGGATGATGCCGTAGGCCCCCAGTTTCATCAGCACCCCCGCGTGGAGCATGCTTACCGCGGTGGGTGCAGCCACGTGGCCATCGGGCGACCAGGTATGGAACGGCCAGAGGCCGGCCAGAACACCGAATCCCACCATGAACAACGGGAACACCAATGTCTGGAATTTGCTATCGAATTGCCCGTTCTCGGCCAGTTGGGCCAAGCCCTCAAGCGAGAATGTCGCAACTCCCTGGTCCGAAGCCTCTACATAAAGCGCCAGGATGCCGATCCAGACCAGGATGCTTCCGGCG
>JADFPD010000118.1 GCA_022562475.1 Chloroflexota bacterium | reverse complement strand
CATGCGCCGCCCGTAATTCAGATGCTCCGGCGAACGTTAGAATGAAATGCCGTTGCGCCGGGCATCAACATACGGAGGAGAATAATGCTTACGGAAACAGTGGCAGGACGGACCTACGACTACAGCCACAACGTTGGCCGCGGCGCCCAGTCCGGAATGGGATTCAACACGCCCGTGTCCATGACGTTCGGTCCCGATGGCATGGTGTACGTGGCCAACCGGGGCAGTGAGAGCATCAGCAACGTTGGCTGGAACCGCACCGGCGTGGGCCAGCGGATCACCAAGCTCACCATAGGCGCCGAATGGGGCGAAGAAGAATTCGTGGGTGAATTTAGCCGATACGGCAACAACGAAGGACAGTTTATCTGGCCCGCCGGCATCGCGACCAACAGCGAAGGCCAGGTTTTGGTCACCGACGAGTGGTTGAACAGAGTATCTGTTTTCGAGAAAGACGGCGATTTCGTCCGCTCTTTCGACACCGTCCAACCCGGCGACAGCGAGCCCAACGGTGCTTCGGGGATTGCAATCGCGCCCGACGGCACGATCTATGTCTCCGACAGCCGTAGCCACAAGGTGCGGATGTTCAAGAGTGACGGCACTTTCATCAGTTCCTTCGGCTCCCATGGCGTGACCGAAGGCCAGTTGGACTCTCCCTGGGGTATCACCGTTGACCAAGACGGCAAGGTCTACGTCGCCGACTTCAAGAACCACCGCGTTCAGAAGTTCTCGGCCGATGGCAAGTTCGAGGCCCAGATCGGGCGGCCCGGCAACAAACGCGGCGACCTGAACTACCCCACGGACGTGGCCGTCGACTCCGATGGCGACATCTATGTCTGCGACTGGAGCAAGAACCAATGGGACAAGGGCCGGGTCCACATCTTCACCCCGGAAGGCCAGTTCCTGACCTCTCTGGCCGGCGACGCCCAAAAGCTGTCGTCTTGGGCCCAGCTGACCGTCGACGCCAACGACGACTACGCCAAGCGCCGCCGGGAAGTCCAGAGCACTGAGCCGGAATGGACGTTCGCCCAGCCCACCGCAGTGGAATGGGACACGGCCAACAACCGTCTGATGGTGGCGGACACCCAACGCAGCCGCCTGCAGATCTACAAGAAGCAGTCCGGTTACTTGGTGCCCCAACTCAATCTCTGATCGTGCGGCGCCAACCGGTGCCGGTCAATTCAGTGGTAACCTATCCTTGGCGGAGCCGTAAGGTCTCCGCCAAGGTTGTTTTTATAGAATCGATAGGGAGTTTTTAGGCCCTTGAAGCATTCCATAATCATCGCCCGCCGCCGGTATTCGCTTTATGCCTGAGCCGATGGACCTGGAAACCCAGGCCGGTTTCCTCAAGATGGCGGAAGAAGACCCGAAGATGTCCTGCGCCGACACCCCCGTCAAGATACTGGAAGCGGCCTCCGCCGAAGCCGAGCCGACCCCCTTTATGGAGGAATATTTCGCCATCGGCCACGGCGCCTGGTTGGCCGTCAAGCACGGGCGCCGGATAAGCCTGCCCCAGAACCTCGTGGACCGCGCCATACTGGTCCTCTGGAACCGGGCCTGCCTGCTCAATACCGACCGCCTCTTGGGCCAGACCAACCCCGATGCCGACAAGCCGTTTTTCAGCGATGAGGGGTTGTACTGACCGGACCCAGGACTGTCATTCTGAGCGAAGCGAAGAATCTCATTGCGGTAAGGGAAACGGTTTGTCACGGAGTGCGCTAAAATTCCCCTATCCCCCTTTAATTAAGGGGGGATACATTCGGATTGTAGCGGCTCATCAAAAGCAAACCATCTCCCCTTTCGCAAAGGGAAATCAAGGGGGATTCCCCTCCCCCAACATCCCACCACAACAAAACGAGGTACACCATGGCCGATCAGTTCAATTACGATAACTTTTTCTCGGCGGGGTCCCAAAACTCCGCTCCGGGCTCGGTCCGCCACGCCAAGTACGACTTCGCCGTGGCCTACCCGGACCCGGAATCCCTGCCTCTGGAAGATTTGATCGAGTCGGTCAGAAGCGGGTTTGAGCGGGAGGGCCGGGACCTGGCTTACTACTCCACCGCCGCAGGGGACCCGGAGCTCAGAAGGCTGGTGGCCGAGAAATTGGCCCGCCAACGCAACATGAAAGTTTCCGCCGACGACGTGGTGCTGACCTCCGGTTCGGGCGAGGCGGTGGGCATCGTGATCCAGGCCCTCACCGACCCCGGCGATGTCGCCCTGACCGAGGAGTTCGTATACCTGGGCACATTGAACCAGATGCGGCGGTATGGCGCCGACGTGGTGGGCATTAGATGCGACGACGACGGAATCATTCCCGAGGACTTGGACTCGGTCATCACCGAACAGACGGCCAAGGGCAAGAAGGTCAAATACCTTTATACAATCCCGATGTTCCAGAACCCATTGGGGTGGACCATGACCCTGGAACGCCGCAAGCAGGTGCTGGAAGTCACCGGCAAGCACGGCATCCCGGTCTTCGAAGACGACTGCTACGCCGATCTTCGGTTCGAGGGCGAGGACGTAACCTCGTTCCACTCCCTGGACGACACGGGCCGGGTGATCTACGTGGGGTCGTTCTCCAAGATAATCGCCCCCGGCATGCGCATGGGTTATCTGGTGGCACCCAAAGAAGTTATCGGACGGGCCTGGAGCTTCAAGTCGGGTGGCGCGGTGAGCCAGTTCACCGCTCTGACCATCGCCGAGTACATGAAGGGAGGAATCGACCGCCACATCGAGGAGCAGAACCGGGCATTGGCGGCGAAACGGGACGCCATGGTGGCGGCCCTGGGAGAGAATTTCGGCAGCTCCGTAACCTGGACAGTTCCCCAGGGCGGGCTATACGTCTGGGTGAAGTTCCCCGAGGGGACCGACTTGGCCGCGGTCCAAGAAGAGGTCTTCGATGAAGGGGTCAGCTACTACAACGGCTCGCAATTCTCGCCGTCCGGCGAAGGCTCGAACTTCGTGCGGCTCTGCTTCGGCCACCCATCCGTGACAACAATCCATGAAGGGATAGCGGAACTGGCTAGGATCCTAGACCGAAAAAAGGTCTTTCCCGGATAGGGTTTGCGGAATGCGCGGGCTTCTTGGTTCGCAGATGGTGAGCCTATCAAACCACCGGTTGGCATCAGAGTGGTCCCTGTTACGTCCCGGTAAGATACAAGGACGAACGGAATGTTGAGTGCAACATGGCCACCGTTCGTGGTGAGCCCGTCGAACCACCGTTTGGGTTGAGGCTGCTTTCCACCATAATCATGACTTATTCGCATCCTTCGACGGGGCTCAGGACGAACGGATCCGTTGAACGTTACCCGGTTCCAATCCGTCCGTTCGTGGTTACCGTCCATTCGTGGTTACCCTCCGTTCGTGGCTACCGTCCGTTCGTGGTGAGCCCGTCGAACCACCGCCTCCGGATAGAAAATTCAGCCATTTGATTGGCTAGTGTGGTCCTTCGACATTCTTCCACGGAAGGTCAGGAAGAGCGGGAAATGACCTTATCCGGCAACACGTAAAGGGCGTCCCAATCGAACGGGACGCCCTTGTTGCTTGCCGATGTTTAGCTTTGGATCCGGCGTCTATCACATCGCCGAAACAGCTTCCTCCGTGGTCACGACAGCGTTGGCAATGTAACGGAAATTGGTCAGCGCGCTCTGGTTGCCGTCCCCCAGCTCCGGGTGTACGGCAGCGGCAGTTGCGTCCGCCACCACCGTGACGTCGAAACCCTGTTCCAGCAGTTCGCGCATGTGGGACTCGGTGCAAAGATTCGCCGACATGCCGCCCAAGATTACCTTGGATATGCCCCGCTTCCGGAGTTGGAGTATCAGGTCGTTGGTCTCAGGCCCGTACACCTTGTGAGGACTGGCCACGATTGTCTTTCCATCCTCTATGAAGGGCTTGTACTGCTCCAACCAGTCGGCGCCCGAGCCTGAAAAGCCTTCGGTCGTTAGCGCTCCCTGGCGACCGAACATCCCAATCTCATGCATCAGGCTTTCAAGTGTTCCGCGGAACTGCCAACCCTGGTCCGTGGGGTAATAGTAATGGGGCGAGACGAAAACATTGTAGCCCTTCTCTTTGGCGGCGCGGAACAGGTCTTCGATATGACCTACTGTACCATTCGCCTCCACGCTGGCCCCCACCAGGCCCCAAGTCACGCCGTCGGGGCTAAGAAAGTCGTTTTGCGGGTCTGTGATAACTATTGCGGTGTCCTGTTTGTTGAAATCCATGATTTCCTCACTCTTTGGTTTAGCGTTGTTTTGGAAGAACCTTTGGCTCTCCGCGCTACCCATACAGCTATACTAGGCTGACCTACGTTCGAATTGGTCTGAGAAACGTCTGCCGGCGTCCTGATTCTTTGGCGCCGAAGATCCAATAAGGGACCCTGCCCATGCTCCTAGACAAGCTGCTCGATTACGTGGACATCCAATCTGATCCCTTCGCCACGTGTCTTGTCAGTTCTGGATGGCAATTGAACCTGCCAGGCCCGCCAAACGTCATGTTCCACTTTGTCATGCAAGGAAGCGGTGTTCTTCGCGTGCCGGACGGTAGGACCTATCCCATGAAGCAGTTCTCACTGGCCGTGGTTCCCCGCGATGCCAAGCACACCCTGGAATGCGGGACTGATCTGCAGTCGGAGAGGACGGTCGAGTTTCCACCGATCGGCGACCCAGTCGCTCACGTGATCGCTGGGGCTCCCGGTTCAGCGGGATTCCACGTCGCCTGCGGGATGGTAAACATTACCTACGGCGATTCCTTGGGGTTGTTCCGGCGTTTGGATGAGGTGATCGTCGCAGACCTATATGGATACCCACAGGTTAGAAGCGCATTTGAAGGGATACTCGCTGAGCAGAGCGGCGCGACCGAGGGAAGTGTGACACTCACGAGGGCACTCATGACCCAATGCATCGTGTATCTATTACGGTACCTCTCCGAGCAATCGGACGGACGGTTGCCTTGGCTGCCCGGTCTGGAGGACCCCAATCTTGCCACGGCGGTCGACGCTATTTTCGAACACCCCGAGGCGGCGCACACAGTCGATTCGCTGGCAGACGAGGCGCTGATGAGCAGGTCCGTTTTTGCCGAGCGTTTCCGGGAAGCATTCGGGACAACACCCATAAATTTCCTTCACGATATTCGAATGCGAAAAGCGGCGGACCTTCTACGCCGATTTGGGGGACCGCCGGTCGAACAGGTGGCGCGCCGGGTCGGTTTTAATAGCCGGACCCATTTCTCGAGTGCGTTCAAAAACCATTTCGGCATCTCACCGGCCGTATTTCAAAAAGGCCGATTCGCCGGCCAGGCCCGATAACCGCAGGCCATGCAGTCCGGAAAACAAACGAAAGGAGCGGTCTAACGACCGCTCCTTGATCACCTCTCCGCCAGATTCCAATCGCGCCGCCTAATCGTAAGGCATCAACTCGATGGCCAGGCCGTTGGGGTCTTTGATGTAGATCGCCCCGCCACCTTCTTGGTATTTGACCTTGTTGCGGTCACAACGCGCTTTGATCTCCGTAAAGATGTTCCTGGCGATTGGAAGGGCGATATGCATGACGTTGCCCACGCCTTCGGGCGCCTTCTTTTGTAGGCGTGGCACGTGGGGGAAGTCAAAGAAGGAAAGGCGCATCCCATTTCCGATCGCCACATTCATGTGGGTCGACTCCTCCGAATCCCGGTTTGGGGCAACGCTTACGACAGGCATGTCCATGATCTCTTCATAGAACTTGGCCGTCGCTTCCAAGTCCTTGGCGAACACAGCTATGTGGTTCACGCCCTGGGTGGGGCCGTCTTTCCCGCCCTCGGGAATCATCTTGCGGATCCGCTCCCGCATGGCCTCGGTTTCGTTTCCGGATGTGGTCATTTTGATGCCTCCTGTGGCGCCGGTTGGTCGGGGTTTTCCAGGTCGAGTATAGAGATCAGTCTGCCGTATCCGATGAATTGCCCGGTTATCATACCCAATTCGAAGATCTCTGGGTCGGTGAATTCGGCCCGGAGCAGTTCGAAGAAATCGTCGTCCATGCTGTGGTGGTCGGTGGCCATGCGCTGGGCGAACCGGACCGCCAACTTCTCACGGTCCGTGATGTCCGCAGTCTCTACGTCGGCCAGACTGGCTATCATCTCTTCGGTCATGCCCTGCTGCACCGCCGGCACAGCCCTGCCCAGCCTTCAAGTGGCGCAGTCGTTCAAGTCTGCAATCTTGAGCCGGACCAACTCCTTCAGCCTCTGTTCCAGCAGTCCTTCCAGCTTGAGCGGGCCGTAGAAATCCCAGAAGGCTTCGTAGGCCTCGGGCAGGTTTCCCGCCGCCTGGAAGATGGCCGGGTTCAGCTTATGGGCCTCCGCCTCCTTCGCGATCTCACGGAGCCTCGGAGTCAACTCCTCCATAGGCACCAACCTGATCCGGGCCATTAATCTCTCCTAGCCAAGACTAAATCAACCGTAGGCAACATCTTCGACTACATACACGCCCATGTAAACCCGGCTGTGCCGGCGGCGCTAGGCTATGGGGCGGTTGGTTACCGCGGCGTCCACCTTTCTTGGTATGAACCGGCCGCTGCCGGGGGCGGCTTTGAACTCCCGGTTATCCACCACCACGTTGCCACGGAGGATAGTGGTTACCGGCCAGCCGTCGGCCTCGAAACCTTCCCAGATGCTGTAGTCGGTGATGTGGAAGTCGTCCATGGTCAGCTTGCGCTTGAAGCTGGTGTCGATCAGCGTGATATCGGCGTCACTGCCGGGGGCCAAGACACCCTTGCGGGGATAGAGGCCCATGATCTTGGCCGCGTTGGCGGAAGTAACGTCCACGAACCTTTGTAGAGACATGCCGCGGCGGGAGACCCCCTCGCTGTAGGTCACACCCATGCGGGCTTCGGCCCCGTTGTGGCCTCCGGTCACGTCGGACACCGTCCGGCCTGCGATCTTGGTCTCCCAAGACGTACAATATTCGTCGGTGGCCATGGTGCTGAGGCCGTTATTCACGATACCGTCCCAGAGGGACTGGCGGTCTTCTTCCGATTTCAACGACGGGTAGGTGTGGTACTTCATGCCGTTCTCTTCTTTGTAATTGTCGGAACTGAAGCAGCAATAATTGTGGAGGGTCTCGCCGAAGACCGGCCGCCCGTTGGACCGCGCCTCCAAGATGGCCTGCAGTCCCTGGGTGGCGCTCACGTGGACGAAGTAGACCGGGGCGCCGGTCCATTCAGCAACACGAAGCACCCGCCGGAAGGAAACATCCTCCGACTCGGCGCTGTGGACCAGGTGCATGTTGTACCACTCGGTCCGTTCTTCCCGGGCCAACTTCTGGTACATGTGCTGCACCATGTCGTCGTCTTCCGAGTGGACCAGCAGCATGGCATTGATCCGCTGGACCTCCTCCATCAGGTCATGGAGGTGGCCCGTGCCAACCATGCGCGGTTCGCCGGAGGTGGCGGGAGGGCGGATATTGGTGGTGAAGATCTTGATGCTGGGGAAGCCTTCCTCCACTGCTTCGTGCAGCGTGCCCAGTATCTCGGGGGGAATGGCGCCCAAAAGCATCAGATGATGGGCGTAATCGGCGTAGGAATTACCCTGCCAGACCTCTGTCCTCTCTTGAATCGCCTGAGGGATATCGATGCCGGGGTACTGGATGGCGAAGTCCATCAACATGGTGGTTCCGCCGATCAGCGCGGCGCGGCTCACCTCGTCCGGAGGGGCTGTTTTGAGGTCGCCGTGACCCATTATTGGCGCGGAGATGTGGGCATGGGGCTCGATACCACCGGGAACCACCACCATGCCGGTTGCGTCGATCACACGGCCGGCCTCATCGGGCAGTGCGCCCGGTGCAGCCACCGCGGCGATCTTTTCGCCTTGAATCGCAACGTCCCATTCACCGACTCCCATGGGCGTTACAACCTGTCCGCCTTTAATGACCAGGTCAAGCATTATCACACCTTCCAATTTATCCGCCGATTCCGGCGATTCGAGCATCTCTAGACTCGATAACGGAGTTTAGCACATAGCCGGAGGCACGGTAACAAGAGGGGAAGCCGGGGCGAACAAAGGGATGCCGGAAACGATCTGATTAATCGCCGCCCGAGTGAATGTGGGCCGGCGCCCGTCGAGAGCCTTCGGGCAACTGGTCCTCCCAGTCGGGCAGCAGCTCTTTCTTGGTGGTGGGCAGCAAAATGATGCTGATCACCCCGACCATGCTCAAAGCCAAAGAGAGTCCCATGGTGGCGTCGAAGTTGCCGGTTATGTCCCGCAGTTGACCGCCGATCAGGGCTCCGGTTGCCATCCCCACGCCGGCGCCCATCATCTGATATCCGTAGGTGGTGCCGATGGGGCCGCTACCATAGTACTGGCGGTTGATGATTGGGAACGCGCTCATCTCGCCTCCGAACCCGATGCCGAAGAGTACGGCGAACAGGTAGAAATGCCACGCGTCCTGAGCGAAGAACAGCAGGAAGATGGGCGCAACCTGTAGGAAGAAACAGCCGGCCATAGCCGGCTTGCTCCCCATCCTATCCGCGATCACGGGCACCGCGAAACGAGTTATGGAGCTGCTGACCGAAAGGGTCACAAAGGCGCCGGCGGCAAGCCCGGCGGAGACGCCTTCGTCTTCGGCCATGGCAACCAGGTAAACCAAGATTATGGCGTGCCCGGCACAGCCCCAGAAATGGATCCCGATCAGGTTCCAAAAAGCGCCCGTCCGCTGGGCCTGCTTGAGGAACACTTTGGTGCGGACCTTGGCGACCTCTCCTGTTTGCACTGCCTGAATCGGCTCGTCATCTGGCGCGCCCAGGGCCCGCACACCGATCTGGGCAGGCTCGTTGTAGAAAAAGCGGACCATGAACAAGATTATTGCTCCGCCCACGATGCCGGGGATCCAAAACGCAGCCCGCAATCCGTCGATTCCGCCACCAAACAAGTGGATGATCACTAGCATCACGGGCACCGCGACCAATGGGCCGATACCTTGCGACCCCTGGAGCAACCCCATGCCAGTGCCCAGGCGCTTGCGGAACCATAGGGTGACGGCAGCGGTGAGGGGGACCTGGAAGATACCCATCGCGGCGCTCAGGATCACGCCAAAGAACAAGTAGAACTGCCATAGCTCGCGCATGAATCCAGTGAGCACCATGCCGACGATGAACAAGACCGCGCCCAATCTCATGGTCCAACGGACACCGTACCGGTCGCCCAGCCAGCCGGCGGGAGGGCCAAACATCCCGGACACGATCCACTGGATGGCGAACCCCATTCCCACGGCGCCATAGCTCCAGCCAAAGGAGTCGACCAGGCGGGGGATAAGAATGC